>JBKPML010000099.1:0-22638 GCA_046732135.1 Actinomycetota bacterium
TCTCGCGGTCTGCGACACCTGCACTCGAGAGGTCGGGGAGTTTACCGAGACGGTTGCGGAGCCGTCGGTATTGGTGGCCACACCGCCACCGGCGTTGCGCAGCTCCATCCTCGACGCAATCAGCGAGGTACGGCCATTGCCGCCTTAGGCCAGCCAGTCGCACCTGCTGCCGAGACGCCACGTGTCGAGCACCCGACACCCGTCCAGCAGGCGGAGCAGGTGATCGACGAGGTCGCTCTACGCCGACAGCGGCGGCGGAGTCGGATTCTCACTGCTGTGGTTGCGGCGTCCATGGTGGTCGCCCTCGCCCTTGGTGGCGTGGTGTACGCACTGGTCCAGAACCGGCAGGCCCAACTGGCCGAGGCGCAGCTGGAGAGTCAGCTGATGAGCGCCCCCGGCGTGAAGATCTATCCGGTGACCATGGAGAACGGAGGCAAGGCCTCCTTCGTGGTCTCCCCATCACAAAACCGCGCCCTCTTTATCGACACGGATGTGCCCGACGCGGGACAGGGCCGTCGCTACCAGCTGTGGACCCTGACACCGGCGGCACGGCCCGACGAACTGTTCGATGGCGGTGCCAGCACGAAACAGTGGTTCCGCGAACCGATCAACGATGCCGTCGGAGTGGCCGTCACGATCTAACCCGCCGACGGCTCCGACGTGCCCAACCCGCCGATCCAGGCTGCTGCCCAGTTCTAAGCGACGCCCGTACCTAAGGTGAGCGACAGGTGCCCGCAGTTTCCCATGTTTACGTGGGAAACTGGCACTTTACCTATGAAGCTTCGTGGGTAAGGTGCTTGTTTCCCACGTAAACGTGGGAAACCACAGGGCCCTTTAGGGTGGGGGCGTGGCAGCGCAAAGGGAGCCGGGAGCGGCTCGGGCGACGCTGGCGAAGCGGCAGCGGGATGTCGCGGCGATGTTCGATCGGGTGGCGGCTCGCTATGACCTCGCCAATGATGTCTTGTCGCTCGGTCAGGATCGTGCCTGGCGGCGGCTCGTCGTCGAGGCGGTGGAGCCAAAGCCGGGCGAGCGGATCCTCGACGTCGCCGCCGGCACCGGAACCTCCAGCGTCCCTTTCGCCGAAGCCGGGGCCTTTGTCGCGGCTCTCGATCTTTCTCTCGGCATGCTTACTGTGGGCAAACAGCGGCTGCCCCACATGTCCTTCCTCGCCGGTGACGCGCTGCGGCTGCCCTTCCGCGACGTCAGCTTCGAGGCGGTGACAATGACATTCGGGCTGCGCAATGTCGAGGATCCAGCGGCCGCACTGAGCGAGATGGCGCGAGTCACCCGACCTGGTGGACGACTGGTGATCTGCGAGTTCTCCACTCCGAGGTGGCCGCCGTTCCGCCGCCTGTACGACGGCTATCTTGCCGCGGCCCTGCCGAGAATCGCCTCAATCGTTTCGTCGAACCCGGCCGCGTACGAGTACCTCGCCGAGTCGATTCAGGCCTGGCCGGATCAGCAGGGACTGGCAGAGATGATCACGGCAGCGGGCTGGCGGGACGTGGCGTGGCGGAACGTCTCCGGTGGCATCGTCGCACTGCACCGAGCCTGGAACTGATCATCCGAATGGCTGGGCAAGAGCCTGCAGCGCCAGATCGAGGTCGCGTCGGTGTGCACGATCGATCGGAGCTTCGACGATCTCGATTCCGATCGGTGGATCGGACAGCAGATCACGCAGCTCCTCCGTAGTGCCGATACGGGCGTATCGGGCTCCGGTTGCCGAGGCCAGGGCAGCAAGATCAACATCGTGCTGGGTTCCGAAGAGGCGTTCGAACCCGGCCGCCAGGTCGGGTTCGCCCTGCTCCAAGGTCGCGAAGATGCTGCCGCCGTTGTCATTGGCGACCACAATCCTGAGGTCCGCGTGCACCTCGTCGGGGCCGACAATCAGGCCGGTGCTGTCGTGCAGAAAGGTGAGATCGCCGACCAGCGCGTGCGTCGGACGGGCTGTTGCCAACGCGATGCCCATTGCGGTGGACACGGTGCCATCGATGCCAGAGAGGCCGCGATTGGCATAAACCACAGGTGGGCCCGACGTGATCGGAGCCAGATCAAGATCCCGGATGGGATTGGACGAGCCGACGACCAGCACATCTTGATCGTTCAGACTGGCCCAGAGGCCACCTGCCAGAGCTGGCCCGGTGAGCACAAGCTCCTGGTCAAGAAGCTGATCGAGCGCAGGTCGGAGCTTGGCATCGGCATCCAACCAGCGCTCAAGCCAGGAATGATCGCCCGGCTTCCGCGCTACCACCGCATCCACTACCGGCGGAACCCGCCGGCCCGGATCAACCCAATCCGCATAGCGCGAGACAATGATCAACTCGACGTCAGCTCGGCCGAGCAGCCGGCTGATGGGCCGGGACAATGTCGGATGACCGAAAACAATGACTCGTTGGATCTGTTCGGCCAGGGCGGTGCCCAGGAGCAGGCGATAACAGGAGATCGCGAGCGGCTCGCGGCGGGCATTGCTTGACGGCTCCGCCAACACCGGGAACCCTCCAGCAGCGGCCAGGTCAAGCGCCGCTCGCCCATCTGCCGGTGAGCAATCACCGGCGACCACGACGGTCGCAAGGTCGTCCGTCAAAGGGAGCGGCTCGGTGGATCCAAACGGCTGCACAAGGCCAACAGCAGCGGCAGACTCAGCGTGGATCGCTTCGGCCGGGTCGGGAGTCAGCGGCTCCGAGAACGACACATTGAGATGCACCGGTCCAGGCAAGCGGCTGCGCAGGCCACGCGCTGCCGTGACCAGCCTCGAAACCTCGAAACGCCAGGACTGCGGATCGCCGGATGCATCGAGCAGCGAAGCCGACCCGCGAACGTGAGACGCGAAGAGTTGATCTTGCTGCGTAGTTTGATTCGCGCCGGTGTTGATCATGCCATGCGGCCGATCGGCCGTGATCACGACCAGCGGCACGTGACTGTGCCAAGCCTCCAGCACCGCTGGGTGCAGATTCGCGGCCGCCGTACCGGAGGTCGTCACCACCGCAACGGGTGAGTCAGATGCCTTTGCCAGGCCGAGGGCGAGGAATCCGGCAGTCCGCTCGTCAATCCGTACGTGCAGCCGGAGCAGTCCCTGCCGATCCCATTCAAACGCCTCGTACGCCAAGGGCGCGCTACGTGAGCCAGGCGCCAACACGACGTCCCGCATGCCGCGGCTGACCAGCTCCTTGATCACGACACCGGCGCAGTGGCTCGCGTTGCGACCGCTTAACCCGATCATGCCAGATCCTTGGCCATCGATTGCTCGGCCTGCCGGAGTCGTGCGTGCCATGTCTCCGCGACGCCCGTCGGTGCCTCCGCCGCCAGCAGCCGTACTGGGTCGACCGTCACATCGCGCACCGGCAACCAACCATTCATGGCGACGAGCGGCGGTTCGGCAAGATCGTCTTTCAGCAACGGCACAGTGTTCAAGCCGCAGGCGAAGGGCAGCTCTGGCAGGGCGGCCGCCAAGGCCAGCCCGGCCCTGATTCCGATCGAGGTTTCCAGGGCGCTGGACACGACGACCGGCAATCCGATGCGCTCGGCGATTTGGAGGCAGGCTCGTACGCCACCCAGCGGCTGGACTTTGAGCACGGCAATGTCAGCAGCAGCAAGCTCGGCGACCTGGTACGGATCGGCGCTGCGCCGGATGGACTCGTCGGCCGCAATGCGCACATCGATCCCACCCCGCGCGAGCCGCCGCCGTAATTCGGCCAGCTCCTCCACCGCTGCGCACGGCTGCTCCACATACTCCAGATCGAAGCCGGCAAGCGCCCGGAGAGCCCGCTCGGCAGTGTCGACGTCCCAGCCACCGTTCGCGTCAACCCGCACTCGCCCCGTTGAACCCACCGCGTCGCGAACAGCTTCGACCCGAGCCAGATCATCGGCCAGCGACTCGCCCACTGCAGCGACCTTGACCTTGGCGGTGCTGCAGCCTGAAACAAGGGTCACCCGATGGGCCTCTTCCGGGCTGACGGCCGGAACTGTGCAGTTCACGGCCACGCTTGTCCGAACGGGCGCCGGCCATCCAATCTCGGCGGATTCGATTGCCGCGCGCAGCCACGTCGCCGCCTCGCCTGCCGGATACTCCAGGAACGGGCTCCATTCAGCCCAGCCGGAGGGACCGCGCCAGACCATGCCCTGCCGAGTGTCGATCCCACGGAATCGAGCGCGAAGGTCGATCGAATAGACGTGCACCATTCCTTGGCGCCCCCGCCCTGCGAACTGGAGCAAGTCCTCGAACGTACTCTGCTCCGCCACGCGCCCATCTTGCCATCGGTTATGAATTCCCCAATTGCCGGGCGAATTCGGAGGCAAGGTTTATGTCTGGTCCAGACTCTGTCATTGGATTTGCAAGTCCGAATCAAAACGCCGAATTCTAGATGGCGCAGACCGCTTAGCGCAATATCCGTTGCAAAGATCTTTGCCCGCCCAGGACCCCCATCCGGGGTCGCCAACCGTGCCGTTGCCGAAAACCATCGAGATACGTCTCGCTCATCGATCCCCGAGCGCTGTGCGGTTGATTAGGGTGAATGACCTCATACACCATCCATCCCTGGCGGCCGATCTCGTTGAGGGCCGCTAGTAGGGACGTCTGCTGCAGCACAGTGGAACCAGTCTCTGTCTGCAGCACATAAGCAAAGCTTTGATGGCGCGCGGAATTATTGTCACTGTCGAGGGAGTACTCCAACAGTCTGGCGTATTCATACTGATCCATTGCTGCATTCTAACTTCCGCCTAATTTCTGGATCCGCTGGATAACACCAGCGGCTCGCCGCCACAGGCTATTGAGACTCACTAGCCTTGTGTCGTGACCAGGGTCGGCCAGCGCGGCATACTGCGGCCGGTCAGCTCGGATTCGGTTCGAACCGCGCTCGCCGAAGCGCTGAACGGCGGTGCGCCGATCGCGCCGCTTCCGGATGCCGGCATAGAGCGGGACACGCTGCTGGCCACGCTCCGGCTCGAGGAACAGGTTTCGGAGCCGGATGCTGCCGTAGTTCTCGGCACCTCCGGTTCGACCGGCCGACCGAAGGCGGCCGTGCTGTCGGCCACGGCGATCCGGAGTGCAGTTGCGGCGGCTCACAATCGACTCGGCGGGCCTGGCGACTGGGCGTTGGCGACACCAACCAACTACGTTGCCGGGTTGATGGTGTTGGCCAGGGCGGTCATTGCAGATACCGCGGTGCACCCCGTCGGCTCGGATCTGGCTGGCCTCCCGGCCGCGCTCGGGACTATGCGAGGGCGCCGCTACCTTGCGCTGGTGCCCGCGCAACTCGCCCGGGCACTGACCCAGCCACGAATTTCAGAGGCTCTGGCGGCGCTGGACGCAGTGCTGGTGGGTGGCTCAAGCCTTGACCCTTCCGTGCGACGAGGGGCAGAGCGGAGGAAGATCCCAATTGTCGTGTCCTACGGGATGACGGAGACCTGCGGCGGCTGCGTCTACGACCAGAGGCCGCTGGACGGCGTTTCGATCGACCTGGAACCGGGGACTAATCGGATCTTGATCACCTCACCGATGAACTTTTCGGGCTATCGACTGCGCCCGGACCTGACACAGGAAACACTGCGGAACGGCACGGTGATCACCGAAGATCGCGGCGAATGGACCACGGACGGCCGGCTTCGGGTCCGAGGGCGACTCGACGGCCAGGTAATCACCGGGGGGGTCAATGTCGATCTTTCCTCGTTGGAGGAGGCCTGCCGTTGCTGGCCTGACTTGGCCGGCGCCGACCTCGCGCTCGTCGCAGTGGCCGACGCCAAGTGGGGCACCACGATCGTCGCAGTCACCGACGGCGATGGCTCGATTGAGGATCTTCGCACTTTTCTCTCTCAGACCTTGCCGAGCCACGCCGTCCCGCGGCGGCTGGTGCACCTCGACACGTTGCCGCGTACGTCGAGCGGCAAGATCGATCGGCAGCGGCTCTTGGCGCAGCTGAACCGCGCTGGCTTCGCGGGAAGCCGTCAATCTGGAAGCCGTCAATGATGTCTGCCGTGGCCTCGCCGACGGCTGCCCAGTGGCTGGCCGGCGCACGGCCGCGTACGCTGCCGGCCGCTATCTCGCCGGTCGTTGCCGGAAGTGCCATCGCCTTTTTCGAAGGTGGTTTCTCCCTGCTGCGAGCGGCGCTGGCACTTGTCGTCGGGATTGCACTGCAAGTGGGTGTCAACTACGCGAACGACTACTCCGACGGCATCCGTGGTGCGGACGCCGCCCGGGTTGGTCCGGTGCGCCTGGTTGGCTCCGGGCTCGCCCGGCCTGCAACCGTCAAGGTGGCCGCCTTCGGATGCTTCGGGATCGCCGGCCTGGCCGGAGTGGCCCTGGTATGGGTTTCACAGCAGTGGTGGCTGCTGGCGGTGGGCGCCGCTTCGATCCTTGCAGCTTGGTACTACACGGGCGGGAAACGGCCCTACGGCTACTTCGGCCTTGGCGAGGTCTTCGTGTTTGTCTTCTTCGGGCTGGTAGCCACATGCGGCACCGGCTACGTACAGACCGGGCAGGTATCGCTGGCGTTGCTGCTGACCGGCATCGGCATGGGGGCACTGGCCTGTGCCATCTTGGTGGCCAACAACCTCCGCGACATCAAGGGCGATCACGCAGTGGGGAAACGCACGCTAGCTACTCGGATCGGTGACCGCCGTACCCGGGGGCTCTACCTGATCTTGATCGCCGTCAGCGCAGTCATGATCATGATCGTCGCCGGCCTGACGTCGTGGTGGGCGCTGCTCGGCCTGGTCGGTCTGATCGCGATCATTGCTGCCGTACGGATCGTGATCACCGGCGGCACAGGCCGCGACCTTATTTCGGTGCTCAAGGCCACCAGCCTGGCGGAGCTGATCACCAGCCTCGGCCTCGCCGCCGGATTTCTCGTCGCGGCGATCTGAGCGGGGCGGCGTAAAGGGGCACGGGATGCGGGCCAGTTCCGCTCGCCCCGATCCCCGTGTGTCGCCGGTCGAGTGTGATCGGGTGCTGTTCGCGCGCGAGCCGATCCAGTGCTAGATCACCGGGGGATGGCCCGCCTTGGTCAGCCGCCAGACGGTACGCCACGACATCGGCCGCCGCTCGCCCCACCCCCCTCGCAAACCCTCGACGAAGCCAGCGGCCCAAGCAAGCAGGCCACGGGGGCGGCGGCATTCACGGAGCAGGGTAATGACCGTCCAGGTTGCCAGGTACACCGGCACGAGCGGCGCCGGAAGGTTGCGCAGAGCGACCCAAACCCGGTTCCGAGCATTGGTCCGGAAATACAACTCATGCCGCTTGGCGCTGGTCGCCGGATGGTGTACGACCAGGTCTGCGGCGTACCAGCCGACGTAGCCCATCTCCCAGATCCGCCACATGAGGTCAATGCCTTCATGGCCGAAGAAAAAATGGCCCGGCCAGCCGCTCACCTTCTCGAAGACGTCGCGGCGCACCGCAGAGACACCCTCCCAGATCCACACCGCGGGGCCCTCTCCCGTCGGAGAATGGTTGCACCGGACCATCCGCGGCTGCCAACGCCGAGGTGCTGGCAAGCCGACGGGGTCGACCGGACGACATTGCACAGCGGCCACCTCGGGGTGGTGCTCCATAAGCTCCACAAGTTTGGCGAGCGTGCGATCGTCCGGCAGCCAGGCGTCGTCATCGTAGAAGAACAAGATGTCAGTGGTCAGGGAGGCGGCGCCCACGTTGCGGCCTGCCGGGCAGCCGATGTTTTTCGGCAAGTTGATCACGCTCACGCCGGGGCGGGTAGGAATCTCGTAGCCGTTGCCGACCAGCACGATCTGCAGCTTGACGTCGCGCTGGACTTGCAGGGTTTTCAACGCCTTGGTGAACTGCTCTGGCCGATTGCCCATGGTGAGCAAGACTGCGCCGACCGAGAGGCTCACCGCAGCCGTGCCGAGGTGAGAATAGCGAGCAGGTGCCCGCCGGCGGTCAGCCCCGCCACTGGAAGCAGAATGACGAGCAGCGCCCGGGTAGCGGCCAAGTCGCCGAGCCACAGATCCCCCACTGCCGCCAGCAGAGCGAGGAGGGTGAGCTCTACGGAGTGGAAAGCTCGATGAAACGGCAGAAAGCGAGCGGCCGCGCGGAGCCGCCGGACGGTGGCCACTGTTGGAGCGACGGACTCATCGCGGTCGGCGAGCAGGGGCAGGCCAGAGACTGCGCGGGTGACGTGCACGGCGTCATTGAGCGCCTTGTTCCATAGGATCACGACGGCGAGCAAAGCACCCAAGGTAGTCCAGCCGCCGATCGATCTGAGACCGCCATCGGCACGCACTCCTAGGCCGATCGGTATCAAGCCTTCGGCGGTGTAGTGGCCAACCTTGTCCAGGAAGAACCCTCGGGCCGAGAAGGTCTTCCGCCACCGAGCCAACTCGCCGTCGCAGCAGTCGAGGAGCATCTGTAACTGGGTGAGTAGAGCCGCGGTCACGGCACCCCAAAAGGCCGGAACGGCCAGCGCAAGGCTGGCCCCGGCACCGGCGAGGATCATCATCCAGGTAACGCCGTTGGCGGTAACGGGAGTGGGAAGCAACGCTCGGGTCAGGTACGGCGAGAGGCGTCGCAGGTAGAGGTCAGCTGCCCAGTGCTCGCTATTGCGTCGGCCGGTCACGGACTCCGGCTGCGTCACCGCCTTCAGTTCGGCGATGCTTGGTCTCGCTGGCCGTTCTGCGCCGCCGGCCGCTGAGGTCAACAGGCCCGCCGAACGGCCGGAATCGCCCGGGAATTGAGCATCCGCCCATGCTAACGACGTGGTTGTCCCCGCCACCGGTGCGGCGCATAATCTGGTCTATGGGCCGTTACCTGCCGATCGTCATGGTGGCGCTGCTCGCGATCTACTGCATCGTAGAAGTGGCCCAGGCGCCATCGCTCTCGGTTCGCCGGATGCCCCGCTGGCTCTGGGCAACAGCCATTATCTTCCTGCCACTCGCCGGCTCCGTCTGCTGGTTGCTCCTGGGACGACCGAACGCGAAGTCTCTCGGGATCAGCAACAAGCAAGATCGCCCCAAGGCACCTGACGACGACGTGGACTTCTTGCGCGGTCTCTGACGAGGCGGCGCGCGCTCGTCAGCTTCCGCTCTCGCACCCGAGCGAGTACGCGTGCTCGATGGCGGCGGCGAAGCGCCTGCTGCTGGCTCGGTTCGCCGTGTCACCGAAGTAGTAGGCCACCAGCTCGCTCAGCCGAGAATCGCTCGACGCCGCTTCCAGGCCCAGGCCGAGGGCGTGCAACCAGCTCAGGACTCGACCAGCGTCTTCGACCCGCAGCAGCGGCAAGCGGTCCAACAGCGGAGACGGAGGGCGAAAGGCCTTGCGGGCGACCGGCTCAGTGATGACTAGCGGCTTGCCGGTCGCCAACCAGTCGTAGGCGACGGCCGAGATGTCGGTGATGCAGGCATCTGCGAACTGCCACTGCCAGCCGTAGCTTCCGACGTCGACTAGGTGACGGCTTCGTTGCCCGGCCAGTAGATGGCGGATACGGCGATCGGCGGCTGCGTGCTTCGCGGAGACGCTCCCGGTTCGCGGGTGGGGACGATAGATCAAGCGCACTGCCGGGTTGTCGAGCAGGCCTTGCACGAGATCGACGCCATGGCTGGCTAGTGAACTGTAGGCCAGGCTGGGTCGGTCCCCCTCCCAGGTGGGGGCATACCAGATCCGTACATCAGAGTCTCGCGTCCATTGCGGTGCGCCGGGATAGTCGTGGTCGAGCTGCGGCCGCCCGATCGCCACCGTACGGGCGTCCGCGTCGAACCCGCGCAAAGCTGAGCTCAGTCGATCCCGGCCGGCTGGCCCGCCGACGAAGACCAGGTCATAGGCCTTGAGCTGATTCGAAACGCTGGCCGACTTGTCGCTTTCCCCGTGTCCGAGGTGCGCGTGCACCGGCCTTCGAAACCCGAGCATCCGGAAGTTGGAGTCGACCTGATTGACGTACAGCACAACCCGGACGTCGCGGTCGTCGACGAGCTCCTCGAGGTGCGCGCTACTTCGCGCGAAGGCCACGGGCAGCCGAGTGGAGGCGAGCACCTTGTCACCGGTATCTGGTCGGTCGACGATCACGAAGACCGGTCGCTCCTCAGCCAGCCGCTCCAGCGGTCGCCGCCACAGCTCGAACTGGTAGAGATTGTGCGGAGCAGTCGCGAAGTAGAGGGCCACCGCGCCGTTGGGAATGAGTCCCGACCGCTCGGCGCGGCTACGAAAGCGTGGGGTCTGCACCGCGTTGCGGACTCGGTCGGTCGCTGCGCCGGCCAACCGGCCCGCCCTCTTCACCCTTGCCCGGGCGGTCACTGCGGCGGAGTGTCGACCTTATCGGCCTCCTTGGGCTCGACGACCTCGCGGACGAAGGTCGGCCCGACCTCGACCTCGCTTCGATCGCCGCTCCACTCGGTGTGGAAGCTGCCATCCATGTCGACCCGGTGATAGGTGTGCGCACCGAAGAAGTCGCGCTGACCCTGAATCAGCGACGCTGGCAGACGCTCGGCGCGGATGCCGTCGTAGTAGGCCAACGATGAGGAGAACGCCGGGGTTGGGACGCCGTTTTGTGCGGCGCCTGCCACGACTCGCCGCCATGCCGCCAAACATGACCCGACCGCGTCGGTGAAATAGTCGTCGGCCAGCAGCAAGGGCAAGTCGCGATTCCGCTCGTACGCCTCAGTGATCCGATTGAGGAACCGGGCCCGGATGATGCAGCCGCCGCGCCAGATCCGAGCCATCGCACCACGGTTGATGTTCCAGTCGTACTCCGCGCTCGCTGCTGCGATTTGATCAAAGCCCTGCGAATAGGCAACCACCTTTGACGCATAGAGCGCCTGGCGTACGTCCTCGACGAACGCTTCCCGATCGGTGACATGCCATTCGCCGGTGTGCGCCGGGAGCTTGCCTCGAGCTGCCTGGCGTTGTGGCACCGATCCGGACAGGGCCCGTGCGAAAGTCGCCTCGGCAATGCCGGTGATCGGCACACCAAGATCAAGTGCATTCTGCACCGTCCAACGCCCGGTGCCCTTCTGCTCTGCTTGGTCGAGCACAATGTCGACGAAGGCTTGGTCCGTCCTTCCATCCACATGGCCCAGTACCTGGGCGGTGATCTCGATCAGGAACGATTCGAGGTCACCCTCATTCCAGGTCTGGAAGATCTTGCCCATATCGGCGGCATTGGCACCGGTCGCCTGCTTGATCAGGTCATACGCCTCGGCGATCAACTGCATGTCGGCGTACTCGATGCCGTTGTGCACCATCTTGACGAAGTGGCCGGCTCCGTCCGGGCCGACATAGGTACAGCATGGTTCGCCGTCGACCTTCGCCGAAATGCTCTCCAGCAACGGTCCGAGCGACTCGTACGACTCGCGGGAGCCGCCCGGCATGATCGAGGGACCGTTCAGCGCCCCCTCCTCGCCACCGGAGACTCCAGTTCCGACGAAGTGCAAGCCATGCTCCCTCAGCTGCGCTTCGCGACGGATCGTGTCGGGAAAGTGGGCGTTGCCGGCGTCGATGACGATGTCGCCTTCGTCCAGCAGCGGGACCAGGTCCTCAATCACCGCATCTGTCCCCGGCCCCGCCTTCACCATGATGAGAACTCGCCGCGGCCTTTCCAGCGAGGCGACGAAGTCAGCAAGGGTTTCGGAGGGCAAAAAGGTCCCTTCCGATGCTGCCTCGGCCACCAACGACTCGGTTCTGGCGTAGCTCCGGTTGTGTATGGCTACCCGGTGCCCGTGGCGGGCGAAGTTGCGGGCCAGATTGCGACCCATCACGGCGAGGCCGGTCACCCCGATTTCAGCGAGTTCGGCCATAGTTACCACTCCTATTGGGTCGTGTGAGACGATCGACAAGCGAGAAGAATCGCTGGACGTGGCTCAGCGTAACCGGTTCGGTCTCGGGGATCGCTGGTCCGTGATGTTCGGTTTCTTCAGGCCGGTTCCGGAGGAAGGTCATGTTACAGCCGCTAGGCGTTAGTGCGGATGCCGAGGCGGTCTATGTCGTGCTCGCACCCATCAGCCGAGGTACCACGACCGCCCATCTGATGGACCTGACTCATCGGAGCAATGGCATCGAGGCGAGCCTCGAGGAACTCAGGCGATTGGGCCTCGCGACAGAGTTGTCAGGGGGACTCTGGCAGGCGCTTCCCTTGCCGGAGGTAGTGAAGGCGCTACGGGCACAGCGGCTCTCTGAAGTTGAGATGGCCAGCGCAGCCGCCGAATCGCTGCACAGCCAAATCATGGCCTCTTCGCAATCCCAGAGTGACGAAGTTCGCATCATCATCGGCCGGGAAGCGATTTTGGCCGTGAACCGGGATATCTGCGCTTCAGCACAAAAAGAGATCTGCATGTTCGACAAGCCGCCGTACGGTGAAGACCACGCGGCGGCGAATATCGAGGCGATCAGCGCGGAATCGTCCGAGTGGCAAGCCTTAGAACGCGGCGCCGGACTGCGGTGCATCTACCACCCGGGCTTCGACTCCGAACGGCTCAAGGAGCTTGTCATGTTCGCGGAGAAGGGTGAGGACTCCCGCACCGCCCCGGTTCCGATGAAGTTGATCATTGTGGATGCTCAAATAGCAATGATTCCTTCAATGCGTTCCTACCTGCCGGGGCATGAGCTGGTCATGTCGGTGGTGCAACATCCCACCCTGGTCGAAGCGCTCCAATGGCTGTTTGAGGCCGTCTGGGATAACGCAGTGCCAATCGCCGCGGCAGGGCTGCCAGACAGCGATCCCCGCCGCCAGATGCTGGTCTCGCTGTTAATGGCAGGGTCCACCGACAGCGCGATTGCCACCAGCCTCGGGATCAATGTGCGCTCAGTCCGGCGCTGGATTTCAGAACTGATGGACCAGCTCGGGGTGACGACCAGGCTGCAGCTTGGCGCCGCATTAGTTCGCCTGGAGTCGCTCGGAAACCAAAACGGCGTCAACTCGATCTCGGCCGCCGCGCTGCAGAATGCCCCGAACGCATTGTTGGCTGGAGCGACGCCGGTTGCCTCCGGCACGAATGGCCTGAAGCCGAACGGGTCCGGCGTGATCTCAAACGGCGCAACCGCGAGGCATGGCGCGAACAGGAAGAGGCCGAAGCCTCTGCCGATTTCGCGCGGCGCTTGAGTCTTACTCTTCCGACACTCCCGACCCAGGTAAGCCACGCCCGCGGTCCGATCCGAACCGCGGGCGTGGCCCAAGGGGAGTTCCGAGCGAATCCTGGGGAAAGATCCGTTCGGCTGGTGGGCCACCGCTCACATCGACAACCCACCCCCGGGAACGTCAGGCAACCCGGGCTTCCATTGAGGAAGATCTGGAAACTATGCCTGGCCTGACTCAGGCACTTCCCCCGAGGAACTGGGGCTGCGGATTCAGATGTCTGGTCGCAGCCTTAGATGAGGACGCTTGGCTTAGATGCCGCGGCCCGCGCTGTGAACAGCAATGCCCCGGCCAGCATCAGCGGCGGTTTCGGCTGCGGCCACACCACCAACTAGTAGAGCTGTGGCGGCTAATGCGGCGGCGAGAACGCGGACTCGGACCGGCACGCGAGTTGAAGACATGGACAATTCCTTCCGTTTCTCCGCGAGGCCTTTGGTGAGTGCGGCACCCGCGGAATTCCTGACGTTGCAAAGACCGTAAGCAACGCTGGGCGGGGAAGTCATCCCAAAATGGTGGCAGGTTGATGACATGGCCTAAAGAGGACACACCAAAATCGCGTTAGGTCCATCCCTCTCCCAACGCGTCTAGCTCCCCGGCCCTCCGAAGTTGGGTACGAACTCGGTCCTGGCCCTCGTGGCCGAAGGAATCGTCACCTGTTCCAGGTGGCCGTCACCGAGCGCGTGCCCTCGATCGAGGCCGCGAATCGGACTTGTGCGGCGACTTCACAACAAACCCGACTATGACTTCAGCCTGACTTGCTAGGGTGTCCGCCGTCAAGAAGCAGGGACAAGTTTGCCATGCTATGTAGCTTCATTCCGCCCTATCTGCTGCGCCGGATCGCGACTTACAGTAGCGATCCGCAGGCCAGTGCGAGCTGCTCGCGGACATTACGCATCGATCAGCGGCTGCTTGAGCGCCGGGCGAGAGCCGACCGGGTCGCCTCCGCCGAGCTACCGGCTCGGGCGACTCCCAGCACTCGGGAGATTTCGGATGCGGGCAACAGTGAGCAGCTACCCGGCACGTTGGCTCGGATAGACGGTCAGCCGCCGACCGGCGATTCGGCCGTCGACGAGGCGTTCGACTGGTCGGGCCAGACACTGGAGCTGTTCGAAATTGCGTTCGGCCGACAGGCGGTTGATGGCCGCGGCAGTCCGATGCTGGCCACGGTGCACTACGGCCAGAACTATGACAACGCGTTCTGGGATGGGACTCAGCTGGTTTTCGGCGATGGCGATGGCCGCACGTTCGAACGCTTCACCAAGCCCATCGACGTATTGGCGCATGAGTTCACTCACGGCGTCACCCAATACACCGCGGGATTCAGCTACGCCGATCAGCCAGGTGCACTCAACGAATCCATGAGCGATGTTTTCGGCTCCATGGTCAAGCAGTACGCCCGAGGCGAGACAGCGGAGCAGGCAGACTGGCTCATCGGGCAGGGGATCTTCCTGCCGACCGTACAAGGCAAGGCATTGCGGTCGATGTTGGAGCCCGGTACGGCGTACGACGACCCGGTCCTCGGCAAGGACCCTCAGGTTGCCTCAATGAAGGACTATGTACAGACCGAGGACGACAACGGCGGAGTTCACATCAACTCCGGTATTCCGAATCGGGCGTTCGCACTCTTGGCGACCGATCTTGGCGGCCCTAGTTGGGACGGCCCGGGTCAGATCTGGTATGCCGCCCTCACCTCGACCGATGTCGACCAGAACAGCGGTTTCGTCGCGTTCGCCAACGCGACCATCGCCGCCGCAACCCGGCTTCATCCGGACGATCCCGACATGGCGGACCGGGTCCGCCGAGCCTGGACGGCGGTTGACCTGTTCCAGGGTGGACTTGATGCCTTCTCGGACAACCAGGCCAGCACCGTGACCTCAGAGCATCCGGCACAGTACGTCTCGGTCCGCCGCACCGGAGGCGTAGCCGGAATTACCCGTACCTACCAACTCGACCTCGGCGCAGACCGGGAAGGATCTGACATTCGCCGCATACTGGCGGACATCGAACGCGAACGTGGCGCTCAAGACGCTTTACCGGCGCCCGGTGCCGGCCCGGGACAGGCGGATCGTTTCCTTTATTCGATCAGCTATGGAGATCGACGAATCCAGGTCGGCGAAATCGACCTCAGTCCGCGACTAGAGATGTTGATCCAGCTGGTCATGGCGCGGGGCGAGGAGATAACGGGCTGACAGGGGTCGGACGTCGATCTAACGTCCGCGAGACAACTTCCGCGGGCGCGCCGCTACGCATCAAGAGCGTGTCGCGGTCGGTGTTGGTTAGTGTGTTTGCGTGGTGGAGGTCGCTGGCGTGCGCTCTCGGGCATTCCCACGGACGGTTGGCGTTCTCGGCACCGAGTTGCGGGCAGCGGCGGTGGCACGGCGCCTGCTCGACACCCGACCAAGCGGAGCCAACCTGACGATCTTCGGCCGCGATCTTCATCGGGTGGCCGAGCTGGAGCGCACAGGTGCCCGGCGGGCCGCGAGTCCCGCCGACCTGGCAGCCCGGAGCGAAGTAGTGATCATCGTCCTTCGGGACCTGGACGAGCTAAACGCGATGTTGACCGGCCCAAGCGGGCTGCAGGCGGGGGTGCACAGTCCGACGACGCTCCTCATCGGCAGCCCGATCCCACCGGACGAAGCACGCGATCTGGCTCGGCGATTGCCCGAAAGCTCGACGGGCCTCCTCCGAGTCGTCGACGCACCGCTGATGGGTCGGCTGGAGGCGATCGCGAGCGGGACGTTGTCGATCATGGTCGGTGCCAGTCCCGCCGCCTATCTGGACGTATGCCCGGTCCTCGATCTGCTCGGCCGGTCAACCCGCATGGGAGGTGTTGGTTCGGGCCAAGTTGCAACAGCGTGCGCCCAACTGGTCGTGGCTGCGACTGCGATGGCACTAGGGGAATCGGTAGTGCTGGCGGAACGCTACGGGCTGGAGGTTGACGAGGTCTTGGCCAGCTGGCGCGGCAGTGAGGCCGAGAGTGAACTCTTGCGGGCGAGTTCAGCGCATCTGACGGCCAAACGCTACGAGCCTTCTATCCCGGCTGGCGATGTGCTGGCATGGCTCGAGATTGCCGAACGGGAGGCGCTTCGGACGGGCACTCGAACGGATCTGGTGCACCGGCTGCTCGAGTTGTTTGGGGACTTGACCAGTTCAGATCTAGGCGACGCTGATTTGAGCGTCACCCAGGCGTTTGTCGAGCGCCGCCCAACCCGAACATTGTGGGAACAAGCCGCTCGAGCTTCCGAGGCCGAGATCATCGCGGGCGAGGACGTCGAAGAGTCCATCGCTGCCGAGCCGGGGCGGCGTACAGGTGCACGCCATGTTGCCGCCCCGGCGGCCCGGATACTCGGCAGTGCTAGGTGAGCTGCAGAATCACAATCACCAAAATGATGATCACCAGAATGCCGATGATCGTGCCGATCAGTCCTCTGTTCACGGTCCCTCCCTTCGGATGTCCTGACAGGCGGCTCGGTTTGAGCCCCGAGGCCGTGGTCAGATTGCCCCTGAAAGCTACCTTAGTTTACAGCGTAAAGCAGAAGCTTACAATGTAAACGTAGGCCGGAGATGCCTACTCTTCCCCGGCTTCTTGCCCACCAAAATGAGTGTCCAAACCGGCCACTTGTGCTTTACCGAGGAAAGCCGAGTAAGCGTCAGTTACCTGTCAGGTCGCTCACGGCGATGCGGTGGATTCCCAGGGCAGTGGCTCGCCGGGTGCGACCGGCGCGACTGGAATCACCACCACCGGCCGTTGCTGCCGATGGGCCAGTTGAGCTGCCACTGAGCCGGTGAAGAACTCCTTGATCCCCGATGTGATGCCATGCCGACGGCTGCCCACGATGATCAGTTCCGCATCGATGATGTCAGCCAGCCGGGCGAGCGCGTAGCCGATATCGCCGGCGAGCTCGCGGAAGACCAGTTCCACCGGTTCGTCGGCTAGCACGTCGGTGATATGGGCGGCGAGTTCGGAATCGAAGTCGGTGTAGTTCAGCTCTGGCAGATCGGGGTCAAGTGGCAGAGACGTCACGGAGCCATCGGGCAGTTCCTCGACGACGTAGCGGCCGGGATCGACATGGGCACAGACGAGTTGGGATCCGAACTTCGCAGCGAACCTGGCGGCACGGATCAGGGCGATGTTGGGCTGACCGCGCGTCACGCCCAGCAGGACCGGTCGGGCTTGGTCCGCCACGAGCGACCTCCTTCGCCTCGGTAGGGGTCAACGCTAGCGTGCGGGCGTCGTCGCCCGCCAAACCCTGGTGCCTGTCCGGGTAGCCGTTTGCGGTGGCTGTGCGCCGCTACGACGATCCGCCTGCCTGCGGCATAGAGCGGATGCCGCAATGTGGCGTTGATTCCGCGGGGGACCGCATTCGCCCTAGCGAATGAGATACTGCTGACCCGTGACGATTTCCACCAGCAGCCAACCCGGATCCCGCACAACGGAGCTCACCGCCCCAATGGTCCGATGCTGGTCGGTGGCGACGTGACCATCACACTGCCGGATGGCGAGGAGCTGGAGCGACGGGGGCGCGAAACCGATGCGGACCGGTAGGCCGCCCGCCGCAACAGCACTGATCACTGGAGCCTCCAGCGGCATCGGCGAGGCCGTCGCCCTGAAGGCAGCCGATCACGCCAACCGGCTGGCGCTGCTGGCCCGCGACGAAGCGGCGCTCGAGAAGCTTGCCGCGCGCTGCCAGGAGCGTGGACCCGCTGAAGTGCGAATCCTGGTTGCCGACGTTGGCGTCGCTGCCGAGGTTGAGTCTGCGCTCGGTGCCGTGCTGGCCGACTGGGGCAGCTTGGACCTGGTGGTCAGTTCTGCTGGCGTTGCAGGATACGGACTGCTGACCGAGATGCCATCGGAGGTGTTCGATCGCATCGTACGGACCAACTTGCTGGGTTCGGCGAATGTGCTTCGTGCTGTTCTGCCAGCGATGCGAGATCGCGACAACGGCACCGTGGTGTTGGTCGGATCAATCAACGGCCACGTAGTAATACCGTCGCTCGGGGCATACACAGTGAGTAAATGGGGACTGCGCGCGCTAGCTCGGACCGCACAGATCGAGAATCGAGACCGGCCGGGAATCAGCATCTGCCACCTGTCGCTGAACAGCGTCGATACCCCGATCTGGCGGAGAGCTGCGAGCTACGGATCGCGCACTCCGAAGCCTGCACCGCCTATGCTTCCGGTCGATGAGGCCGCGGAGGCGGTTCTGCAGGCCGCTGCTCAGCCCCGCCGGGTGGTTCACGAAGGGTTCGGTAACCGTGGCCTGCGGCTGGGATTCAGTCTGCTTCCCGGGGCCTATGACCGATTGGCGACACCGATGTTTCGGTTGCTGGCCAGCCGGCCGCGGCCTGACGGCGAAGGGCACCCAGGCAACGTTTTCGAGCCATGGGACCCGAAGGACGATCACTGAGCCGAGCTCGTATCTAGCCTTGTCCTGCTAGGGTCGCGGTGCCGCATCCAGCTTGCTCGGGGAGGTCAGATGCCACATCCGGTCGGAACACTCCTGCTGCTTGGAGCCAGCGGTGATCTTGCCGGGCGGCTGTTGCTGCCGGCTCTCGGTCAGTTGCTCGACGTCGAGCCGGACCGACGAGATCTTGTTGTGCTCGGGGCCGGCAGCGAAGACTGGGATGCGAAAACCTGGCAGGACCGGCTGCGCACGTCCTTCGAGTCGGGCAAGGTTTCCGCCGAGACGATTGATGCGGTGCTGTCATCGACGCGCTACCAGAAGGCCGACGTCACGAAGCCGGACGACCTGCACTCGCTGATCGAGTCCGGACCCCCAGCGCCAGCGCTCTATTTCGCACTGCCACCGGCCGTGACCGTGCTGTCGTGCACCGCCCTCGAGCAGCTGTCACTGCCGTCGGGAACGACCTTGGCGCTGGAGAAGCCGTTCGGTACCAACGCCGAGAGTGCCGCTAGCCTCAATGAGCTTCTCAGCCATCTTGTGCCGGAGAACCAGGTCCATCGCGTTGATCACTTTCTCGGCCGATCCACCGTCCTCAACCTGCTCGGCGTACGGTTCGCGAATCGTCTGTTCGAGCCGTTGTGGAGCAATGAGCACATCGCACGGGTCGACATCGTCTTCGATGAGCGGCTCACGCTAGAGAATCGGGCTCGCTACTACGACTCGGCGGGCGCGCTGATGGACATGATCCAGAGTCATTTGCTGCAGATCCTGGCTCTAGTCGCCATGGATCCGGTAGCCACGGTCGACGCCATCGACCTGCGCGACGCCAAGGAACAGGTACTGCGCGCCTGCCAGCCATGGAACAACGACCCGATCGGCGCGGCCAAGCGAGCCCGCTACACCAGCGGGTCGATCGAGGGACGACAAGTGCCCAACTACACCGATGAACCGGGTGTCGATCCCTCGAGGAACACCGAAACGCTGGCCGAGCTGACCGTGGAGATCGACAACTGGCGCTGGTCGGGGGTCCCCTTCCGGTTGCGATCAGGCAAGGCCCTTCGCGACCGCCGAAAGGAGGTGCTGATCACCTTCAAACCGCTGCCGCACCTGCCGACTGGTTTGCGCGGCGACCCGACACCCGACCAGCTCCGACTGGTCATGCAGCCCGACCATGTCTCATTGGAAACGAACATGAACGGACCGGACGATCCGTTCCACCTGGACCGGGTAGCTCTCACCGCGGATCTGCACCCCGGCCGGCTGCCGGCATATGGCGAGGTGCTTGCCGGTGTGCTGGACGGCGACCCGCTGCTCTCGGTCCGCGGTGACACAGCGGAGGAGTGTTGGCGGATCATCGATCCCGTGCTAAACGCCTGGCGGACCGACCAGCCACCGATCGAGAGTTATCCTGCCGGTTCGCTTGGTCCACATGGGTGGAGTTGATGCGCTAGCGGAGGGTTTGTTCGAGCCCGTACAACACGGCTGAGTCCCCTTCTTTTCCCATCATCGCTAGATATGCACGATTGCGTGCACTCCTTGCTGATATCAACGTCGATCAGAAAGCTGCTACCGGCAATCCAGTACCGGACGCCTACCGACGGGCACCGGGGAACCGCGACCGTGCTCTTACGATGTACTGGCGCCGGCTACCGGGCTGACCTGCAGTGCACCAACTAAGGACGCACCTTGCGTGAAAGAAAGGCATCTTGAGATGGCCGTGACCGAACTGATCTTGATTCGTCACGGCGAAAGTATGGGAAACGCCGCCGCGGCCACCGCCAACGCGGCGCAGGCCGAAGTCATCGTGATCGACCAGCGCGACGCCGACGTGCCGCTGTCACCGGTGGGCCTGCAGCAAGCACAGGCCCTAGGTCCTGGCCTCCAGGCGGCCTTGTCTGACGGCGTTCCGACCCTGATCTGGTCTTCGCCCTATGTCCGCGCGTACCAAACTGCCGAAGTCGCGGTGGCAAGCGCTGGGCTTTCGCTGCCGATCGCAGTTGATGAGCGGCTACGCGACCGGGAGCTGGGTGTACTGGACCTGCTGACCACAATTGGTGTGGCAAATCAGTATCCGGTGGAGGCACAGCGCCGACGCTGGCTCGGAAAGTTCTATCACCGTCCACCCGGCGGTGAATCTTGGGCCGATGTCGTGCTGAGGGTGCGGAGCTTCCTGCGTGACCTGAACGATCTGCCAGACGGGACCCGCGTTGTGATCATGTGCCATGACGCGCTGGTGCTGCTCTTCCGCTACGTCTGCGAACATCTCAGCGAGCAGCAGGTGCTTGAGATCGGTGCGGTAGATCCCGTTCGCAATGTGTCAATGACGCACTATGCGCGAGCCGGCGATGGATCGTGGCAGTTGATGCGATACAACGACGTGACCCATCTCGAGCAGGCCGGCGCGCCTATCACCGAGCACCGTGGAGAGGTCGATGCCCGCGCGGCCCACTGAGGTCACTCCTGCGCTGCTACGGGAGTGGTCCCTGCCGGCGGCCGGGAACTCAAAGTACGACAGGGGACGAGTTCTAGTGGTGGGTGGCGCCGTGCGAACGCCCGGTGCCGCGCAGCTCGCCGGACTAGCCGCTCTGCGGGTCGGCGCCGGTCACCTCACCATGGCGGTTGCGGCCTCGGCAGCAGTCGGGCTGGCGGTGGCTACGCCGGAGGCCGGCATCGTCGGGTTGCCGGAGAACAGTCGCGGCTCAGTCGTCGGCGATGATCTGAGCGGCATCGCAGATGATCTTGCTTCGGCCGATGTGGTGGTCGCTGGACCCGGACTGGACGACGCCGATCAGACGGCCAGCCTGCTTTCGCAGTTGATACCGCGGCTGAACGATTCAGCCTGGCTGGTGGTGGACGCCTACGCTCTTGGCGCGCTGCCCGATCTGGGTGGGGCTCTGGAGCCGGTCCAGCGACGGCTCGTGCTGACTCCCAACGCAAGTGAAGCCCAGGTCCTGCTCGACCGCGAGACCAAGGACCCCGAGCGGGATGCCGTCGAAATGGCTGAGCGATATGCCGCGATCGTGTCCTGCGTGGGCATCATCGCCGATCCGGACGGAGGGCTCTGGCAGGTGAGTGCCGGTCATGGTGGGCTAGCGACCTCCGGGAGTGGCGACGTACTGGCCGGAGCGCTCGGTGGCCTCCTCGGTCGAGGAGCCGGCGGCGCTCAGGGCGCGTGTTGGGCAACCTACGTCCATGCGGCGGCCGGTGATCGGCTTGCGGCACGGATCGGCCGGCTTGGCTTCCTTGCCCGCGAAATCCTCGACGAGCTGCCCGCGGTGCTCGTCGAAGTCGAAAGCTGACACATGCAGACACTTTCGAGCAATGCTTATATAGGCAAGAAACAACAGCACTGTGGGAAGGACACCAGTGGGCAGGGCGAAGTCGGCGTTGGTCGGACTTGCGGGCGTCGCCAGTCTGGTGGCAATCGTGCGGCCGATTCTGGGGGCGTTGCGACAGGACACCCAGGACGACATCGGACGGTGGCGGGCACTCACTATTGATCGCCCGATCGCGGAGATCAGTCCAGCAGGGCAACTGCCTCCACCCTTGGCGGCATTGGGTTCAGACGTCGAGGTCGACATTCGTATGGCGTCCGGTACGAGGGGAACTCATGTCGCTGTTCGCTGGGTCGGCCCGAAGAAAACGGCCGACGGCGAAGATCCGCGAGTGGTGATCCGCCGGGCGCTGACTGAGGTCAAGGAGCTCGCCGAGGTCGGTGATGCTCTGCAACCGCAGCCACGCCCAAATGCCGAGGAACCGGCCGCATCATCAGGCTCGATGGCCGACCGAGCAGAGACCAACGCCGACAAGGGAGCCGTGCTGTAGCTCGCCAGGCAGGCTCGTTGGGGGCTCATTCGGTTTCCCACGTTTACGTGGGAATTTGGCACTTTACCCACCTTTCAACCGGCGTGTCGCGTTAAAAGGTAGGTAAAGCTAGCGGTGGAGCGACGGGACCCGACCCTGGATCCGCCGTCGAGGTTGACCGGCCCGCTCTATCGGCTGGCCACCATTTCGCTCGTACGGGATCGGCTGAGAGCCAGACCCAAGCCGATCATCCCAATGCCAGCAGCAGATGCAGAATGTCATCGCCCGTATTCTCAGGTACGAAGTTCGCCGCCGATTCCAGACCGACGAGTAGCCCCGTATATGAACAACACAAGGTAGATCAC
>JBKPML010000100.1:0-22683 GCA_046732135.1 Actinomycetota bacterium
TAGTCAGTCTCGTTCTTGCCGGTGAACATGAACACGGGAAGGCCGGCCGACTTGTACGAGTTCATCACTGAGAGCGGGATCGAGAGTTCAACATCAACCTGGGTCCCGTTGGACTTCACCCAGGATGCAGACGGCCAGTTACCCGTGATCACGGTGGAGTAGATGAGCTTGTAATTGGGATCGGCCGCATCACGGCTCTTGATCTTGTTCAGGGCAGGGAGCGCACCAGGCATAGCGAGCAGCCGTACTCGATAGCGCTTAATGTTGTTCCACAATTGGGAAGCCTGGGCATCGGTGATCGAGGTTGGCTTGATCTCAAGCGAGAACGGCTTGCCAACGGAACTGCCGTAGCTGAGCAGGTCCACGAGACGGATGAGCCGCTGGCTGCCTTTGTCGGTGCGGCACTTGTCGTAGATCGAATCCCACAACCACGAGGTGACGTAGCCGGAGCAGTTGGTGATCCGGTCGAGTGTCGAATCGTGCAAGATGATCATCGTACCGACGGTGTCGGCGTCAGGACCGTCCTTGGTCCAGCGGATGTCGCCGTCGAGATAGTCGGCGCCATTGGCCACGGCGTACTTGTATGAAGCCATCGTGCCTTCGGCGATGGTTGGCGTACTCGCGCCCCGGTGAGCAACGACAATCTGGTCAAGAGGACCGGCGTGCGCGGCGGGTTCCCCGAACACAAGCGCGATTCCAGCCGCGATGACCACGCTGAACGCACGCAGGAACTTCTTCATTTGAGCTACCCCCCGACGACAAACAGGGGAAACACTTAACCTGGCGCGGCAATACTCGGGCAAGTTCCAAGCTTCGAATCCTGTGGACTTTTATCGAACGGAAACCCGGCCTTCTGCGCTGACTCGCCGCGGGAGCAAACCGTTATTAAGTCGATACGGGAGCCAGCTGGCCAACGAGACCGACAAGGTTTCCTTCTGTGTCGCGCACGAACGCATGCCACTCTTCCCTGCCCGTCGGTCCGAGCGTGTCGTCCGCGTGTTGATAGATGAAGTGCGGCTCGTGCTCGATGTGGACGCCGTCCGCCCGAAGGCTTTCGATGCTGGCGTGGAGGTCATCGACTTCCAGATAGAGCAGCGAGGCCGGTGCCCCTACGTCGAGGAGCAGCCTGGTGCCATCAAGGTCGAAGAACAGCAGTCCTGGGGGGTCGAAGCGCGCGATGGGTGCTGCGCCTAGAAGCCGGCGGTAGAAGGCGTCGGCTCGGTCGAGATCGTCGGCGTGGAGACCGACTTGCAATAGGCGCATCGCTGACCTCACAATGATAGGATCCCTAAGAATTAGTAGGGATACTAACATTATGCGGATGACGACGGAAGAGCTTAGAGCTGCTGCCCGAACGCTCAACTCCACAGCGATTCACTTGCTGCGCAGCATGCGACCTATCGACCGCAAGTCCGGTCTTACGGACGCGCGGTTGAGTGCTTTGTCCGTTCTAGTGTTCGGCGGTTCTCGGCCGCTGGGGCGCCTGGCAGCCGACGAGGGTGTTTCGAGTCCCACCATGACGAGGATCGTCGATGGATTGGTCGACCTCGGCCTGGCTGAGCGGACCGATCATCCGGAAAATGGGCGCATTGTCACAGTTGCCGCCACGACTGAAGGTGTAGCGCTGATGGAGACCGCGTCCCAACGGCGCGTCGCAGCCATTGCCGAAGCTCTCGCCAAGCTCCGGGCCAAGGAGCTTTCGACCTTGTTGCGGGCGATGCCAGCTCTGCCGGAGTTCGTACGACACGTCCGCAGAACCGCGGAGATCGAACTGTCCACTAGTCATGCCGGTGCGCCGTCAGTACGGACGGAGCTCCGCCGGGCGGGCGGTTGATCAATGACCCGCCTCTCGCAGGCGAACCGCCCGACTTGGGTAGTCGCAGCCGCTTGAGCAACAATGCGTTGGCCGCGACAATCAAGCTGGACCCCGCCATCGACAGCGCCGCGATTTCTGGTCGGAGGACCAGGCCGAACGCCGGCTGGAAGACGCCAGCGGCAATGGGCAGAGCGATCGCGTTGTAGCCGATGGCCCACCCGAGGTTCTGCCGCATCTTCCGAAGTGTTCCCTTGCCGATCTGCAGCGCGGTCGGTACATCGAGTGGATCGGAGCGCATCAACACGACGTCGGCGGTCTCGATCGCGACATCCGTGCCAGCGCCGATCGCGATCCCAACGTCGGCAGCGGCCAAAGCAGGAGCGTCGTTGACGCCGTCACCCACCATGGCAACACGCCGCCCAGCGCGCTGCAGTTCGATGATCTTGGCTGACTTGTCGTCAGGCAGGACTTCGGCGATCACGGTGTCGATACCCAGTTGATCGGCGATGCGGCGTGCGGTCGCCTCGTTGTCACCGGTCAGCATGACGACCTGGATGTTCCTAGCATGGAGTTCGTCCACGGCAGCCAGCGCCGTGCTGCGGGCAGCGTCCGCCAGGGCAAGAACGCCGGCAGCCTTGCCCTCAACCGCAACAAAAACGGCTGTATGTCCTGCGGCGGCAAGATCGTCTCGATGTAGGTCGAGGCCGCCGAGATCGATACCTTCAACATCCATCAGCCGCCGGTTGCCCACCAGCACCCGTCGGCCGTCAATTACCGCCTGCGTACCGTGACCGGGCACGTTGCGGAATGCAGTAGCGGTCAGCCTAGAGATGCCGGTCTCGTCTGCGCGGCTCACGATCGCCCCAGCGAGCGGGTGCTCCGATTCGCGTTCCACACCAGCGGCGAACGCGAGAAGTTTTTCGACGCTTACACCTTCAGCCACGATGTCGGTGACTTCGGGCTGACCCTTGGTGAGCGTGCCTGTCTTGTCCATCACGACGGTGTCGATATGCGCGGAAGACTCCAGCGCTATTGCGTTCTTGAACAACACGCCCCGGCTGGCACCCAACCCGGTGCCGACCATGATCGCGGTCGGGGTGGCCAGACCAAGCGCATCAGGGCACGTGATCACCACGACTGTGATCGCGAATAGCAGAGCCACACTGAATGGCTGCCCGGCTGCCAACCAAACGAGAAGCGTTGCTACACCGCCGAGCAGCGCGACCAGGACAAGCCAAAACGCTGCTCGGTCGGCGAGCCGCTGACCAGGCGCCTTGGAGTTCTGGGCCTGCTGTACGAGGGAGACGATCTGGGCTAGGGCCGTGTCGGACCCGACCTTGGTCGCCCGTGCCCGAAGGGCTCCGGTCGTATTGACCGACCCACCAATCACCTGCGAATCCATCACCTTGGCAACCGGAAGGCTCTCGCCGGTCACCATGGATTCATCGACCTCAGATTCGCCGTCGACGACCACACCGTCGACCGGGATCTTTGCGCCCGGGCGGATGAGGAGCAGCTCACCCGCGCCGACCTCCCCGGTGGGCACCTCGACCGGCTGACCGTCGCGGACTACGACTGCCATGGGCGGGGCAAGCTCCAGCAGAGTCCGGATAGCGTCGTTGGCGCCCCCGCGGGCGCGCATCTCGAACCAGTGCCCCAGCAAGACAAACACCGCCAGAACCACGGCGGCCTCGTAGAACACCTCGCCGCCCCCGGTGAAGGTCACATAGACGCTGTAGAGCCAGCCGGCGCCGATGGCCACTGCGACGAGAACCATCATGTCCAGGGTGCGCGCCCTTAGTGCCCGCCAGGCGCCATCGAAAAAGATCCAGGCAGAGTAGAAGATCACCGGCAGGCTCAGGATCAAGGCGAACGCGTCGTCGCGGAGTCCGAACGGTGCCGGCACGCCGAAGCCGATCACCTCCCGACCGATGGGCGACCACAACAAGATCGGGATAGAGAGCACAGCGGCGAACAGGAACCGGTTGCGCATGTCGCGCACCATGTCGTCCATCGACTTTGCGGTGTGGTGTCCGCCATGACCCATTGCCGCTTGCGATGTCCGCTGCCCCTGGTGACCCGTGTGATGATCATGATGGTCGGCACCAGACCCCGGCTCCGCTAAGGGATCGCAGATGTGGTCCGGAACTGATTGGCCGGCACAGTGATAGCCGCAGTCACGCACCCACCGAGTCAGTTTCTCAACTGAGGTCCGGGATGGATCGTAGGTAACTGTGGCGGTCTGCGAGACCGGATTCGCGTCCACTTCGACGACTCCGGGCTGGCGTGACAGCACAGCCTCAGCGACATTCTTTTCCGTAGCCCATTGAACGCCCGACACCTCGAGCACAGCGGTTGAGGTTGGGTGTGTCATCTATCGCCGTGGTTGCGTCTCAGTGCAGCACGACTTCCAATATGACGATGATCAGACCGAATGCACCATTAACGGCACCGGCGAGTGCGGACGTACGCCAGCCCCATCCTTGCCTGCGCGCGTAGACGATGCCCCAGGCAATGAGCTGCGCTACACCGATCCAGATCGCCAGCCGTGCCGCGTCGTGTTCATCCATCACGCCGAAGATGCCCAGCAGCAAGATCAAGATGGACAGCGCCGGAGCGAAGAGCATCGGACTCTCCTCGGCCATCCCCTCGCTTATGGTCGCGAAACGTAATTGGGTCCCGCCGCGCATGTGATGGCTCAGCGCCTTGGTGTAGACGTGAGCGACCCACAGGATGAGCAAGGTGGCGATCGTGAGAAGCAGCACGTTGGTCAGTGGCACGTGCTTGGCGCCAGCCCCGATGACGGCCGTTGCTGTGATAACCCCGTAGATCGCGGCAGCACTGTCCATGTTGCGGAACCAAGACCGGGTTGTTGTCGGTTCAGACGCAGTCGCGGACATGTGCCTGGCTCCTTTCCATTCCCGCTAATAGGAGTGCTGCACTCAGGGTCCCAAGGCCCCCGCGATGACGACAAGGTACATCTGCCTTGCGAAGGGGGGCGCCCTTCCACCGAGGGGGAAGCCAGGAGAGTTCACCTTCTCAACGGGCTTCCTGCTTAAGACCACCCCCCGATGAGTGCTGGACTCGATTCGGATCCACGCATGTAACGGGCCGATGCGCGCCGAGAAGTCAGCATCGCGGCCGACCTCGCTGCGGCCCTGGACGCCGAACCCGGCGACCCTTCATCCGCCGGATCTCAGCCACCTCCGGGCGGGTCAGCTTCCGCCAATACCGAGCGCGGTGAGAAGTACCAGAACGAAGGTGGTGCCGGCGAAGATACCGTGCAGCACAACTGGTGTACGGGGAATGTGCTGCTCGGCTAGATCCACCTCGCTGCCTCCGGACTGCACCCGGCCGGCCGCGGCGGCGGCCATGTTGGCCCTGCCGTCCTTTGCCCACCGCAGGACCATCACCAGGCCCAGGCTGGCCACTACCACGAGGTCGGCAACCGCTATCCAGGGGAGCGTCTCGTTGTCGGTGACAAGATAGACGATCCACAAGATCAGCCCACCGGCTGCCAGCCCAAAATGCGTGAACACCCGGTATGGCGGAAGGTGAGTCCCAGCTCCATCTATGTGGCGTAGACCCCCACGGGTTGCCCACCGAATCAGCATGAAGGATCCGAAGCTTGCGGTGATGATCCAGGCAATCAGAGCGGCAATCGACATCGAGCGACCCTCTTTCGGTGACGCTGACTTCTATCGGATACTGAACTCGACGTTAGACCGGGTCTCGTCTATCTTCAAGACGTCTGTCAGTTTGGAGGATGCCGGTGTGCGCAGCTTTGATCGCAACGTAACGGGCATCGGTGTGCTGGCGGATCCCGTACGCCGCCAGCTGTATCGGTTTGTCTGCTCCCATGACGAACCCGTAAGTCGCGATCAAGCGGCAGAAGCGGTTGGGATTGCCCGCCACAAAGCTAAGTTCCATCTCGACAAATTGGAGGCCGAAGGACTGCTCGAGGCCGATTACGTACGGCTGACCGGACGCAGTGGGCCCGGCGCCGGACGTCCAGCCAAGCGCTACCGCCGTGGTCACAGCGAATTCGCTCTTACTCTTCCGACGCGAGACTACGAACTTGCCAGCCACATCATGGCTGAGGCAATTTCCGACTGCGCCCGTACCGGTACGCCGATCCTGGAAGCTCTCAGCAACGCGGCGGCCGTACGCGGGGCGGCCATGGCGGGGGTTGCGGCCGATCGCCCCCCTTCGGCTGATGCGGCTCTTGACCTCGCGGTCGGGATCCTTAGCGAACGCGGGTACGAGCCTCGGCGGATGGACTACTCAGTCGTTTTGGCTAACTGTCCTTTTCAGTCCCTCGCCCGTGCCCATACCGAGCTGTTATGTCGGCTGAACTATTCCCTGCTCGCCGGGTTCGTCGACTCCCTAGCGCCCGACTTGCTTAACGCCCGTCTCGATCCTGGTAAGAACAGGTGCTGTGTCACTCTGACGGCTCCTCGCTGACCTGCGCGGCGCCTGCCATTACTCGACTCCGGCCAGTCGTCGTGCGGCATCGAGCTTGCGGCGAGCGTCGGCCACGGACCTGACCGCGTCTCGTTGCCGCGATTGCGCCTCGACGAGATGTCGCTGGGCGGTGACCTTGTCTCGGCGCGCCTCTATCCGCTTGCTGTCGAGCGAGTCCAATCTGTCCTCCGCGGCCTCTACCGCGCCCTCGGCGTCGGCGAGGTCAAACTCAGCCTGCCAGTGCACGGCCTCGGCGGTGGCAAGTTCTTCCTCAGCCAATCGCAGCTGACTAGCTGCTTCGCCTCCACTACTGGATGTCCGCCGGGAATCCCCCTCATCCTCCACCAGCTCGCGGCTGGTCACAGCGACGAGCCGGACGGGCTTGCGATCAGCAACCGCACGCCGCCGCGCGGCTAGCTCGTCCTCCACTGCTGGACTCTCGAGCTCAGCCGTTGCGCCATGAATTTCGACACGACGAGGCTCAGCGGTCGCTTCGATAGCTCGGGCGCCGATGCCTGGCCGTGGTCCGAAGCCGGTGTGCGAAAGCGGTCGTACGAGGCGGCCGTTTCTTATTGTCAGTGCGCCGGCGAGATCGACAAGCGCGGCCTGTAGCGTCGCCTCGACCTCCGACAACACGGTCGGAGTCAGTCGCAGCCCAGCCTCGGCGGCATAGGCCTTGGCTCGGTCCAGAAGATCGGCGAGCAAGTGCCTGCGCTGTTCGGCGAGGCTACGCAATTCCGTACGGGCCAGCCCAGTCTGGGCGTCGCGCAGCTGCCGGCCTAACGCCGACAGGCGCTGCATCGCGGCAGAATCGCTGGCCAGCAGATTCACCAGCCAGGCGCTGCGGGTGGCCCTGCGGAGTTGCTGCAATTGTTCGGCGACCTCGCGGTTGCCCGCTGTCCTGGCCCGCCGCACCAAGTCGTTCCGCGCAGCGACGAAATCTGCTGGTGGAAGCAGATAAAGCTCGCGGACGATCTCGCCCAGCTCGCGCCCGATCATCTGCACACTCATACCCGCGTAAATCTAGCGTCGCCACGGGCAGACGTTGCAAACCGGTGGTTAGGACGCAACCGCGAAGTCGGCTGGCTCCTCGGCCCTGCAGCAGCCACCAAGCACAGCGATGCAATCCACGATGAATGCATGCCGCAGCGGGTCTGTAAGTTCACAGACGGGTTCCGTGCAATCGGCTGTGCGGTCGTCATGCAGAACCAACGTGCCGTGACAGTGGTCGACATCCAAGCCGCAGTCCGAACAACTGCTCATGCCGTCGTTGCTACCAGCTGGCGATCCCAAAATGGGGTATTGCGCGGGCGTGTCGCGAACTAGAGGTGGATTTGGCGTTAGCCGCGCTTCTTTGGCGCGTCGGCACGCTGCGCAGTAGGTGCCGTCTTCTTTGGTGGTTTCTTTGCCGAGCCACCAGCACTTTGCCCGCTTCGCCGTCGGCCACCGTTTCCCGCTGTTGCTCGGCGTTGCTTAGCCGCCTCAATGCTGGCGCGAAGCGCACTCAACAGGTCGGCTGATGCCCCGGTGGGCCGAGCCTGCTGCGTGGCAGCGCGTCCGGTCGCCTTGGCATCGATCAGGGCGGTCAGCGTCTCGCGATGGACGTCCCGGTATCTGCCCGGGTCCAGCTGATCATCCGACAGCGAGTTGATCAACGCCTCGGCCATCGCGAGCTCCTGGCTGGGCGACGACCATTCGTCATCGTCGGCGAGGAATGGGAACCGAGGTTCGCGCACCTCGTCCGGCCACAACATCGTCGCGAGGATGAGCACGTCGCCGTGCACCCGCAACATCGCAACGATCTCCCGATCACGCAGGGTGACCTTGGCGACGGCGACGCGGCCTTGCTTTCGCAAACCGTCGCGCAGTAGGCGGTATGCCTTGGCGCCCTGTGGTTCGGGCTCAACGTAGTAGCTGCGGTCAAGGTAGATCGGGTCGACTGCAGGTATCGGCAGGAACGACACGACTTCGATCGAACGGGAGGTCTTGGCAGGCAGCATGGAGAGATCGTCATCGCTCAGCACGACTAACTCACCGGTTGCTGACTCGTAGCCGCGCCCAATCTCTTCGTACGGTACTTCGGCGCCGTCGATTGAGCAGACCCGCTTGTACTGCACCCGGCCCCCATCGCTGATGTGGATCTGGTGGCTGGGAATGTTCTTGCTCTCCGTGGCGACGTACAACCTGACCGGGATCGTCACCAAGCCGAAGGAGATGGTTCCTCTCCATACCATCCGCATCGCTGCATCCCTCCGACCTGAGTCATTCGTCGATTTGGCAAGTACGCCCGTTCCTTCCATTGTCTTCCTGACCTGGGAATACGTTCTAGCGAGGGCGCATAAAAATCGGGCGATTCGGCTCAGACGTCGATATCGGTGCTAGTGCTCAGGTGCTCCCAAGCTTTGACGGAGTCGAGCCTGGCTGCGGCGAGCCGGCGGTACGTGCTGAGGGCATCATTGCCCAGCAACAGGAAAGCGGGCGGCTCGTCGGATTCGACCGCCGCGATGATGGCCCTGGCCGCCTTAGCCGGGTCGCCGGGCTGGGTGCCATGCGCCGTGTCGTGTTCCTTGCGGCGCTTGCCTGCGGTCTCGGCATAGTCATCGATCACCGTCCTGGACTGAGTCAGCGAGCGTCCTGCGAAGTCGGTGCGGAACGCGCCGGGCTCGACAACGGTGACCGAGATGCCGAGCGGCTTCAATTCGGGATGTAGCGCGCCGGACATTGCCTCCAGCGCTGCCTTCGAGGCAGCGTAGTAGCCGGACCCTGCAGGCATGATCTGGACACCGATTGTGGAAATATTGACGATCGCGCCTGAGCGGCGGGCACGCATCCCGGGTAGTACTGCCTTGATCATCCCGACTGCGCCGAAGAATTGAGTCTCGAACAGCGGGCGGATGTCGGACTCATCACCTTCCTCGACGGCCGCGCGGTAGCCGTAGCCTGCGTTGTTGACCAGCACGTCGATGCCGCCGAACTTCTCCTCGGCCTGATTGACCGCATTCCTTGCCTGGGCGCTGTCGGTGACGTCAAGGGGGAGTGGGAGAACGAGGTCTGTCTTGTCAAGGGCGAGGTCGGTGACTTTTCCAACGTCGCGGGCCGTGACAACCGCGTTGTGACCTGCGGTGATGACGGCCTCGGCGAGGGCGCGCCCCAGTCCTGTGGAGCATCCGGTGATGAGCCAGGTGGACATGTGATGATCCCTTCTGCGTTTGGCATCAGACATCCCATACGAGCACCAGCTAACCGCCTTTTGCCCTTACGAGGGAGTGCAGGGTGTTCCAGGTACCGACAGAACCCCCCTCAGCGCTCAGCGCATCGCCATGACCGTCAGCCGTCCACCGGCTCAGATGGTGGCCGACTTGTGGTTCACCGACATCTTGTGATCAGGGAGGGAGGGCAATAGCGTCAAGTTTGGCCTCTGGGCCAGATTTCAGTGACTCTCGGGAGGACCAATCATGACCAGCGCCGAGTCGGGCATGCCGCTGAGTGGTCTGACAATTACCGAGCACGAGTTGCAGGAATGTAAGCGCGCAAACATGACCGGGCGCACTCCGGTGGTGTTTGTCCATGGCCTGTGGCTGCTGCGCAACAGCTGGGAACCCTGGGCCAGGTTGTTCGAGGAGAACGGCTACGCGGCGTTAATGCCGGGGTGGCCCGATGACCCTGAGACGGTTGAGGAAGCTAAGCGCCAGCCGGAGGTGTTCGCCGGCAAGTCGATTGGCCAGGTGGCGGACCATGTTGAGGAGATCATTGGGGGTCTGGAGAAAAAGCCGGCGATCGTTGGCCATTCCTTCGGTGGGCTGTTGACGCAGATCCTGGCGGGCCGGGGGCTGGCCCGGGTATCGGTGGCGATCGATCCGGCCCAGTTCCGTGGAGTGCTCCCGCTTCCCATCTCAGCGCTGAAGTCGGCGTATCCGGTGTTGGGTAATCCAGCGAATCGCAACCGCGCAATTCCCTTGACCTACGACCAGTTCCGGTACGGGTTTGCCAACGCGGTCACCGACGACGAGGCGCATCAGCTGTACGACACCTATGCCGTGCCTGCCCCAGGCAAGCCGGTGTTCCAGGTCGCTGCCGCCAATCTAAACCCGTGGACTGAGGCCAAGGTCAACACCAAGAACCCCGGCCGGGGCCCGCTGCTGATCATCTCGGGTGACAACGACCACACGGTGCCTCCGGCGGTTGTAAAGGCTTCCTATAAGCGGCAGCAGGCCAACGAGGGTGTGACTGAGTTCGTCGAGATCAAGAACCGGGGTCACGCACTGACTATCGATAGCGGCTGGCGGGAGGTCGCCGACACCGCCTTGGCGTTCGTCAAGCGCTTCACGTGACCACCAAAGGCGCACAGTTAGACCCGTCTCATTTGCGTCAGGACGCCTGTCCGGTTGTCGACAGCTGCCGGTAGCCTCCCGACGATGGAGCTCGACCCCGGACTGCTCGACTGGTTGATCGACGCCGACCCGACGCTGCGCTGGCAGGTTGAGCGTGATCTAGCGATCGCGCCGCGTGAAGTGTGGGGGGCGACCCGGGCTCGCATCTCGACGGAGGGGTTCGGCGCGCGACTGCTTGCGCTACAGGATCCCGACGGTCAGTGGGCGGGCGGGGCGTACTTCCCGGCCGACTACGACTTTCCTGGCCCCGAGGCGGCCGACGGCGCGGGGCAGCCGTGGACCGCTACGACCTGGTCGCTCAATGCGCTGCGCGATTGGGGCATGGATGCTCGGGCCCTCCAGGGTACGGCCGACTTGCTTGCGATGAATAGCCGTTGGGAATACGACGATCTGCCCTACTGGGGCGGGGAAGTCGATTGCTGCATCAACGCCTACACCCTTGCCAACGGCGCGTGGCTCGGAGCGGATGTCTCGGGAATCGCGCAGTGGTTTCTTGACCATCGCATGGCCGACGGCGGATGGAACTGCGAGTGGGTGGAGGGCTCGACCCGCTCGTCGTTCCATTCCACGCTCAACTCCCTGAAGGGCCTCTTGTACTACGAGACCTCCACCGGAGGCAACGGGGCGCTGCAGCAGGCCCGTCGATCCGGAGAGGAGTATTTGCTCCAGCGTCGGCTGATGCGTACCGCCTCGACGGGCGAGCTCGTCGGGCCGTGGGTGACGCATTTCGCGTACCCGTTTCGCTGGTTCTATAGCGTTCTCAACGCGGCCGACTACTTCCGGGCTGCGGCGCTGCATGACGGCACCGCGCCGGATCCGCGACTCGCCGACGCGATCGAGGCGATCCGCGCCGCCCGCCGCCCCGACGGCACCTGGCTGCAGGAGCGCCGACACCCCGGACGCGTGTGGTTCGAGGTCGACGTGCCGCCAGGCGAGCCGTCCAAGTGGCTCACGCTCTACGGCTCACGCGTGCTCGCGTGGTGGGACAGGGCAGCGGGAGCGTAGTGCGAAGCAGACCGTAATGGGAATCATGGCCTGCACAGCCCTTCACAAGGTCAGACGTGGCCACTAAGTCTTACAAGCCCCAAGCCGCTGAGCTGACCCTTGGGACATCCGCCGGAGCCATCGCGGATAGAACCTGACTGCAACAGCACCTAGCATGCCGACCATGGACGCCACCCCGTCGGCGGCAGGTCGCCGACCAGCTGGAAGGAGCACGCGACTATGACGGCAGCCGACAGTTCCGACGTTGAGATCCGGCCGTTCCGCATCGAGGTCCCCCAGGCCGCTCTGGACGACTTGGACGCCCGGCTTGCCAACACCCGTTGGCCCGACGAGCTGCCCGAGGTCGGTTGGGCCTATGGCGTGCCGCTGCAGTACATCAAGGGGCTCGCGGAGCGTTGGCGAAGCTCTTACGATTGGCGCGCTTGGGAGTCCCGGCTGAACGAGTATCCCCAGTTCACCACCACGATTGACGGACAGAATATCCATTTCCTGCGGGTCCACTCGCCTAGCGAGGACGCGCTGCCGCTGATTCTCACCCACGGCTGGCCGGGCTCGATCGTGGAGTTCCTGGATGTGATCGGTCCTCTGACCGATCCAGCCGCCCACGGTGGCGATCCAGCTGATGCCTTCGAGCTGGTGATCCCCTCGCTGCCCGGCTACGGCTTCTCCGGCCCAACCCGCGAGCGCGGCTGGAACAACCAGCGCATCGCCAGTGCCTGGGCCGAGCTGATGGGTCGCCTCAACTACCGCCGGTACGGGGCGGTTGGCAATGATGCCGGTTCGTTGATCAGCCCGGAGCTGGGGCGGATCGACCCCGACCGCGTGGTTGGGGTGCATGTAACCCAGCTGTTCTCCTTCCCTTCCGGGGACCCGGCCGAGCTCGCCGACCTCACCCCCGAGGAGCAGCGTGAGTTGGCCACACTGCAGTGGTTCTACGAGAACAAGATGTCCTTCAACACCCTCCTGTCCCAGCAGCCCCAGACGCCAGCTTTTGCGCTCCTAGATTCTCCGGTCGGCCTGCTCGCATGGAATGCTCAGTTGCTGGGCGAGGACCTGGATGCCGACTTCGCTCTGACAAACGTGATGCTGTACTGGCTTACCGGAACCGCAGCCTCTGCCGCCCGGCTGTACTACGAGAACGCGCACGCCACCCCTGCCAGCGAGCCGACTACGATCCCGATCGGCCTGGCCGCGTTCGGGGGTGACTTCAGCGGCATCCGCCGATTCGCAGAGCGGGACCATAAGAACATCGTGCACTGGTCGGTGTTCGACAGCGGCGGCCACTTCGCCGCCCACAAGGTGCCCGACCTGCTAGTCGGTGACGTGCGAAAGTTCTTCCGGCGGTTTCGGTGAGATGCGACCTTCTCGCCCTGACCGAGCTGGACCAAGAAGTAGACAATGTCGTTCTTGATCGAAGGGAACCAGTCGTCCAGCCCAACCAGTCAGTCCGCATGGCAGAAGCTGGAACGGTAGGTGATGCCACGACGATTCAGGTACCCCTGATAGTTCTCAGCAACGTTGAGCACAGAACGGGCGGAAGAGGGGCCTCCGTTGAGTCTGCCGAGCCGTTGGAAGCCCCGGCCCCTTCGCCACCGTCTCTGCTTAGGGCGGAGGCTGCGGCGAGACGGATGATGCGGGATTTGCATCGACTGACTCGACGGCTGTGGCGCCGAGGTCCTCTCTGATGCCGTGGCGGGCGTGAAGCTCTTTGACGGTCTGTCTGAAACGCGTGTCAGTGAGCGGGTAGGCGAGGAAGATGAGGGAGCCGAGAAGCGCGAAGATCGCTGGCCCGAGACCAACAATTCCTCGGATCGCAGTCAGGGCGGAATCGCTTTGTTCCGGCGCTTTTGCGACGAAGCCGCCGATAGCGAGGGCATAGCCTGCGACAGCCCCGGCGACTGCCTGGGAGACCTTGCGGAAGAAGGAGTAGATCGCATATGTGGCGCCCTCGGTGCGCTTGCCTGTCTTGTACTCGCCATACTCGACTGCGTCAGCCTCGAAGGCATAGAGCAACGACATTGACAGGTTCTGGAAGAGGCCGAAGACGAAGAACGACGCGACCACGATTGGCAAGCTTGGCGGCATAAAGAAGATCCTGGCGCTCGCGGGTGAAGGCACCCTTTTTATTTCCACCGACTCGCATAATGCCTGAGGTGGTGGCGAAGTCGGCGAAGTTCCACATCTGCTCCCCGACCACGGCATCGATCCGGTCGAATACCCGGTGATTCATCTCCAGATATTCGATCTGGTACTCCTCGCTCCAAGGGTTTCCGGCCGCGACCGCGTGCAAACCGGGATAGGTGTCGGCGCCGTACTCGGTGATGATGATCGGCTTGCCCTCGCCGGCCCAGGCGGTTAGCTCCTCTTTCCAGGCCAGCTCGGCCCCTTCAAGGTCACCGGTGTAGACATACCAGCCGTAATAGCGGTTCAACATCAACACGTCGCCGAACTGGGAGACCCGGCACTTGCCGTGTGGCGCCAGCATGACGTTGACAAATCCGACGGGACGGCTGGGGTCTGCTTGCCGGGCAACGTCGAACAGCGGTCGGAAGTAATTCTCCGCGCCTTCGGTGTCGGATTCTGGTTCATTGGCGATGCTCCACAGCACCACACTCGGGTGGTTCTTGTCGCGGGCGATCAACTCGCGGATCGCTTGAGCGTGCACCTCGCGGGTGGCGTCATTGACAGTGTCGGGGGAAAAAGTCTGGTAGCCCTGCCCGCCAAAGATGCCGCCGCGTCGGCCCGTGTTGAGGCCGACCGCCGCGGCTTCGTCGATCAAGACGATTCCCTGTCGGTCGGCATAGTCGATCACGTCTTCGGCGTACGGGTAGTGCGAGGTGCGAAACGAGTTCGCGCCGGTCCACTTGAGTAGTTCGAAGTCGTGCAGCAAGTAGGCGTCGTTGTGAGCTTTGCCGATCACTGGGATGTCTTCGTGCTTGCCGAAGCCGGTGAAATAGAACGGCTCGTCGTTGATCAAGAACCGAATGCCGTCCACCCGCACGGTGCGCACTCCGACGGTTTGGTGATAGCTGTCCACAACCGTGGTGCCGTCCAGCAACTGCAGTTCAAGATCATAAAGGTAGCCGTCGCGTGGTGCCCACCTGTGCACGTTCGGCACGTCGAGTGTGCCGCTGGTCCCGTTGCCGGTAGCTATTTCATTCCTGTCGGCGTTGCGCAAGATCACCTTCGTCTCAATCGCATCGGCGTTCTCCGCCTGCGTGGCGTAGTTGATCACGCCATCGTTGCCGTCAAGATCAGTAATGATCGTCACGTCGGTGAAGTGGGCGACGTTGGTGGTGTAGAGCCAGACGTTGCGGTGGATGCCTGCATAGTTGAAGAAGTCATGCCAGTAACGCTGACGTTTCCCTGCGGGAGTGTCCTCAATGACACCCGGTGGAATCGATTGCCAATTCAGGGTGTTGTTCACCAAGGCGGTGATTAGGACCTGCTCGCCTGGCGATACGTGCGCGGTGATGTCGGCTTCGAAGGGGGTGTAACCGCCCTCGTGCGAGACCACCTCAGTCTCGTTGACCCACACCGTCGCCCGGTGTGTCGCGGATTCGAAGTGCAGCACGATGCGTTCCCCTCGCCAGCCACGCGGCACCCACGCAGTCCGCTGGTACCAGATGTCGCCGAAGTAATCCCGTATGCCCGCGTCAGCGGCGATGTCGTTGAAGCTCGCCGGCACCGCCATCTCGCGCGCTTCGGGCAGGGGCCAGCGAACCAGCGATCGATTCGGCCGCGTCCGGGTCGAGGGCAAATGACCAGCGACCATTCAGATTCTTGCGCTCACGGGTGGCACTGTCTTGGGGTCAAAGCATGGCATCTCCTGCGGTGGAAGGCATTGGACGGCTTTGATGCCATTTAGTCAGTTCTCGCCGAGGAGCACCACGTCGGCGAGGCACGAATTGGTATTTCTCGGCCACTTGGCACAGCCTTCGCCGAGCCTCCGGGCGAATTCGGGCCGACCCGCCGAGGCATATGTTCGCTAAGCGACAGGACGACAAGCGAAGGATTGAGCAATGGGTATCAACCACAAGATCATCAATGTGTTCCTACGGAGGGCATGGACAGGGCAGTTCTCTGAGAAGATGTGCACCCATCTTGGGATGGCGAGGCAAGTTCAACCGTCGACAGAGGTGTGCGAGGACTGTCTATCGGTTGGTGACCGGTGGCCTGCCCTCCGCATGTGTCTCGTCTGTGGCCACGTTGGTTGCTGCGACAAATCAAAGAATCAGCATGCCCTCCAGCATTTTCGGCAGACCGGTCATCCTCTCGTAAAGCCGTACAAGGAACGCGGCATGAACTGGATATGGTGCTATGAGGATCAGGCGCTACTGCAGCCGATGAGATGAAGGTCGCGTGAGGGCCGAAGTGACACCATCCGGCCCTTAGAGACACCGAGACGGCGCATCGCTCAAATTCAATAGGAACGGTCCGCTCGGGGTCATCGGATGTGGGGCTGCGGAACATCGACCCAGCCACCGCGTAGCCCGACGCCGCCACCGCCAACCTTGCACGGCCGCTGAATTGGCGTCTTGGTAAAGCCACGCTTGATGGCGTCGACGAAGCCGATGCGATAGTGCGGCAGTTAAGGTGCCGGCATCTGTTGAGGCGGATATGACATTCTCTTGTCTATCGTCGGTATTGGGACGCTCTCAATTGGCCCGACGGAAGTGGATTGACCATTGCCCGTCTTATCGGGCCTTGGCGCGCGAAAGCTAGCAGACATATCGGAGCCCGTTGCGCAATCATTGAAATTTTGGATGGGGCCAACCAGATCGTTACCAAGTACGAATCGCGCGCTGAATGTGCTAAGCAATCGTTACCTGGTTGTTTCCGAGATCGGCCAGCCAACCAATCGTCTAACTGCAAAATGAAGGTTCCAAGTCTGCGCCAGGAGTCGTTGAGGACGATCGCGGAGGTCGTGCGCATCGCATCGGTGTCCGCGCCCGACCGGGCATCGATTTGTGGCCGGGCAAGCAGTTCTCATTAAACCTCGACATGGTGGGTGATAAGCAGATCAGCACCAGTTTGCGCCGTGATAGTTGTCAATAGCCACTCATTCGAGTCAAGAGACAGGCGCAGTGCGGTGGCAATTACGGCTCTCGTTCGTCTGCCAACGCACTGAGAGGAGAGCAACGACCAGATAGGAGATCTAGGTGGACACCAGAAAGTTGCGCGCAGCGCTACCAGTAGGTTTGCTGCTGCTTGCAGTCGGAGTGAGTGCCTGCGGCGGCGGCACAGCACCGACGTCGGAGCCGACAACAGTAACGTCGGAGCAACCGCCTGAGGTTCAATCGCCAACGCCAGAGCCCGCGGCGACGCAGGGCATCATCATGGCGGTCAAGACCGACGACAACACCGTCGAACTGAGGACGTTGAATCCCGATACTGGCGAAGTGATCGGGACCAAGACGTTCAGCAGTCCTGAGGCATATTCAGCCTTGGACAACAGTGACCCCGGTAACGTATGGCGACAGGCCTTCAACCATGATCTGACCGCCGTTGCCGCAACGGGCCCTGAGGGGTCTGATGGTAGCCAGGGCGTCGGAATCGTCACCGAGAACGGGTACGAGCAGACGTCCGAAGATGCCAGCGGTTACGACGAGACACTGAAGAAGCAGGCTATCGGGTTCAACCCGAAGACCAACGAACTTTGGTATCAGACGCCTCAAGGATCGGGCAGCGACGAGGGGCTGATCGGCAAAATTGGACCGGACGGCGACAAGGTCGTCAAAGGCGAACTGCCGCATTCCAACGGTATGATCGGCGGGCTGAACAACCGCTTGTGGTTTGCTCCCAACGGAAAGCTGAGGGACATCCTTGAGGCGCAAACCACGGCATTCCTGCCGGGTGGCACGGAGGTTGAGCGGGATCCTCTCAGCGGGGGATTCCAGATTGGCAAATTCGGCAAGGTTCATGTCGATTCGCCGACAACGCCGGCAAGGCCCTCGGATGCAACGATCGGATGGATGGGCGTGCCCGTCGACGGCAATACGTTCCTGACCAAGGACGACAACAAGTTGCTCTTGAACACCATCGGATCGAATGCCGTGAGGGTGAAGTCGCTTCTGCCGAAGTCGAACCGTCAGATCGGCGAGATGATCGTTAACCCAATGGCTAATCGGGTTACCTTCACCACCCAACAGGACGAGGAAATGGAGTTGTGGTCCGTATCGCTAGATGGGAAGTCAAATCCGGTTCAGCTGACCGGGTTCGATCCGAACCTGGGTGGGGCATTCGGTCTGATTGCCTGGCAGTAGCTGCAGCTGCGACGAAATCCTGACCTGATGTCGGGCCGATGGGTTCCCTGCAGATTCCGTAATGGATTCTGTTGATAGGTGCCCCTGATTTCCATAAGTGTGTGCTTATGCTGATAAAGCAATCTAAAGCAAAGATGCCGCCGAAGTAGCGGCTATTCGTAAATCGCATAGTCTGTTACAGTTTGAACCCCGATGGGTATAACTCGGTTTTTAGGTGCCGTCCACAGCGGCCTGCGACTGGAGAACGCGTTGGCAACTTAATCTAAGAACCCAACGGAAATGGCCCAATGGTCCAATCCGAGCGCAGGCGTTCGGGTCCGCGGTGGACAAGTCGGCGCCGCCGCCGACCATCGGCTCGACACCGATGGAGCGGTACGGTCGCTGTGCGGGCCAGCCGCCAAGGTTGCGCCACAGCAGCAGTGAGCACAGCTCCGGAGTGTCCTGGGAGCTCCACGAGAACCGGAGCATGTATTCGCCATCGACAACCGTAACTTCATGGCATCTATGCACAAGTGCGCAGACGGCCGTCCCGTCGTCGGGCCCAAGTGTGTCGAGTCCGTTCGGCCATTCGCGCTCAGGGTCGTCGACATCGAGCACGGTCATCCGAGGGAAGCCGGGCATGGTAAGACGGGCCGCGGAGCTTAGATCGAGCAGCATGTGCAGCGCGTGCAAAAAGGGCGTTCCGGGACGCCCCGTGAGTTCGTAGTCGACGACAAGAGGGTTGTCACCGCTAATGCGCCGGCTGAGGCGACCCACCTGCGGGACGTCCACTGCGTGCTTGGCCCCCTCAGCCAACCAGGTCCGGGTCCAGGCGGCGCCGTGATCTGGTTCTCCCCGGACGGTTGGACAGCACTCCTCCGCGCCACCGGCGTCCACGAACGCGGCGCCCGGGAGGACCCGCTTCCGTGCCCGAGCAATCTCGGGATCGGGATTGGTCCATAGCCATTCGCGTTCCAACGATCGAAGTGATGTCCAACGCCCGCCCAACCCGGCGTCGGTACGCACACTCAGCGGGACCGGCTGCCAGAGCACGGAGTCAGCCAATTGCGTCGAGGACGAGGACGTCCGCATCGGGGGCAAGGGTGAAGGGGATGCGTAAGCCTGTTGCAGCCTCGACTCCGGTCAACTCGGTGTGTGTGGCAGTGACCCGATAGCGACGTCGCAGATCAATCGTTCGGGGCTGTATGCAGACCTCGGTTGGACGGTTGGCGCGGCCATACACCAGCAGCACGATCTGGTCCCCGGTGCCGTACTCGAGCGCATACACCGCATCGGCAGGGTTGCCGTGCGGCTCGAGCCGGCCCGTGAAGATCGTCTTGCGGATTCTGCGATACAGCGCGACCAGCCCGGCCGCCCGGGCTCGATCGCGTTCGGTCCAGCTCAACAGGTCGGCGCCGATACCGAGGACTCCGGCCATGGCGACGAGGAAGCGGAACTCCAGACTGGCCGGCTCCACGTCTCGGTGGTCGGGCTCGTCGGTTACCCACGAGCTCATCACGTGCGGTCCATAGGCGGAGAGAAAGCCATGCTGGATGGCGAGCCGGTCCCGCGGTCCGGTCTCGTCGCTTGGCCACACCACGTCGCTGACCCCGAGCACCGCTGGATCTATGCGTCCGCCACCCCCGCTGCATGCCTCCACGGTGACGTGCGGGAACTCGGTACGGAGCATCCGCATCATCTTGTGGTAGCCCTGCGCATGCTGAACCGTCCACTGCCGGCCGTGGATGTCTCCGGGCCGACCACCATCGCTGATCGGTCGGTTCATGTCCCATTTGAGATAGGTGATCCGCTGATCAGCAAGCAGCCGACGCAGCCAAGTCTCCGTCCACGCCAAGACTTCGAGTCGCCCGAAGTCGAGGACGTACTGGTTGCGCACGGTGACCAGCGGCCTGTCGCCGGCGCGGTAAATCCAGTCCGGATGGTCGCGAAGCACGTCGGCGTCGGGACTCACCGCCTCCGGTTCGACCCAGATGCCGAAGCGTAAGCCACGGTCCACAACCCCGGAGATCAGCGGGTCGAGCCCGTCCGGAAACGCCACCGGGTCGGGCCACCAGTTGCCCAGCCCGCGCCGGTCGTCGGTGCGGCCGGCGAACCATCCATCGTCGACGACAAACGCCTCGACTCCCAGCTCCGCGGCGCGATCGGCCAGGGCGAGCTGGTGGTCGGGTCGGACGTCGAACGCCGTGGCGTACCAGGAGTTGTAGACGATCGGGCGCCGCGCAGGATCGAGGTCGCGGGCCAGCCACCCGCGCTGATAGTCGTGCCAACGACGCCGTACACCGGCCGCACCGTCGGGTGCGAAGACGCCGAGGGTGGGCGGGGTGGTGAACGCCTCGCCCGGGTCAAGCCGGATGACGGTTGACTCGTCGTCGACGCCGCCGGTCACCCGAACCCGTTCACGGAAGGGCGGCGTATCGACCAGCAGTCGCCACGAGCCGCTCCAGGCCAGGGCGATGCCGTACGCCGGTCCGTCGGGATCGGCCGCCGCTGCCGCCCTGACCACAGGGGCATACAGATGAGACGTAATGCCCTGGCGGCTGCCCAGGGACAGCTCACCCACCGGCAGCCCAATCCGGTACATCGTGAATTCGCGCCCCCAGTCGCCACCCAGGACGTCCACTGCCGCCCCCGGACCGATCGGCAGCTCCCAGGCCGGCCCAAGGACGCGCGGCAGGGTGATCGCTCGGTTCCCGCTGTTGAACAAGGTCACCCGCTTGCTGACCACGTCGTGCTCGCGCGATGTGTCGATCTCCAGCATCAGATCAAGATCACCTGTGGTGTCGTGGCCACGTGCGGTGAGCCGGGTACGGGGCCCGTGCTCGGTGAAGTCGACCGCCCCTGGTGGCCAAACCAGCCGGGCTCCGACCAGCGCGGCGCCGTGGTCCACGATCAGGTCGGCGCCGCGAACCTGCCTGGTACCCAGAGCGGACAGCTCGGAGGGCAGCCGATCCAACGGCGTCTCGAAGCTGTGCTGGTCATTTGGCGCCCACGTGCGGATTTCCCCGTCAGTCCAGTCCTGCAGCACAGGGCCGGCGTTGTCGGCGGCGAAGTCGACCACATACCGGGCGGTGGCAGTGGGCAGAATCCAGCTCATCTGTTGGCGCCGACAAGGAGGCCGGACTGCGGTCGGACGGGGCGGTAGCTCATGGCAGGCTCCTTGTCTGTTCAAGGCGGCGGGCAAGGTCCAGAGCAAGTTCGTGGCTCGGATCGGCGCCGAGGACGGTATCGAGGTGGCGGCGCGCTTCGGACTGGTCTCCGGCCAGCAGGGCGAGCTGGGCGCGAAGCAGTTCGACCGCGAGATCCTGCCTAGCTTGCGGATCGTCGTCGAATAGCAGTAGTGCCGGCAGCGAGGTCGCGAAGTAGTCGATCTTGGCGGGCGTTCGGGCCAGCAGCTCAGCGTGGGCGGCCAGGCCCTTGATGACCTCGTCTGCGTACTCCGTCTCACCGAGCCGGCGGGCGGCCAATATTGAGTAATAGGTGTTCTCGGAGTACGAACGCGGGCTCATCTCGCTGAAGTCACCGCGCGCCTCCGCCGCCTCGCGCCAGCATCGAACCGCCCCGGCCGGATCGTTGTCCGCCTCCAGCGCGTTACCGAGGACCAGCAACAGCTGGGCCGGGCTTGCCAGGGGATGGCGGGCCTCGCCCAGCGACCCCGGCGCATTCAGGGCGGACCGTGCATGGTTGACGGCTGCCGCCGTGTCACCCGACTGCAGCGCAGACTCCGCGAGGGAGAGCTGCGTGCGCTCCCAAGCCCGCAGCACCTGGCCTTCGCCGCCCTCCCAGGGCTGGAACAACCGTTCCTGTAGTACCGCCAAGGCTTCCACTGGGCGTTGGGCGGTGACCAGCAGATGGGCGTACTCCACCGCCAAGTCGTCGCGCCCGGTCAGCGAGTCGGGCAGCTCCTCAAGCCGGCGGAGGCGGAAATCGGCGGGAGCGCCGATGCGCTTCAGCAGCTGATCGCTTTCGAACCGAAGCCTGGCGTCTCCTGGTGCGACGCTCAGAGCACGCTCATAGGCTGCGCTGGCTGCTTCCGGATCGTGATCATGGTTGTAGGCGCCCACGCCAAGGTTGCGCCACACCACCGGGTCTGACGCGTCCAGCTCCGCGGACCGTCGCCAGTGTGTGAGCGCCTCGTCCGGGCGGCCATGCGCGTAGCACCAGTGACCGAGTAGCGCCGCTGCCGTGGCATCGGTCGGCTCGGCGGCCAAGGCCGCTTCGAGGGCCGCCACGTCATCGAGGCGTGACGGGAAGCTCCATGTGCGGTCCTCCCGACGGGCGCGAGCTCTCTCGACGCCCGCAGCGCCGGTGTCGCCGAGCCGGTCAAGCACCACGGCCATGTGGTAGCGGGCGATGGCCGCGCAAGCCGTCTGGCCCAGCGGGCGGTCAGCGTCGGAGACCTGCGCCTTGTCCAGCAGTTCCAGCGCGGCACGAAGCTCCCCGACCCGAGCGTTCTCCAGCGCCACATCGAGGAGCGTCTGGGCCTCGGTCTGACCGTGCTCCGGGTCGAGTCGTCCGGCAAGGTGCAAAGCCCACAGGTCGAGCGGGTCGAGAGTCAGGGTTTCGGCCAGCAGGCGTCCTGCCTCGTCCAGGCGGCCGAGCCGACGAAGCAGCACGACGCACAGGTCCCGCACCTGCAGCTGGTCCGGGCGCGCCCGCAGAGCGACCGTTGCACGTTCGAGCGCCTGGTCGTCGCGGCCGTGCCGGGCGTCGATAATCGCCATTTGGTGACATCCGGCGGCAA
>JBKPML010000101.1:0-6604 GCA_046732135.1 Actinomycetota bacterium
ACGATGCAGGCCGTCGTGCAGGACAGGTATGGCTCCGCCGACGTATTGCGGCTCGCGCAGATTCCGCAACCCGAGATCACCGACAACGAGGTGCTTGTCCGGGTACGGGCGGCTGGCGTCCATATCGGTGACGAGCACTTGATGACGGGCCAGCCATACCTGATGCGGGTAATGGGATTCGGGCTGCGCGCGCCGAAGGCTCGTGTTCGGGGCACGGATGTCGCTGGCGTCGTCGAGGCGGTCGGTACAAACGTGAACCGGTTCAAAGTCGGCGACCAGGTGTTCGGCACCTGCGCCGGCGCCTTCGCCGAACACGCAACGTCCCGGGAGGACGTGCTTTCAGCGAAGCCGACAAACCTTACCTTTGAGCAGGCGGCATCGGTACCCACCTCCGCCTGTACTGCCCTGCAGGGGCTGCGCGACGCGGGAGGCATCGAGCCGGGGCAGCAGGTCCTGATCATCGGGGCGTCCGGCGGGGTGGGGATGTTCGCGGTGCAGATCGCCAAGACGCTCGGCGCTGAGGTGACCGGGGTCTGCAGTACGGCCAAGGCGGACCTGGTCCGCTCAATCGGCGCCGATTATGTCATCGACTACACCCGAGAGGACTTCACCCGAAGCAAGCAGCGCTATGACCTGATCCTCGACATGGGCGGCAACCGGTCGCTGTCACAGATCAGGCGCGCCCTGTCGAGCGACGGGACGCTGGTGCTCGTCGGCGGCGAAGGCGGTGGCCAATTGATCGGCGGAGCCGTGGGTCGTTCGATGCGAGCGCTTGTGCTGTCACCGTTCGTCAGCCAACGGCTGCGGATGGTCTTCGGGAAAGTGAAATCGGAGGACCTTCAGTTCCTGACCGGACTCATCGAGGCAGGCAAGGTGGCCCCGGTCATCGACAAGGGGTATCGGCTCAGCGAGGTCCCTGACGCCATCCGTGATCTGCATTCGGGACGCGCTCGGGGAAAGTTTGTGATCACCATGTGAGCCGGGCAGCAGCCCATCAACTCACCCCCAATGGCCAGCGTGACGACCTGATCCTCAACAGGGTCGGCCAGGCGTCATCTGCCACAACTCCACCCGCAGTCTTTCCTGACAGGAATAAAGCAAATGACATCGACAACATCCCAAGTCGCCTATCCGGTCCGTTTGACCGGCGAGTTGGATCCGCACCTCTCACGCTGGCTGTGGCTGGTGAAGTGGTTCCTTGCCATCCCGCATTACGTCGTGTTGGCGTTCCTCTGGGTCGCCTTCTTGGTCACCACGGTGATCGCCGGCTTCGCGATCTTGTTTACCGGGCGCTATCCGCGCTCGCTGTTCGACTTCAACGTCGGCGTGCTGCGCTGGAGCTGGCGGGTCGCCTTCTATGCCACGTCGGCTCTCGGCACGGACCGCTATCCACCCTTTACCTTGGCCCGGACCGACTACCCGGCGGACTTCGACGTCGTCTACCCCGAGCATCTCTCCCGTGGCCTGGTCCTGGTCAAATCCTGGTTGCTGGCCATCCCACACCTGATCATCGTCGGGCTACTCACCGGCAACCTCCTGTACTGGTGGACCACGAGTACCGACTGGGGCTCCGGTCAGCAGAGCACCGCTGCGATCTCGTTCCTCGGTTTGCTGGTCTTCGTCGGCGGCTTCTTCCTGTTGATCACCCGGCAATACCCACGGGCTCTCTTCGATTTCGTTATCGGCATCAACCGCTGGGTCTACCGCGTTCTCACCTATGTCGCCCTGATGCGAGACGAGTACCCGCCCTTCCGGCTGGATCAGGGACAGCAGGAGCCTGACGCGAAGCCTGACGGCCCCGCCACCACACCAGGACCCGTCACTACGCCGGTCACTACGCCGGCCTGAGGGTACCTCTGCCTGGGCGGACAGGTCGGCGACGAACACGTCGACCTGCCCACCGCCGGCTGCGCGGATCTCCCGGGCCGCGTCCTCGGTGCACCTAGCTTCGCGGCCGGTGATCCCAGGTGTGCACCCATCGTTGCCAGGCGCAGAGCGGTCGCCTTACCCGATGCCGGCGGTGGCACCGGTGGCCAGCACCGTCGTATAAACCGCGGGGTCTGACCGGGTTCGGCAAGCGGACCCGGTCGCGCCGGCTGCGGCCCGTCCCAGACAGCCGGCAAGGCTAAAACTCAGCCGCTGGGAAAGAGATTCGGCAGGACTTATACGAACCCAGTCCGATCTTTTTTTGGGAGGCTTGCAAGGACCACATGGACCCGATTTTCAGCCCAACGTCCGCTGTGTTACGCCGATTGGGTTGCGCCTTGGTTGCGGTCCACAGTGAAGCTGAACATCATCCCGCTCTGCATGTGCTCGGCTATGTGGCAGTGGGCCATCCACAGTCCGGGGTTGGTCACGTCGAACAGGATGTCGACAGTTTGTCCGGTGCGGAGGAGCACGGTGTCCTTGCACACCAGGTGTGGGCTGGTCCAGTACCTCAAGGGCCGCGCGTTATCAGCACGTCACTGACCCCTATCGTCTCGAGGTTGCGGCCCGCGTAGATGGATGCTGTGGGCTACGAGGCCGGAGATCGGCAGATCAATTGAGACCAAAACTGAACCACTGCCGATTTTAAGTTGGAGGTCGAGAAGTGACGAGCTAGCGTCTTCCGTTGTCAAACGAGCGGAGGATGCGGGATTCGAACCCGCGAGGGCTTGCACCCAACCCGCTTTCCAAGTCTGCCTTCGGTCGGTTCTCAGCGTTCAGGCCACACCGCGAGGCGGCGACTACAGGCTGGCAACCCAACATGAACCCTTGCTGAACCGTCGCGAATGAGACTAAAACTGAGACTGGCGCGGATGTAGTCCGGGCGAGTCGAGCTCCGCCGGCGAGTGGCCAGCAGAGTGGGTGCGTACCGAAGTTCGGGCTCAAGACGAGTATCAGCGGCTCCAGGTTCGGCTAGTGCAGTGCGGAAGCTCAACGTGGTGTAGCTGACGCGTCCCTACTGACCGTTCGGCGCCGCTTGATGATGTCAACTTCAGTATCAGACGGTGGCGGTCCACTCGTGCCACGCACGATGAGCTCCGGGGTGAGCACGACCTGTTGGGGTTCGGTACGGCCATTGATCCGTTCGAGAAGCAGCCGGACACTGACCTCGCCAGTGTGATGGCCGGATTGGTCGACTGTGGTCAGCGACACCCGGTTGATCGTCGACGTATAGATGTTGTCGTAGCCGACGACCGTGAGGTCCTGCGGCACCAGGATTCCGCGTTCCTCGGCTGCGCGAAGCACCCCGAGTGCGGCGATATCGGCGCCGGCGAAGATGGCCGTCGGGGGCTCGACACGGTCCAACGCTTCGAGCGCTGCCTGATATCCGCCCTCTTCTGAGTACGAGGTCTCGATCACGCTGGGCTCGAGGCCGTGCTCTCGCATCGACTCCTCGAATGCGTAGCGTCGCGCTGTGTGGGAGAGCACGAAAGAACCGTCGGACGTGCTGGCCGGCATGCTGGTGTGGACGATCCGACGATGCCCGGCCGACACGAGATAGTCGACGACGAGCCGAGCGCCTAGGCGTTGGTCGTGCGCCACGGTGTCGAAATTCTTCGCCGCGCCGTGGAGCGCCACGGTGATTATGGGCACAGTCTTCGCGAGCTCTTCGATCCAGGTGACCTCGAGAGTCGGTGCGACGAGCACTAGTCCGGCCACTTGTCGGTCCATAAGCGCTTCGATTCTGCGCTGCTGACGCTCAGGCGACGGTCCCGCAGTCACTATGACGTCCTGGAAGGGCGTGTGCTCGAGTTCGTCGGTAATGCCTTGCGCCACTTCGGGCTGGAACGGAGACATCAGGTCCACCAGAACGACCCCAATCGTGTAGGACCGTCCACGGAGGGCACGGGCGCTGGCGTGGGGGCGGTATCCCAGCTGCTCGATGGCGGCAGTCACACGTGAACGCAGCTCCGGGCTCACCCCGTACGCATTGCGCACCACCTTCGAGACCGCCGAGACCGAGACACCGGCCGTGCTGGCCACGTCGTGCAGTGTTGCCCGCCGTCCGGCGAGCAATGGTTGCGAATCCGCGGCAGATCGGGTCGACGCAGGGCTCGCGCCGTGGTCCTGGAGGGAGCGTGACATCAAAGTGATCGTAGAGCACGTTTGGGCAACGTTCTACAAAAAGACGCGTCGGGGTGTTGACGCATCAGCGCAAGTGCGCTTAGGATCCGTGTGCAACGTTGCACAAAGTCTATTGACTGACTGAAGCTTCGTTTACTGAATCGTTCCATTGCGCGTCGGGCTTCAAAGTTTGCGAGCGCCGATTCACGCATCATCCGTAGAGGAAGGAGTAGTAGGCATGCGACGCATCAATGCGAAACTCGCTGTCTCTGTCAGCGCTCTCACGGTGCTTGTCGCAGGCTGCACATCGCAGACAGGCACCGTGTCGTCGTCCGCCGCAGCGTCGGCTGGCCAGAAGGGCACCTTGACCTTGGGCATGACCCTGGATATCCAGGGCTGGGATCCGTCCAAGCAGCCCGGTTACCAGAGCTGGGCGCACGAGGCGGTGTGGGACACGCTGGTCAAGTGCGACGCGAACGGCAAGGCCACCCCGGACGTAGCGGACACATTCGAGGTGGCCGACAACAACGCCACGTTCAAGGCGCACATCCGGGAGGGTCAGAAGTTCAGCGACGGTACCCCGGTCGACTCGGCCGCGGTGAAGGCGTCGTTCGAGTTCGTGAAGAACGCTGGGGTGTCGAACGATTACAAGGGCATCAAGATCGAGACGCCGGACGTGCAGAACATTGCCATCACCTGGCCGGAGCCGCAGGGCCCGATTATGGCGAACAAGGTCTGCAGCCCCAAGATCGCGCCGGCGGCATGGTGGACGGCCGGCAAGTTCGACACGCCGGTCGGCTCCGGACCGTACGTCCTCGATAAGGCGAACACGACGACCGGGTCGGTGTACTCGTTCACCAAGAACCCGAATCACTGGGACGCGGCGAACTATCCGTACGAGAAGTTGGTGACGAAGGTGATCACCAGTGACACCGCCGCGGTGTCCGCGCTGAAGACCGGGCAGATCGACGCCGTCCTGGTGCCGCAGGCGTCGGTGAATGAGGTGAAGGCGTCCGGCAAGGAGGTGATCCGCTTCCAGGGCCAGACCACTCGGCTGATCATTTCGGACCGTACGGGCAAGGTCGATAAGCCGCTCGGGGATGTGAAGGTGCGGCAGGCGATGAACATGGTCTTCGACAAGTCCGGGATGGCGCAGAGCCTGTATCAGGGCAACGCGGAGCCGACGGCGCAGGTGTTCCGCAAGGGCACCGACGCCTTCATCGACGGGCTCCAGGATCCGTACCCGTTCGATGTCGAGAAGGCCAAGTCGCTGATGGCCGAGGCCGACTACGCCGACGGCTTCACCCTGGAACTGCCGACCATGACAGGTCAGAACTTCGAGACGCTGATGCCGTACGTCACCCAGCAGCTCGCCCTGATCAACATCAAGGTCAAGCAGGTACCGCTGTCGGGCGCCAACGCCATCCCAAATCTGCTGAGCGGCAAGTACCCGGTGGTGCTGTGGCAGCTGGGCAACCTTGGCAACTCAGCGCTGCAGATTTACATCGAGTCCACCCCGGAGGGTTGGTGGAACCTCCAGCACCAGCCGAACGGATACGTCGACTCGCGCTGGAAGCAGATCCTCACCGCCGACCCGGAGACGTCGAAGAAGCTGCAAAAGGAGATCAACCAGTACCAGACCGACCAGGCGTGGTTCGCCCCGATGGTCTACATGGGCACCAACTATGCCTACGACGCCACCAAGGTGTCCATCCCGACCCAATCCGACCAAGAGGCGTTGACGCCCAAGCTGCGCGACTTCAAGTAGTCCCGGCACGACAACGCAGTCTGGAGGCTCGAACTCATGTTGCTGCTGAAGAGCGTCGGCCGCTCGCTCGCGGTGTTCCTCGTGGTCACCTTTGTCGCCTTCTGCCTGATGTTCCAGAACGGGCCTGGTATCGCCCGGACGACGCTGGGGCTGGCCGCGACGCCGGAGGCCGTCCAGGCCCAGATGGTCAAGTTGGGGCTGGACCGGTCGCTGCTGGTCCAGTACTGGGATTGGCTCAGTGGGGCGGTCATCGGTGACCTCGGCAGCTCCTTCTACACGAAGGAGTCGGTGTCGGCGGCACTGTCGAACCGGGTGCCGGTGACGCTCGCGATCGTCATCATCACTCTCCTGCTGACGGCCGTGCTCAGCGTCCTCCTCGGAGTGGTCGCGGCCGTCAGGGGAGGACCGACCGACCGGGTGGTGCAGGTCGTGTCGGTCCTGGGCGCAGCGATCCCCTCGTTCATTGTGGCCATCGCGCTCGTCTTCACGTTCGCCATCAACTGGCGGGCGCTGCCGGCCACCGGCTATGTGTCGCCCGACCAGAGCGTGAGCGGCTGGCTGGCGTCGGTGACGTTGCCGGTGATCGCCCTGCTGATCGGGGCGGTCGCGGGAGCCGCGGCACAGTTCCGTAGCGCCGTGCTGGACACCGCCGGCAAGGACTACGTCCGCACGCTCCGGGCCCGGGGTATCCCGGAGCGGGCTGTGGTGTGGCGGCACGTGCTGCGCAACTCGGCCGGTCCCGGCATGATCGCGCTCAGCCTGACCGTGATCGCCCTGATGGGTGGA
>JBKPML010000102.1:0-7724 GCA_046732135.1 Actinomycetota bacterium
GCGTCATCGAGGCGGCAAGGATCAGAGGTCTTCAGGTTCCCAAGGACCTAAGTGTGGTCGGCTTCGACGACACTCCGATCGCCCGGTTGCTTTCGCCGCCCTTGACCACCGTCCGTCAGCCGCTCCGGGAGATGGGGTTGGTGGCGCTGCGGACCGCGCTACGCCTGGCGGCGGGAGAGACGATCGATTCACACCATGTCGAACTCGCGACAGAACTAGTTGTACGCAGTTCCACTGCGCCGCCGGCGAGCTAACCGCAGCACCCTACCCGCAGCGGGCGGAGAGCAAAGGGGGATTGGCAGTCGATCTCCTACCACAACGGAGAACAGAGAAGGGTTGACGAGCAAATGCCAGCGGAATACCACGTCGCACCAACCGGGTCTGACGGCGCCGAGGGGTCCGAACAGTACCCTCTCCAAACGATCAGCCGCGCCGCCCGGCTTGCCCAGCCTGGTGACACGGTCGTGGTTCATGGTGGCGTCTATCGCGAGTGGGTCCGCCCCCGATACTCAGGCCTAAGCGACCATCGGCGCATTACCTACACCGCCGCTGCCGGCGAGCACGTGGTGATCAAGGGCTCTGAGCAGGTGACCGGCTGGCAGCCGGTGGACGGGAACGTTTGGCGGGTGACTGTCTCCAACGACCTATTCGGAACCTTCAATCCCTTCGCTGAGGAGATCGACGGCGACTGGATCGTCTACCCAGACCCGACCATCCCGAAGAAGCATCTCGGCGAGGTCTACCTCAACGGAACCAGCTTCTACGAAGTTGCCTCCAGCGACGACGTGGCGGATCCGCCGCTGCGCACTGAGATGATCGACCTTTGGACAGCATCGCTCGACCGGGTGCGCAACCCCGAGCAGACCCAGCTGGTCTGGTACGCGGAGGTCGGCACAGACGCCACGACCATCTGGGCGAACTTTCAGGGTGCGGACCCTAACGAGGAGCTGGTCGAGATCAACGTCCGGCGATCCGTGTTTTACCCCGCCCAGAACCACATTGATTACATCACCGTGCGCGGATTCGAACTGGCGCAGGCCGCCACCCCGTGGGCCCCTCCAACCGCCGACCAACCGGGACTTGTCGGGCCGAACTGGGCCAAGGGTTGGATCATCGAGGACAACATCATCCACGACGCCAAGTGCTCAGCCATCTCAATCGGCAAGGAGGCCTCCACCGGCCACAATTTCGCGACCGTCCGCGGGGACAAACCGGGCTACCAGTACCAGCTGGAGTCGGTATTCACGGCTCGCCGGTACGGCTGGGACCGCGAGCACGTCGGATCCCATCTCATCCGGCGCAACACCGTCTTCGACTGCGGCCAAAACGCTATCGTCGGCCACCTCGGTTGTGTGTTCTCGACCATCGAGGACAACCACATCTACAACATCGCGATCAAACGGGAGTTCTACGGCTACGAGATCGCGGGCATCAAATTGCACGCCGCCATCGACGTCACCATCAGGCACAACCGCATCCACGACTGCACACTCGGCACCTGGCTGGACTGGCAGACGCAAGGCACGCGTGTGACCCGCAACATCTACTACGCGAACAACCGTGACCTATTCGTCGAGGTGAGCCACGGACCATACATCGTTGACCACAACATCCTCGGGTCGAGGGCCTCGCTGGAGTCGTGGAGCCAGGGCGGCGCTTACGTCAACAACCTCGTCTGCGGCACGGTTGCGCTGCAGGCAGTCCCCGAACGCCCAACCCCTTACCATATGCCGCACAGCACGCAAGTCGCCGGCTACGCAGCCATCCATGGCGGCGACGACCGCCAGGTCGGTAGCATTTTCCTCGGTGGCGACGCCTCCCTGGCCTACGGGCGGGACTCCGTAGCCGGCACCGGCGCCGGCTATGGGACAGCCGGGTACAACGCTCACCCCGGGTCGATGGAGGAGTACCGCGCGCTTGTCGCTGACCCCATGGCAGGCGACCATGAGCGCTTCCTGGACGTGAAGCAGCCTGTCTACATCTGGGATAACGTCTACGCGCCGGGAGCCGAGTCGTTCGAAGGCGAGAAGGGCGCGATCATCCTCGATGAGGAGGTCACCGTCAGGGTGGTTGAGGAGGTCAGTCAGGTCCATCTCCAGACGCAGCTGCCCGACGCGTTCGACAAGGCGGTGATCGGCGTCATCACTGGGGCTGACTTGCACCCCGTCCGGTTCGTCGATGCCGACTTCGAAGATCCCGACGGAGCCCCGGCGACCTTCGACACCGACCTCCTGGGTGAGCGGAAGGACCCGGGCCAGACCCACCCTGTCGGACCGATTACAGCCCTTCGGTCAGGCTCGCGCCGTACTCGGATCTGGTGACGGCGATGATCGGGCTGGTGGCGCGAACTACGCCTGGCGGCGGGAGAGACGATCGATTCACATATTTCGAGCTAGCAAGACCAAGGAAGATGCGGCTGCCCTTGCTGATTCAGTCACTGCACCTCGGTAGATCAGTTCTGGTCGATGACTCCCGGCCACCTAACGGCCGTTAAGGAAGTGGGTTTGCAGCACGGATTCGTAGCGGGCGTTGATCTCCTGCGCCGTAGCCACATCCTCCGCGGTGGGCTCCTGCTCGCTCACGTACGGCACCGACCAGTCGGGCATGCTGCCGGTCAAGGCCCACGCGGCTTGCTTGGCGGCGCCCACCGCTACGCTCTCGAACGGCTCAGTAGAGGCGATCGGCAGCCCGAAGACCGCCGGGGCGATCGCTCGCACCGCAGCCGACTGGGCGGCGCCACCGGTGAGCGTGATCCCGCTGATCTCGCCGGTCTGGGCACGCAGAGTCTGTAGTCCGTAGGCCAAGCTCCACAACACTCCCTCGATGGTGGCCCGGGCGATGTTGGCCGGTGTCATGTTGGACAAGGTGAGTCCGACAAGCTGACCGCGAGCGTTCGGCAACGGCGGGGTCCGCTCTCCCTCCAAATAGGGGAGAAACGAGACTTCGCCACTGCCGGCAGGCGCGGACATAGCGGCTTCGCTGAACTGGTCCAAAGTCAGGCCCAGCATGGTGGCGGTGGCGACCAGGTTGCGAGCGCCGTTCAACGTGCAAACCAGCGGCAGGAACTCTCCGGTCGCGTCCGCGAACCCGGCGACCACACCGGAGCCGTCATGGGTCTGCTCGCCGCTCACGGTGAAGACGGTGCCGCTTGTGCCCAGTGACACGGCGCCCATCCCACGGCTGAGCCCGAGGCCCAACCCGGCGGCCATATTGTCGCCCGTTCCAGGAGCGAGCGCCACGCCGTTCGGAGTCGTGCCGACGATCTCGTGCGGAGCGGCCACTCGCGGCACTGTCAGGTCGTGGCCGATGCCGAGCTCGATGAGGTCATGGCGGTAGGCGTCGGCCGAAGCGTCGAAGTAGCAGGTGCCCGAGGCGTCGCCGCGGTCGGTCACGGGTTCGAACGACCGTCCGCCGATCTGCCAGGTCAGCCAGTCGTGGGGAAGAACCACACCGGTTGTCCGGGCGGCATTGTCCGGCTCGCACCGGGCCAGCCAGCGAGTCTTCGCCACTGTCATCGAAGCGACGGGCACAGTGCCGACCGCATCCGCCCACGCTTGCGGACCGCCTAGCTCCGCGATGAGGTCGAGCGCATCTGGTGCCGACCGATTGTCGTTCCACAGCAGGGCGTCCCGTACGAGCTCACCAGACTCGTCCAGCGTCACCATGCCGTGTTGCTGCCCGCCGACCGCAAGCGCCTGGACACCCTCCAACAGCCCAGGGTCCGCAGTTGCCTCCTGAAAGGCGCGGAACCAGGCCTCAGCACTGACCTCCGTACCATCGGGATGCGCGGCTCGTGCCGTCCGCACGATCTGGCCGCTCTCCAGGTCGCAGACGACGATCTTGCAGGACTGTGTTGACGAATCAACGCCAGCGACCATTGCGGGTGCGGTGCTCACATCCGACCTCCCTGCTGCCCGTTAGACTCCCTTGTTCCCGCCATGGCGGCCCGCTACCAACGCGACCGGCCGGATGTGTGCCGCCACAGCCGCCCGAGTTGGAACCGTACTGGGGTCTCAAACGACCCTGGATAGACCCAGAAGTCAAACTAAGGGTCACACTAGCCCGCTTGACGCTCCTGCTTCCGATCCGTAGCTTGCTATATGAGAAAGTCTCCCTCCGTTTCGCGAAACTTTCCTGACAAGGAGCCGGGGATGACTGCTGGGACACCGACGATCCGAACTTCCGGGTCATCATTCATAGGCCCTGACGGCGAGCCGCTGCTCCTTCGCGGCGTTTGCCTGGGTGGTTGGCTCAACATGGAGAACTTCATCACCGGGTACTCGGCGAACGAAACGCTGATGCGGCGGGAGGTACGGCGGGCGATCGGCGACCGCGCGGAACGTTTCTTCGAGCGCCTCCTCACCCGATTCTTCGACGAGCCCGACGCGGCGTTCCTCGGCGAGTCCGGGTTGAACCTCGCGCGAATCGCCGTCGGATACAAGCACTTCGAGGACGACGCGCGGCCGTTCGAAATCAAGGCCGATGGCTTCCGCCACCTCGACCGAGCCATTGAGGCGCTCACCCGCCACCGCGTCTACTCGATCGTCGACCTGCACGCCTTGCCCGGCTCGCAGAACCATCACTGGCACTCTGACAACCCCACACACGTCCCCGCGTTTTGGGAGCACAGGCAGTTCCAGGACCGGGTCGTCAACCTGTGGGAGGCCATCGCCGAACACTATCGAGGCAACTCCTGGGTGGCCGGCTACAACTTGTTGAACGAGCCCGCGGATGAATCCCGCAGCGTTGTGGGGCCCTTCTACCGGCGGCTCGTCACGGCGATCCGGACGGTAGACCCGGACCACACCGTTTTCCTTGACGGCAACACCTACGCGACCGAATTCGACTTCTTCGACGAACCGTTCGAGAACGCCGTCTACACGTTGCACGACTACGTGCCCGCCGGCCTCGGCCGCAGCGCGCACTACAGCCGCGAGGAGGCCGAGCAGAAGTTCTTGCAGCGCTCCGCGTACGCGCGATCTACCGGCAGTCCGATCCTCGTGGGCGAGTTCGGACCGATTTACACGGGGAACGAGGCTGAGGACGTACGGCTCCGCGGCATCCTCGCGGACCAGCTCGATCTCTACCGGCGGCATTCGGCGAGCTGGGCGCTGTGGATGTACAAGGACATCGGCCGGCAAGGTCTGGTCTCGGTTCGACCGGACACACCGTATCGTCGCCGGTTCGATGACTTCGTGGCCAAGAAGAACCGGCTCGCCGCTGACCAGTGGGGCAGCGACGGAATCGGTGTCGCCGAGGTGACCCAGCCCGTCCAGGACCTCATCGCCCGAGAGTTCCCCGACTTCGACCCCTACCCCTGGGGCCGGTTCGACTGGGTGCGCACGCTGCTGCTCAACATCACTATCGCCCAGCCGCTCGCTCACCAGTACGCGAGCATGTTCCGTGGGCTCGACGACAGTGAGCTCGATGCGCTCGCCGACTCCTTCGCGTTCGAATCCTGCGCTGTGCGCGAGCCTCTCCTCGCCGAGCTGCAACGCGGCCTTGCCACAGAAACGGTTCGATGAGGGCAGCGGTGCTGCGCAAGATCGGTGCGCCGCTGCGGCTCGAGGATGTCGAGCTCGACGAGCCGAAGGCTGGGGAGGTTTTAGTCCGCATCCAGGCCGCCGGTGTCTGCCACAGCGACCTGCACTACATGACGGGCGACCTGAAGGCGAAGCTCCCGCTCGTGGTGGGCCATGAGGGGGCCGGCGTCATCGAGGCCGTCGGTCCGCAGGTGGGTGACCGCGTATCGGTCGGCGACCGGGTGGCTCTTCTCTGGCGGCCCCGCTGCGGCGAGTGCGAGGCGTGCGTGGCGGGCAACCCGGTCCTCTGCCGCTTCGGCCGGGTTCTCGCGACGACCAACGGACTGATGGACGGCGGCACCCGCCTGCACAAGGGTGAGCAGCGCATCCACCACCTGATGGGCGTCTCCTGCTTCGCGGAACGGGTGGTGGTTTCCCAGACCAGCGTGCTCCAGGTGCCGGACGGCGTACCGCCGGAGATCGCTGCGATTTCCGCGTGCGCCGTGATCACGGGCATCGGGGCCGTCTGGAACGCTGTGCACCGGCCGGCCGGCCAGCCGCTCGCCGTCTTGGGGACGGGCGGAGTCGGCCTTGCGGCCGTTATGGGTGCCGCGCTCACCGGAGCCCACCCCGTGATCGCAATTGACATCGATCCGACCAAGCTCGAGCTCGCTCGGCGGGTTGGCGCCACCCATGTCGTAGATGCAAGCGAGGAAGACGTCGTCGACCGGGTTCTCCAGCTGGTCGACGGTGGTGTGCCGTGGATGATCGACGCGGTCGGCCGCCCAGAGACGATGCGGCAGGCGGTCGAGTGCCTCCGACCCGCCGGCACGCTCGTCGCCATCGGGTTGAGCAGCACCGATGCGACGGTTGCGGTACCGATCAACGATCTCGTGCAGCGGCAGAAGCGCATCGTCGGCTCGCTGTACGGCTCGAGCAACCCGCGCATCGACCTGCCTCGCATCTTCGCGCTCTACCTCGCTGGGCGGCTTCCCCTCGACGAGCTGATCGGCGGTCGCCGTCCGCTCGCCGAGGTGAACGAGGCCTACGCAGCGCTACGATCCGGCGGTGTCGGCCGGATGATTCTCCAGCCCTGACCGGTCGGTCGCCGCCGGTGGGCAACAGAAAGGCATGCTAATGGGAAGACTGCGTAGCGAGGAGTGGTACGCCGGGGACGATCGCAACGCCTACCTCCACCGGGCTTGGATGCGGCGTGGCGCGCCGTCGAGGGCCTTTTCGGGCCGCCCGCAGATCGCGATCGCCAACACCGCGTCCGACCTCACGCCCTGCAACTCCCACCTCAACGAGGTGGCCGACGCGGTGCAGCGCGGGGTCTACGAGGCCGGCGGCATCCCATTGAACCTCCCGGTCGTCTCGCTTGGGGAGACCCAGGTCCGGCCGACCGCCATGCTCTGGCGAAACATGGCGGCGATGGCGATGGAGGAGATGTTCCGCGCCAACCCCATCGACGGGCTCGTGCTGCTCGGCGGCTGCGACAAGACCATCCCAGCGCTGTTGATGGCGGCCGCCAGTGTCGACCTTCCGGCCGTGGTGCTCTCGGGTGGACCGATGTTGAACGGAACCTTCCGGGGCCAACCCCTCGGCTGTGGTACCGACGTCTGGCGGCTCAGCGAGGAAGTCCGGGCCGGAACCCTGTCCGCTGAATTGTTTCTGCGGTCGGAGTCGTCGATGATCCGGAGCCGGGGTCACTGCAACACCATGGGCACCGCCTCGAGCATGAGCATCATGGCGGAGGCGCTCGGCATGACGATCCCAGGGTTGGCCGGCACCCCCGCGGCGGACAGCAGGCTGCTGGAAGGAGCTCACGAGTCCGGTCGACTGGCCGTTGAGCTTGTGCAGAAAGGAAGAACGATCTCGGAAGTCATCACTCCGGCGTCTTTCCACAATGCCATCGTCACGCTCGCTGCCATCGGCGGATCAACGAATGCTGTCGTGCACCTGCTCGCCATCGCGGGGCGCCTCGGCATCGAGATCAGCCTTGAGGACTTCGACCGGATCGGAAACGGTGTCCCATTGCTGGTCAACCTGCAGCCGGCCGGCAGGTACCTGATGGAGGATCTGTTCCGGGCGGGCGGGCCGCTCGCCGTACTGTCGCAGATCTCCGATTTGCTCGACGCGACGGCGATTACCGTTACGGGCGGCGCCCTGGTCGAGGCTGTCAATGGGCATCCGGTCTGGGAC
>JBKPML010000103.1:0-5771 GCA_046732135.1 Actinomycetota bacterium
CTCTCGGCGCCGATTCGCTACCCCGAACTGGCGCGGGTGCTGGGTATCGAGGTCGGCGGCAGGGTGCCTGCCCGCGCCGTCCGGGATGCGGTTCTCGGCCTGCGGCGGGCTAAGGGTATGGTCCTCGACGGCCAAGATCACGACACTTGGAGTGCCGGTTCATTCTTCACCAACCCGATTCTCGAGCCCGACCAAATGGCGTCCCTCCCGGCCGATGCCCCCCAGTTCCCGCAGCCAGACGGCCGTATCAAAACCAGCGCGGCGTGGCTGATCGAGCGGGCTGGCTTCCACAAGGGCTACGGCAACGGCCCGGCGCGAGTGTCTACTAAGCACACCTTGGCTCTGACGAACCGGGGGTCCGCCAAAGCGGCCGACCTCGTCGCCCTGGCGCGCGAGATCCGCGCCGGGGTGGAGGCCGCCTTTGGGGTCACCCTGGTCCCGGAACCCGCACTGGTCGGCTGCGAGCTGTGACCACGCCCGACTTCTCAGTCTGGGCGCCGTCACGGGACCAGGTTGCCCTCGTACTTCGTCCAGCTTCTGAACCCGGGCAGGACCTGGCCTTGATCAAAATGGAACCGACGGGGGAGGGCTGGTGGAAGCCGGCGGATGCGCTGCCCGACTTCGGAGGGGATGATGCCCGCTACGGCTACCTTCTCGACGACGCCCCGGCCCCGCTGCCCGATCCGCGCTCTCGCCGGCAGCCCGACGGTGTTCATGCCCTGTCCCAAACGTTCGATCCGAGCCGCTACGAATGGTCGGATTCGCAGTGGTACGGGCGGCAACTCGCCGGCGGGGTGATCTACGAGCTGCATGTCGGCACCTTCACACCTGCCGGCACCTTGACCAGCGCGATCGGCAAGCTTGATCATCTGGTCGATCTTGGTGTGGACTTCGTCGAGCTGATGCCGGTGAACGCATTCAATGGCACGCACAACTGGGGCTATGACGGCGTGTACTGGTTTGCCGTGCACGAGGACTATGGCGGCCCGTTGGGCTACCAGCAGTTCGTCGACGCCTGCCACCAGCGGGGGCTCGCCGTCATCCAGGACGTCGTGTACAACCACTTCGGGCCAAGCGGCAACTACCTGCCGCAGTACGGGCCGTACCTGACCGACACCTCCGGGAGCACTTGGGGCGCTGGGGTGAACTTGGACGGGGAGTTCTCCGATGAAGTCCGCCGTTACATTTTGGACAACGCCCGGATGTGGCTCCGGGACTACCACGTCGACGGGCTGCGGCTTGACGCGGTCCATGCGCTGCACGACACTCGCGCCGTCCATCTCTTGGAAGATTTGGCCATCGAGACCAGCGCGCTGAGCGTTTCGCTTGGCAAGCCGCTCCCTCTCATCGCGGAATCCGATCTCAACGATCCGCGGTTGATCACCTCGCGCGAGGCCGGCGGTTACGGCTTGACCGCGCAATGGAGCGACGACTTTCATCACGCGCTCTATGTCAGCCTGACCGGTGACAAGTCCGGTTACTACGCGGACTTCGATTCGGTCGCGGCGCTTGCCAAAGTATTCGAGCAAGGGTTTTTCCACACGGGTACGCGATCCAGCTTCCGCGGGCGCAGCCACGGGCAGCCCATCGACACCCGGCGCACCCCAACCTGGCGGCTCGTGGTTTGCTCCGATAATCATGATCAGATCGGCAACCGGGCCAACGGTGAGCGGCTCTCCGCCAAGATCAACCGTCGGCAGCTCGCCCTCGCAGCCATGATCACCCTGCTGAGCCCATTCACACCGATGATCTTCATGGGGGAGGAGTGGGGCGCCTTGACCCCGTGGCAGTTCTTCACCTCCCATCCTGAGCCGGAACTTGCAGCAGCCGTAGCGGAAGGCCGCCTGGCGGAGTTTGCGGCAATGGACTGGGACACCTCGACTGTGCCGAACCCCCAGGATGCCGTCACGTTCGAGCGCTCCAGGCTCGACTGGACCGAGCTGGAAACACCGGCGGCCCAGGAACTCTTTGAGGTCCAACGCCACCTCGTTCGGATCCGAAAGGAGAATCCGGATTTGACCGATCCTCGTTTCGATCATGGTTCGGCAACCTCGGATCGGCATGAGCGCTGGCTGCTCGTCGAACGTGGTCAGATGATCATCGCGGCGAACTTCGGTGCCGTGCCCGCAATCGTGGAGCTTCCCTTTCCGGTCGACTCCTTGCTCGAGGTCGGCAGGGCGACGCTGAACGGCCAGCAAGCCGAACTCGGCGCGCACAGCGCATTAGTGGGCAAAAGGAGCTGACCCTTGCTGGTTTGCGCACGCTGTGCGCTTCAACTGCGGGTCATCCGTACTCAACTCGCAGTCTGCGCTTGCTCGCCTGCGCGAAGACATCGCCGGCGCCGTGCTACCCGACGCTCGCCCGCATAGACTTCCCGACGGCCCGGACCAGACCGCATCGAATGGAGAGCCATGCCGCTGTCCGACCTCAGCCGTGAGGAGCTGACATCGCTGCACGCCGAGCTGACATCGGCGTACCAGGAACTCGTGGCGAGAGGCCTGAAGCTGGATCTGACCCGCGGCAAGCCGGCGGCCGCCCAACTTGACCTGTCCAATGCCCTCCTCGAGCTCCCGGGTCACAACGCCTACACCGACGCCTCTGGCACGGATTGCCGCAACTACGGCGGCACTTCGGGCCTGAAGGAGATTCGGGAAATCTTTGCGGTCCTGCTCAACGTGCCCGTCACCCAGTTGGTGGCAGGAGACAACGCCAGCTTGGCGATCATGCACGACACTTTGGTGTACGCCCTGCTCAAGGGGCCGGTCGACTCCGCGGCGCCGTGGGTGCATGCACCGGTGCGGTTTCTGTGTCCGGTGCCCGGCTACGACCGGCATTTCGCATTGTGCGAGCAGTTCGGCATCGAGATGCTGCCGGTGCCGCTGGGTGATCATGGTCCAGATGTCGACCAGATCCGCGAGCTGGCCGCGAACGACCCGGCGATCAAGGGGATCTGGGTGGTTCCGACGTACTCGAATCCCACCGGAGCCGTGTATACCGAGAAGGTCACCCGGGCCCTGGTTTCGATGCCGACGGCGGCCGCCGATTTCCGAATCTTCTGGGACAACGCGTACGCCGTGCACCACCTCACCGACATGGAAACTCCGGCGCTGGACGTGCTTGGCATGGCCGCCGAGGCAGGCCACCCCAACCGGGTGTACCTGTTTGCATCCACTTCCAAGATCACATTCGCTGGGGCTGGCGTATCGTTCTTCGCCAGCTCACCGGCGAACGTCGAGTGGTATCTGTCGCACCTCAGCAAGCGGACCATCGGACCCGACAAGATCAACCATTTGCGGCATGCGCAATTTCTCCGTAGCGCGGAGGGCGTACGAGAACTGATGCGCAAGCACCGGGAGATCATTGCCCCGAAGTTCGAATTGGTGACCTCGATCCTGGAGTCGCGACTCGGTGACCTTGCCGCAGCATCGTGGACCAATCCAGACGGTGGGTACTTCATCAGCCTGGACGTTGCGGACCATACGGCCACAACGGTGGTGTCCCTGGCCAAGCGGGCCGGCATCGCCATGACTGGAGCGGGAGCGGCGTTCCCGTATAGCAGGGATCCGCGAGACCGCAACATCCGGATCGCCCCGACATACCCCCCGCCGCAGGATGTCGCGACGGCCATCGACGGCCTGGCCACCTGCGTACTGCTGGCGGCCGTGGAGCAGCTTCTGGCCCAGCCGGTCGGTGCGTTTCCCATCTCAAGCTGACTCGCGACGCATTTGGGCGCGGTTTGCGGTACGCGGGCCATCTTGGGACGGCTCGCAGTCCAGCTCTCAGCCAACAAGGGGATCGGCCCTCATCTCGGGGGATGGCCGGCGGCAGCCGTTGTGCGGTTCGACTCGGTACCCAAACGTCAGTACACTCGATCTCTTGGTGGCAAGCACACCACTGCTTGCGTGCGCCCTCAACCTGGCCCGGACGAGCGCGGCGACCGCAGTGGCGAAAGCTTCCGAAGGGCAATAGCTCAATTGGCAGAGCATCGGTCTCCAAAACCGAAGGTTGGGGGTTCAAGTCCCTCTTGCCCTGCTGATACGGAATATTGAGAAAGTGAAGGTCCACGGGTGGCAGAGAGTGAGAAACCGACGCAGCAGTCGGGCGACGCCAGCGAGCTGATAGCCGTCGGTGCGCCACGGCGTCGGACGACATCCGCGGCGGCAGAATCCGATAGCGCCGTTAAGTCAGCCCGTGGAACGAAGGGCCGTCCGACGCCGAGCAAGCGCCGTCCGGCGAAGAGGGAACGGACAGGCCCGATCCAGTTCGTCCGAGAATCAATTGGCGAATTGCGAAAAGTGGTCTATCCAACCGGCCAACAGGTCATCCAGTACTTCGTCGTTGTGCTGATCTTCGTACTGTTTGTTATCGCCTACGTCAGCCTGCTCGACCTCATCTTCGGCTCGGCAGTATTCAGGATTTTCACCTAGATGACCGACCACCAGCCAGACGGAGATGCTGCCGTGCCCGAGACCTTCTCAGCAGACGAGCCCCGGAACGAGGCGGAACCGCCGGAGAACCCCGCCTCATCACCCGTGACCGGCTCCTCAGACCAACCGACGGCTGACGCCGGCGTCGGGGAGGACTTCGACATCGACTTCGGCACTGAGAGCTATTCGTCGAGCGCCGACGACGACGTGTCCATCAACCTGGACTTCGGTGGCGCGAGCAGCGAACAGACCGAGAGTGCCGATCAGGACATCGATCTCGATTTCGCCGCTGCTGCGGAGCCCGAGGTCGAGGAGGCGCCTGAAGCCGAGGAGCACGATGCCGGGGCAGAGGCGCTGGAGTCGTTCCGCGCCGAACTTCGCACCAAGCCCGGGGAGTGGTACGTCGTGCACACCTATTCCGGCATGGAGAATCGGGTGCTGCAGAATCTCGAGAACCGGGTGTCCTCGCTGAACATGGAGGACTACATCTACGAGATCATCGTGCCGACCGAGGAGGTAACCGAGATCCGTAACGGCCAGCGCAAGCAGGTCAAGCGGACGGTGCTTCCCGGTTACGTTCTGGTCCGGATGGACCTGACGGATGAGTCCTGGTCAACGGTGCGCCACACGCCATCAGTGACCGGTTTTGTGGGGCATTCCAACCAGCCAGTCCCGCTCAGCTATGACGAAGTAGAAAAAATGCTCGCCCCGGCCATCATCGCCGCCGCTACTGCCACCAGTGAAGGCCCGATCCGACGCCGCCGGAAGGTCGAGGTTGTGGACTTCGCCGTCGGCGATTCAGTCATGGTGGTCGACGGGCCGTTCGCCGGCGTACACGCGACGATCACCGAGCTCAATGTCAACAGCCAGCGGCTCAAGGCGCTAGTGGAGATTCTTGGCCGGGAAACCCCTGTCGACCTCACCTTCGCGCAAGTTCAAAAGGCCTGATCGAAGACACCACCGAAGAGAAGAAGGACCAAACCAGAAATGCCTCCCAGAAAGAAGGTCGCGGCGCTCGTCAAGGTTGCGCTGAACGCCGCCTCTGCCACCCCAGCGCCGCCGGTCGGTACGGCGCTGGGTCCCCACGGCGTGAACATCATGGAGTTCGTCAAGGCGTACAACGCGGCGACTGAATCTATGCGCGGCACTGTGATTCCGGTCGAGATCACGATCTATGAGGACCGGTCGTTCACCTTCGTGACAAAGACGCCGCCCGCCGCGGAATTGATCAAGAAGGCGGCTGGGGTACCGAAGGGCTCCGGCGTTCCACATCGGGAGAAGGTTGGCAGGATCACCCGTGACCAGATCCGGGAGATCGCCAACACCAAGATGCCCGACCTCAAT
>JBKPML010000104.1:0-19395 GCA_046732135.1 Actinomycetota bacterium
TCTGGTGTGCCAGTTGTTCTGCCAAGAGCACGGCTGGTTGGCTACGTTCGGAAGTGATAACCGCTGAAAGCATCTAAGCGGGAAGCACGCTCCAAGATGATGGCTCCCACAGGTTAACCTGGTAAGGCCCCCAGCAGAACACTGGGTGATAGGTCGGATGTGGAAGTGCAGTAATGCATGGAGCTGACCGATACTAATAGGCCGAGGGCTTGTTCCTACAAAGATGCTACGCGTCCACTGTGCAGTTCCCGAGATACGGTCGGGAAGACGATTAACACTCACTCGAGCTGATCGAGTTGCACTAATCGCGCCGCAAACCACATCTCCATAGAGTTTCGGTGATCATGGCGAAAGGGAAACACCCGGCTCCATTCCGAACCCGGAAGTTAAGCCTTTCAGCGCCGATGGTACTGCACGGGGGACCGTGTGGGAGACTAGGACGTCGCCGGACATACACCTCAGCGGTGGTCATTCGTGACCACCGCTGAGGTGTTTTTGATGTCCCGGCTCCCGGCATGCCTACCGTTGTGGGCACTGCAGCTGCGGCATCATTAGCTCGTCCAACGGCAACGACGGAGGACACTCTGTTGGAAGCATTGGTGCTGGCTTTTATCGTGATCGGCGTGATTGGCGTCGGCTATTACGGGTCGTTGCTTTTGAATCCGTGGGTGCGATGCTCCAAGTGCCACGGCAATCCGCGGAGGGAGGGTTGGCTGTTCCGGCGTGCTCACCACATCTGCCCCAAGTGCCGGGGCACCGGGCAACAACTTCGGCTGGGCCGCAGATTGCTCAACATGGGACCGCCAGAACCGTAGGACTCGGATTCCCTTACGACGGGCCCCACGCTGGACATCGCCAACTGCCAACTGGTGTGACCAACCCTCGGGGGAAGTATGGGCGGCGATCATTTCGGCGTGGTCGCCGATCTACGAATCCCGATGCGTTCCTCCGGTATCAGGGCTGGAAGTGCCGTCGGTTAGCAGGTTTTCGGCCTCATCAGCCGCACTTGGCCGGTCGGCTGCTTCGCGTGCAAGAACGCCAGCGAATCTCCGGGCAGCTGATGCATAGGCCGGTTCTTGCAGGACGTGGGAGACAGCGGCAGCTATTAGGTCAGGCTTCGCCGACTCGCTGATCCGGACGCCTGCACCCAGTCGCAACACCCGAACGGTGTTGTCCTTTTGATCCCGACCCATTGGCATGCAGACCAGGGGCACGCCAGCTGCCAGAGTTTTGAGGACGGTTCCATGGCCGGCATGGGTTACCACGACAGACGCTTCGGGAAGCACGCGGCGATGAGGCACGGCGCGCAGCACCTGAACGTTCGAGGGAGCCTGGACCGCGCCGACCTCCAGAGTGCGGCCTGTGGTCAGCACGCCCTGCACCGTCAATTGTCCAAGGCCTTGGGCGACCCGGCGGAGCATGTCCGCTTGGTCTTGGTAGACCGAGCTTGCAGCCACGAGGACAAGCGGAGCAGAACCCTGACGCCGCCACCCGTCATCGACCGCCCAATCCGGGTCATCAAGCTGCGGCCCGACGTATTGCACGTTGTTCGGTAGCCGCGGCGCGACGAAGTCGAAGGACGGGCTGGTCATCACTAGCACCCGGCGGCATCGGTCAAACAGCTCGAAAACATCGCCGATCGGCGGCTGGCCGTAGCTTGCTGTCACGGCGTTCAGGCGCGGAAGCGTGCGTGACAGCAGCCACGAAGCCAGCCGCGGCGCCACAGTGTCTCTCGCCCTGCCGAGAACGCCGCGAGCAGGTGACCAGCCCGTGCCCATGAGGGGAAGGCCGGCAGTTGGCCGTACGTAGATCTGGGCCAACATTGCGGCCGTCGGAAGCCCGGTCGCATGAGTGCCGATCAACATTCCTGGCAGGCCATCGGACAGGATGGCATCGACAGGAAAGTCGCGAACGGTCGAGACGACGTCACCCGCAAACCGGCTCGTCATCGCCTTGCCCGCCCACGCCTTGACGGCTCGAAATGCGCGATAGGGGTTTCCGCTTTCCATAGCGGCGATCAAAGCCGTCTGCTCGGCGCGAGAGTTGAAGTGGGGCGCCTCCCGCCAGGGCGAGAAGGCACATCCGGCTGATCTGGCATCGGTCTCCACGGTGGGGTCCGCCAGCACCCGTACCTGGTGCCCGCGCCGAACGAGTGCTGTGGCGAGGCCCAAAGCGGGCGGAACCGTACCACCCGCGTCGATGAGGGAGAACAGGAAGCGCCCGGGCCGCCCGACGTCGTCGTTCATCGTTAGCTCTTCGTCGTTCCAGGCATGCCTAGGGCTGGTCCTCGGGCGACCGCCAAACGAGAGTGTGCAGCTTGTCGTTGGGGTCGCGTTCCACCGTGTTGTTGTGCCGGGGCTTCGCCGCGCGGCCGGCCGCGTCATCGCCGAGCCATTGCGGCACGCCGAAGGGAAGATCCCTCGGCGGGATGCGGGCATAGTCGCGCTCGGCAAACCGAGTGCCATAATTCGGCACTGAATTGTTCCCGTCTGAGTCTGGTGTGACCACGGTGCGGAGGTCCTCAACCGCCGCCCGCCACTCGGTGATCAACTTGCCGGGTTCGTGGCTGGATGGATGCGGTACCTTCTTGATCATCACCGGCGGCGCGGCGGACCATTGTTCTACCGCGATCTTGGCCTGCAGGCCGAAGGCGACGATGGCCTGGAGCTGTGGCCCCACCACCATGGAAAACAACGCGTTCCGCCAGGTTTGCTGTGCCGGCTCAGACAAGATCGGGATGGCGCTCATGGCCTTAGACGGCAGCAGCGCGTACGCGTAGGCGTTGACCAGCACGTAGCTTCGGGTGAGACCCAGCTTGCTGAGAAAGCCTTGGACCCGCTGACCGGCGTCGCCCACCAGGGTTCGCCCTGCAACCCGTTCGGTCGGGCCGGGATCGGAGGCAACGCCGAGTACGCGGGCCGAGCCGTCCAGCCTGCCTCGATAGAAGACCGGACCCCAGTCGTACCAGAACAGTTCGCGATGCGAGGCATAGCTCGGCACGCTGGCGAAGTGGTCGGCCAGCTGCTGCGGCGGTCCAGGATCGAACTCGATCACTTTGTTTTCCTTACTTCAGCAGACTGACGCAATAGCCGAGCAGATCCTTGTTGCCGTCGATGAGATCGGCCTCGGTCATCTCGTACGGCTGTCCTGGAATGCCAAGATCTTCGATCGGGATGCCATCTCCTTTGCCGGAACGGATAGCTCTGCGAAACGAAATGGTGAAACCTGAACCGCTGGGCATCGCGGGCCAGACCTCATCGGTGCCGCTGATCGCATCTCGGAGCTGAGCTGCGGTCCACACGTTCGCGCCACCGGCTCCGGTCGCCAGGCCGATACTGATCAGCGGGCCTATCTCGTGGTCCACCCAACCGGCGGCGAACAAGTCGCCCGACGAATAGGTGTTCGCATCGACAATCGCCACGGCGCGGCCCGGATAGTGCCACTTCTGGTCGTTGCACCATGCCGGATCAGTGAGCGGGAGCGGCTGGGCGTAGAGCTCGCCGGTCGACACGGCATCCTGTAGTGACTGGCTCCAAGGTTCGAGCTCCAGCCGGTTGAACGGGCTCTCCGCCATCTGCCTGGTCAGCGGGGTCGCGATCAAGGAGAACCGGGTCGGCTGGATCAACCTATTGGCAGTGAACAGCTGGAGGGAGCGCTCGGCGGCCCAGATCAGCCCGCCAGGGTTGCCTCGCAAGTCAACGATCACTCCCTGTTGCGGCAAGGCCTGCAGCAGCCGGATCATCTCCGCGACGAACGCGTCGTCATCCTTGACATCGAACGACCAGATCCGCAGATAACCGACGTTGCGGCGTATTGCTTTGGCCGCGAGCACGTCCTGCATCGGGGTCTCGATCCATTCATTGATCTTGGGTTTGTCCACTGGTCTCGGTCGGGCTGCGGACGGCTTACGGTCGGAGATCCACAATGGCGTCGAAAACATCTGCTTCTTCGCCCGGCGTACGGCCTCAGCGGCCGGGTTGGCCGCTTGCTTGAGGGCAGCTCTCGATCCCACGTCCATCGCAGTAGCTGCCTTCTCGGGCTCCAGCACCCGCCATGGCAGCCGTACTTCCCGCACAGATCGGCGGCCATTGCGATATCCCACGATGACCCAGTCCTCGTCGGGAGGCGGACTGTAGTCGAGGGCACGAAGCGTCAACGACTCGAGCGCTCGTGCCCGGCGCGAGTCGGGCCGCCCACCGGTTTCGAAGTTGGCGTAGACCTCAATCGCACGAGCAAACGGCACCCCGTTCCATGATGTGAGCTCAGTGCCGGGCTTCAGCTTGTCCGCTGGGCCCGGCTTCTTACCCCGATGTGGCAGATAGTCGTCGTCGTCGATCGCATCAGCGTTCAGCTTGCTCACGACGTAGCGTGGCGCTCGTTCCGTACCGTACTGCTCGACCAGGAACGGCAGCACGGCAACGCTGCCGCGGAGCGGTGCGGGACCGATGTAGCGAGTATGTGCGTCTCGAAGGCCAGTGACGATGCCGGTCACTGCCCGATGGAACTCGGTATTTGACAAGTCGGCCGCCCGCCGGCGCAAAAGGGTCAACGCCTGTATCGGATCGCTCGCGTACGCGGCGCGCTTGGCGGGCAGATGAGCATAGGCTCCACCGATTGCGGAGCAGAGAATGTCCAAAATCAACAGTCGCTGGCCGCCGTCGAGGTCATCCTGACCCGCTGCTGGTTCGCTCGACCGGACCTTCGACAACAGCTGGCCGCGGCGCGCCTGGGCAAGCGTTCTTTCCATGTGATCGTTCATCGGGTGCTCCTCTCAGCCGTAATAATCGGCCAGACCGTCGAGCACCCCACCGTGGAAACCTCGGCCCTTGAGCGAGGCGAGCCATTCGGCATCGTGGGTGAGGCTCTGCAGCGGGGGCACCTTCAGGTCGTCCAGGTTCTTCGGCAGGCCGCCGATGGGAGCCAGTCCCGTTGGCATGTCCAAAGCCAGCTTCAGTGGCGCGTCGTCTGCGTCCAGCCGGCCGGCGAACTCCGCGTATCTGGCCTGAGCTTTTTCCACCGCTTGGCGCGGATCCTGCCGTACCTCCTCCAGCCGGTCGACCACCGCTGCCCATTCCCAGAGTCGGGGTGGCTGGCTTGGATGGGTCAGCAGCAACCGCATCGTTCGGCTTCCGACCTGGATCGAGGTCGTGCCGGGTGGGTTGGGCCCGAACATTCGGACGGTAAGGCTCGCGGCGGCTGTCAATGCATCAGCCGTCAGCTGCTGTGTGCCATACCGGGGAATGCCGTCAATCACCACGAGGTCGATCTGTTCCTCGGTTACTTTCACGATGGTGGAGAACGGACTGGCGCCTGCTTTGGCCTTGATCACCACGACGTCAGCCTGGGCGTCCGGCTGCAGTCGGCCGACCTGCCGACCCCATGCGCGGTTGAGCACGTCGCCAGGCAGGCAGGTGACCATCCGTACGAGGTCTTCATCAGTCAGGGTCCAGCCCTTCGCGTCCGCAGTGAGTCGTGCGGACTTCAGTTCCCCGGAAATCGACTTGGCTCCCGACGGCGCCCAGTCGGAGCCCAGGCAGACCGAGATGCCGGCATCTCGAGCAGCTGGAACGTCGGTGGTGTCACCGTAGAGCCAGAGGTTGGAAAACGGCGACCAGGCGACGGCTCCTGCCTTGGCGGTCCAGTCGGCATACAGCGCCGGATCTATTGCGTTGGTGTGCACCGCAATGAACCTTGGTTGGAGGCAACCGGCGTCTTTGGCTTCGATGAACTCGCGAGCGACGATGGTTCCCCGCTGCCCTTCGGAGCAGTGATAAATGAAGGCGGCGTGGCTCGAGGCGTCCCGCATTTTGTTTGCCCGGTCGGCGAGCGCAGCACTGTTCATCGTCAAAACGGACGCGTAGACCAGGTTGGGATTTCCGGTGCCGAACGTCTCGTCGTCGATGTTGCGGACCAGCCAGCCGTCCCGCGGCTTGTTCGACGGGGGCGACCCTTGAATGGATGTCGTACCGCCGACAATCGCCTTCGCCTCGACATAGGACAGCAGCTCGTGTGGGCATGCGGTGATCAGTGCGTACGCAGGCCACGTCGTGCTTTTCGAGTAGGTGTCGGCCTTGGTCCATGAGTTGTGGTGTGCGAACGGTTGGTGCTGCGTCGGCTCTGTCCACAAGGGCAGAGTGTTGTAAGCGAGGTGGTTGTGCAGGTCCACCAAGCCGGGAATGACGAAGGACGATCCGACGTCGATGACTGTCGCGTCAGCCGACCCGGGCGGTCCGGCTTTGGCGCCCTTGGTGACTGCGGCGATTCTGCCATCGTCACCGATCCAAACTCGGCCGGTGAACACCGCGGACTCGCTCGGGGCGACTTCCGGCCGATCGGACATGGCCACGATCCGGCCACGAATCGCCCACATAATCCGTCCTGTCGCCGATACCTACTGCAAGGAATCCGTTGTGGCGGCTGAGATACCTTTCCAGCCGGCGTGCTCGCTCAACACGTCGCGATAGCGGTCACTGATCTCTCGGGCTGCTCGCTGGTCGGCTGGGGTGGGTTCATGCCGCGCAATCACCGGGACCGGCCAGTCCGGTAGTTCACCGGTCAGCGCCCACGCCGCCTGCCGCGCTGCCCCGACCGCAACGCTTTCGAATGCGTCCGTGACGATGATCGGCAGACCGAACACAGCAGTCGCAATCTGCGCGACGGCCGGTGACTGCGAGGCCCCGCCGGTGAGCGTTATCGAAGAGACAGTACCGGCATGCTCGCGGAGGACGTCGACGCCGTAGGCCAGGCTCCACAGCACACCTTCAACCGCGGCGCGAGCAATATTCGCTGGAGCGAAGTTGGCCAGAGTCAGTCCGACGAGTTCGCCGGTGGCATCCGGGAGCGGCGGCGTGCGCTCTCCTTCGAGATAGGGAAGGAAGGTAACGCCTGAGCTTCCGGGCGGGGCGCTCAAGGCCAGCTCGTTGAACTTATCGAGATTGACACCGAGGAGCGCGGCCGTCGCCACCAGGTTCCGGGCTCCGTTCAGCGTGCACACCAGTGGCAGAAAGGAACCGGTGGCATCTGCGAAGCCGGCTACCGTGCCACTCGGATCATGGGTCTGCGTACCGCTCCGGGTGTACGCGGTTCCACTGGTTCCAAGCGATACGACAGCATCTCCGTAGCGAAGGCCGAGGCCCAGGGCAGCGGCCATATTGTCGCCGGTCCCAGCAGCAATCGCGACGCCGTCCGGCGTCTCACCGATGATCTCTGACGGCGCGGCGACCCGGGGCAACTCAAGATCATGGCCAATGGCACGCCGCACAAGATCGTTTCGGTAACTGCCTGCCGTGGCGTCGTAGTACAAGGTTCCGGACGCATCGCCGCGATCCGTGGCTGGAGGGAAGGTGCGGCCACCGAGCTGCCAGGACAGCCAGTCGTGGGGCAACACGACGGATCGGGTACGCGCGGCATTGTCCGGTTCGGCCCGGGCAAGCCACCTGATCTTGGAAACCGTCATCGAGGCGACCGGTACCGAACCCACGGCATCGGCCCAAGCTGCGGGCCCGCCCAACTCGTTGATCAGGTCGACTGCGTCAGGCGCCGAACGGTTGTCGTTCCACAACAGCGCATCGCGGACGAGCTTCCCATCCTCATCGAGGGTCACCATGCCGTGCTGCTGACCGCCAACTGCAAGAGCCACCACGTCACGCAGCAGTCTTCCAGCCGTGGCTTCCGAATAGGCCGAAAGCCATGCATCTGCCGAAACCTCGGTGCCGTCGGGGTGGGAGGCCCGGGCCGTCCGAACCACTCGCCCGGTTTCGGGGTCGCAAACAACGACTTTCACTGACTGGGTAGAAGAATCGACCCCGGCAACCAATGCCACGTTCACTCCTGACGACGTTGTGCAACATCGTGCTTGACGTAGGGTTCACCGATCAAGAGGAGCACACAATCGGCGCGTCAAGGCGGAGCTGGAGCCGCTGCTGCGGGCACCATCGGCACTGCGACTGCTGTGCCGCCGTCCCACCATCGTGCCGGGGCTTTGATCTTTCCGCTTCGCTGCTTTGCGTCCCGGCCGGGTGACGGCAAGGATAAGGCAGTGGCGGAGCGCAGCGGACAGAACCAGCGTCCTCGAACGACCAAGCGGCCCCACAATCAGCCGCGGCCAGGGCTTGCCCGGAAGCCAAACGAACCGCCGGTGCCCGAAGGCATCGATACACATGCCCTGCACCGAAGCGTACGAGCCGAACTTCGTGGGTTGCCTAAGGAGCTGGCTGAGATTGTGGCCGCCCACCTGGTCGCTGCCGGCCAGCTGGTCGATGACGATCCCGAGCTGGCCTATGCACATGCCGAGGCTGCGCGCCGACGAGCGGCCCGACTGCCGATCGTGCGCGAGGCTGCCGCAGAGACTGCGTACGCTGCCGGCCACTACGACACTGCGCTCAGCGAGCTCCGCGCGATCCGGCGGATGACAGGGTCAGACGACTATCTGCCGATGATGGCCGACTGCGAGCGCGCTTTGGGCCGCCCGGAGGCTGCGCTCAAGCTTGCGAAGGAGGCGAAGCGAGGTCGTCTCGATCCGGCACAGCGGGTCGAAATGATCTTGGTTGAGTCGGGGGCCCGAGGTGATCTTGGTCAACAGGCGGAGGCTGAGCGGATCCTCGAAGCAGCGATCGCCGATTTGCCTCCGACGTCGGTGCGACGGCCCGCCGCTGCCCGGCTGCGATACGCCTACGCCGAAGCGCTACTGCGCCGAGGATCGCCGGCAGAGGCTCGGAGCTGGTTCGAGGCAGCGGCCGAGCTGGATCAAAACGGTGAGACCGACGCCCAGGCGAGGGTCGACGAACTGGACGGTCTCGTGCTGAGCTTCGATCCATCCGATCTCGAGTCCTCCCCGACGGCGGATAGTTCGTGAGCGGTCCAGTGGATCCGGCGTTGGCCACCACGGACGTTCAGGACTTAGTCGACGCGTACGACGCCGTCCTGCTTGATCTTGACGGCGTGGTTTATCTGGGCCCAGTCGCCGTACCTGGTGCGCCGGAGGCTGTCGCTCGGCTGCATGAGCGCGGCATCAAGACAGGCTTCGTGACCAACAATGCAGCTCGACCGCCGGTCGCAATAGCGATGCATCTCCGGGAACTCGGCATTTCGGTTGAGAACACCGATGTAGTGACCTCGGCTCAGGCTGCGGCACATCTGCTGGTGGAGCGATTTGGCGAGGGCGCCAAGGTGCTGGTCGTGGGTGGCGCTGGGATTCTGGACGCCTTGGCCGAGCGGGCGTTGACGCCGGTCCACTCGGCAGATGATAGCCCGGTTGCGGTGATCCAGGGCTGGGCTGTGGACCTCACCTGGGAGCAGCTCAACGAGGCTGCGATCGCAATTCACCGGGGTGCGCATTGGGTTGCGACGAACACTGATCCGACGCGGCCGACTGACCGCGGTCTGGTTCCCGGCAATGGTGCCGCGGTGGCGGCCGTTCGAATGGCGGTCGGTATGCAGCCCGAGGTCGCGGGCAAGCCGTACCGGCCCCTCCTGGATGAGACGACCCTCCGGCTGGGCGCCGTCCGGCCGATCTTCATCGGCGATCGACTGGACACCGATGTCGCTGGGGCCGCCGCCGCCGGCATGGACAGCATGCTGGTCCTCACCGGTTCGCACCGTGGCCGCGACCTGCTGGTGGCGAGCCCGGAGCAACGGCCAACCCATCTCGGCCGAGATCTCGCCGGACTGTTCCAGGCGCCATTGATCGCGGTCGAGGACGGGAACTCGATTCGGTGTGGCGCCGTCCGTGCCCGAGAGGCGGACGGTCGGATCGTCCTGAGCACAGCCCCGGCTGCGGCGGCCGAGCTCCATGCGCTCTGGGCTGCAGCCCACGTCAGCTGGCGTGCCCTGGACGCCGGACGCACAATCGATGTCGATCTTGTTCTCTCCGAATTGGGCGACCTCGGCTGAGCCTGCGCGCGGTAGTCTGTCCGGCATGGCGGTCGAGGGTCTGCAGAACTACATTCAGCTGCTGAACGGGATGTCCAAGGCGACTCGCACCAAAGCAGTCGCAGCAGCCAAGTCCGTTCTAGGTCAGACCGGGCTGGAGAAGCCGGCTGCCGATGCTACTGAGCGCGTCAGCAAGGTCGCGGACGAACTGCTGGCGGCGAGCCGAGCAAATCGCAAGCTGCTGGAAAAGCTGATTAACACCGAAGTCGACAAGGCCGCTGCCAGACTCGGTTTCGCACGTGCAGCGGATCTGCAAGCCCTGCGCACCGAGATCGCTGAGCTGCGCCGAACCGTCGAAGACCAGGCCCGGCCGAAGCCCGGTGGCATCAAGGTGTCGCCTGCTGCCGAGCCGCCGCGCAGCACATCTGCTGCGAGAAAGGCCGCCGCGAAGAAGGCTGCCGCGAAGAAAGCGGCAACTACTGCGTCGGCGAAAGCGGCAACTACTGCGTCGGCCAGCCAGAGTGTGGACGACGCCGAGCCATCATCGACGGCCCCGTGACGGGCCCCGATACCGGGGAGGCCATCGGCCCGCCGGCCACGGGCAATGCTGGGATCGATCAGGCGTTATCCGATCTCTCCGACCTCGAATCGGCTCCCCTTCACGAACACCACGATCGCCTTGCCCAAGCCCATGCAGCCTTGCAGGCCGCGCTAGAGGCGGGCCCGGACGTGCCGCGGGACGCACCAGACAGCGTGTGACGTGGCCACCGGTGATGGCCGAACCCAACAGCGGGTGGACCGGGAACTCGTCCGCCGGGGTCTGGCGCGATCGCGTAGCCACGCCCAATCGATGATCGGCTCGAGCGGGGTCCGGGTCAACGGTCAAGTGGTCACTCGGGCCGCCGAGGCGGTCGCCGTGACCGATCGGCTTGACGTGATCGGTGATCACTACCTGTCCCGCGCAGCCCACAAGCTTCTCGGTGCACTCGATGATCTTGATCTGGAGGTGGCCGGTCAGCGGGCTTTGGACGCCGGTGCGTCGACCGGAGGCTTCACCCAGGTACTGCTGGAACGCGGTTGCCGTGAAGTCATCGCGGTCGATGTCGGTACACATCAACTGGCCGCAGAACTTCGCAATGATCCACGGGTTCGGGTCTGGGAGCGGACCAATCTCCGGGATTTGCAACTGCACCACGTCGACGGTGAGCGGGTCGAGCTAGTGGTAGCCGATGTCTCCTTCATCTCCCTTACGATGATCTTGGATCCACTGCTCTCGGTGACCCGAACCGACGGCCGATTGCTGCTCATGATCAAGCCTCAGTTCGAGGTGGGCCGGACGGCGCTGGGCAAGGGCGGAGTAGTGCGGTCGGCGGCATTGCGCCAGCAGGCCGTGGACCGAGTGGTTGCCGCGGCGGCTGGGCGAGGCTGGCCGGTTCAGGCCGTAGTACCCAGTAGGTTGCCCGGCCCAGCCGGCACGGTCGAATTCTTTGCGCTGCTCGCGAGGTCGGTCCAGGGCGACACCACGCCGCCCTGAGCCTGTCTGGAGGGCTGGTCTTGCGGTCGCGGGGCGTCTTGAGATGGGAAACGTACTGGGGTGGGCCCAGTATCGGGGCGGACCGTCTTGAGATGGGAAACGTACGAAACGTACGCCCGCGTTCCGACCGGCTCAGCACGCGCGGTCATCAATCATCGGCTTGGCAACGCAGTCCGCCGTGCGCACCGCCCTATGCTGTGGCAGGTGAGCGCGCCGAATGGTCAGGAGACTTCACCTCGGCGGGTCGCAGTGCTTACCCATCCCGGTCGGCCGGCGGCGGTTAGTTCCGCCGCTCGCCTGGTGGAAGGCTTGAGTGCGGCTGGCATCGACATCGCCATACCGGCCGAGGACATGGCCGGGCTCGCCCCCCACCTTGCAGCCCGGGTAAGCGAGCTGGTCCGGCAAAGCGAAGACGGTGCGCCGTCCGCAGAACTGATGATCGTGCTGGGCGGTGACGGTACGATCTTGCGCGGAGCCGAGTGGGTGATGGCCTCAGATACACCCCTCCTCGGCGTCAACCTGGGTCATGTCGGCTTCCTTGCTGAGGCGGAGTCCTCCGAAATCGACTGGATTGTCGAGCGCGTCGTCGAGCGGTCCTATCTGGTGGAGGAGCGCTTCACAATCGATGTGCAGCTGCGCGACGGCGAAGAAGTGGTCTGGTCATCCTTCGCCATCAACGAGGTATCCATCGAGAAGGCTGCCCGGGAACGCATGCTAGAGGTCCTGGTTGAGATTGACGGCCGGCCGCTCTCTCGCTGGGCCTGCGACGGCGTGCTTGTCTCCACTCCGACTGGCTCGACCGCGTACGCGTTCTCAGCCGGCGGGCCAGTGATCTGGCCCGGTGTTGATGCATTCCTGGTCCTCCCGCTCAGCGCACACGCCCTGTTTGCACGGCCTTTGGTGTTGGGGCCGTCGTCGAGGGTTGTCGTGGAGCTGATTCCCGGGCTGCAAACGAGCGCCGTGCTGTGGTGTGACGGGCGACGCTCGGTGGAGATCCACACCGGGATGGAGGTCGAAGTCGTTCGTGGGCGCCACCGCCTCCGTCTTGCGCGCCTCTCCCAGTCGCCGTTCACGGATCGATTGGTGAGCAAGTTCGGGCTGCGTGTCGAAGGCTGGCGGGGCCGGGTCTATCAAGACGAACTGCCTGACCCGCAGCAGGCGCCAGCGTGATCTCCGAGTTGCGGATCACCGATCTCGGGGTGATCAACGACGCGACGATGTCGTTCGATCGCGGCTTCACTGTGGTGACCGGCGAGACCGGTGCCGGCAAGACCATGATCGTCACCGGACTCGGTCTGCTACTCGGCGGACGCGCCGATCCGAAGCTCGTACGCTCTGGAGCTGATCGGGCTCGAATCGAAGGTCGATTCACTTCCACCACCGCCGAGACGGTCGATCGGGTAGTCGGAGCTGGCGGGCAACTGGATGAGGACGGTGAACTGCTTCTCGCCCGGCACCTGACACCGACCGGGAGATCGCGTGCCTATCTGGGCGGCGCATCCGTCCCGGCCGGACTATGCGCAGAAGTGGCGGCCAACCTGGTGACGATCCACGGTCAGGCTGACCAGGTACGGCTTGTTGAACCCGGTCACCAACGCCACCTGCTGGATCGATTCGCTGGGACGGCTGTGCTTGACCCGCTGGCGGCATACAGAGGTCTTTGGGCCGAATGCCAAGCCGCGCGGGCCGAGGTTGCCCTGCTGCTTGCCGATACGCAGGCCCGGGCCAGGGAAGTCGATTTGCTTCGGTTCGGCCTTGAGGAGATCGCGAGGGTTAACCCGCTTCCCGGCGAAGACGCGTCCCTGGCATCCGAGGCTAGTCGTCTGCAGGCCGCCGACGATCTTCGGATGGCCGCCCAGTCAGCGGTCGTCGCTCTTGCAGGCTCTGAAGACGAAGCCGGCGGGGCGCTGGCCTGGCTCTCATCTGCGCGCAAGGCTCTGGAGACTCGGGTGGGACAGGATGTGGAGCTTGCAGCATTCGCAGATCGGCTGAAGGAAGCGGGATTTCAGCTGACCGATGTGACCGCCGACTTGGCGCGGTATGTCGATGATCTCGACGCCCAGCCGGGACGCCTGGAACAGATAGCTGCGCGCCGCGCCCAGCTGGGCATCCTCACCCGGAAGTACGGCAGCACCTGCGATGAGGTCCTTGCCTGGGCGGCCGACGCCGCGGGTCGGCTGGTGACATTGGAGAGCAGTGACGATCGCATCGTCAGCCTGACCGAGCGGATCGAGGAGCTCGACCGGGAACTGCTCACCCTCGCAGCAGAGATCAGTGCCGCTCGCCGGCGGGCCGCCGACCGATTCAGTGCGCAGGCCGTTCGGGAGCTGACGGCCCTCGCCATGCCACATGCAAAGCTGACCTTCGAACTGATATCAACCCAGTCGGGTCCATACGGCCAAGATTCTGTTGACCTCTTGTTCAGCGCCAATCCCGGAAGTGAGCCTCGGAGTCTCGGCAAAGTCGCCTCCGGCGGCGAACTGTCCCGGGTACGGCTGGCGCTGGAGGTTGTGCTTGCCGCCGCACGAGACGCCGGAACCCTGGTCTTCGACGAGATTGACGCCGGCGTGGGCGGTCGGGTGGCGGTTGAGATCGGGCGGCGGCTGGCGACCCTGGCTCATCACGCTCAAGTCATCGTGGTCACGCATCTCGCCCAGGTGGCGGCATTCGCAGACCGGCATTATGTGGTGGTCAAGTCCAACGACGGCCAGGTGAGCACCAGTGGGGTCCGGCAGATTGCAGAGGGTGATCGAGCAGCCGAGCTCGCGCGAATGATGGCCGGCTTGGAGACCACCGACTCGGCGCTGGCACACGCTGGTGAGCTGGTCGAGCTAGCCACCACGGCCCGCGCCGGAGCTGCGATCGCCGCTAACTGAGCCTCGATTCAGCGGTGAAGCCCGCAAAAGAAGGTCTGAAGATTGCCGTTGGCATCGAGCATGTGGAACTCCCGCACGCCGTAATCGGTGGTCACAATTCCTCACGGCTCACGGGTGCAGGCCGCCCGTTCGGAATACTCGGCAAACAATTGGTCCAACTCATCGCTGCCGACTTCGATCCGACAACTCGCGGTGCCGACGAGGAAGGACTCGGCACCTGAGCTGATCGGACGTTCCACGAAATTCGTACGCCGGGTCCATCCGCTGTCGCCCGGCAGGCTGACTCGTAGCGGACAACCCATCCGACCGGAGGTGCCAGTATTGGACCCGAGATGCGACTCCCTACCCTTCTGCGCAAGCGCGGCGCGCCCGCCGAGATCAGCGGGCCCGTTCGGCTTGACCGACGCACGAAGAGCCTGACCAAGCGACTGCTTCCGGGAGACATTGCCGTCATCCATCACACTGACCTCGATCGGGTTAGCGCGGAGGCGCTTGTCGAGGCCCAGGCGGCGGCCGTGGTCAACGCGGTCCCGTCCGTGTCCGGCCGCTATCCAAACCTGGGCCCGGGAATTCTGCTGGCGGCCGGTATACCGCTGATCGACGACGCGGGCGAGGACATCTTTTCCGTGCTCAATGAAGGCGATCACGTGGTCGTCGATGACGACAAGCTGCTGGACGGGTCGGGCCTTGTCATCGCGAAGGGCACCCTGGTCACCACGGAGGTGCTGGAGCACCAGCTGAACTTTGCGCGGGAGGGCCTGGCGGATCAGATCGAAGCCTTCGCTGCCAACACCATGGAGTACCTCCGAGTCGAGAAGGAACTGCTCCTCGAGGGCGTCGGCGTGCCGAACGTTGCCACTGACATCGAGGGGCGGCACGTCCTCATCGTGGTTCGCGGGTACGACTATCGATCTGATCTCGAAGCGTTGCGTCCCTATATCTCCGAGTACAAGCCGCTGCTGATGGGTGTGGACGGCGGCGCAGACGCGCTGCTCGAAGCCCGCTACCACCCGGACATGATCATCGGCGACATGGACTCGTGTTCGGATGACGCACTTCAGTGTGGCGCCGAACTCGTGGTGCACGCCTACCGGGACGGTCGGGCGCCGGGCATCGAGAGGATCGAAAAGCTTGGCCTGCAGGCCACACCCTTTCCGGCGCTGGGAACCAGCGAGGACGCCGCCATGCTGCTCGCCGATTCAAAAGGTGCCCGGTTGATCGTCGCCGTGGGGACCCACGCTTCCCTGGTGGAATTCCTGGACAAGGGTCGGGCCGGCATGGCGTCCACTTTCCTAACCCGGCTGCGGGTGGGGCCAAGGCTGGTTGATGCAAAGGGCGTCTCGCGGATCTACCGAAGCCAGGTCAAGGGCTGGCACCTTGTGTTGCTGGTGTTGTCGGCCGTCATCGCCCTCACCACGGCCCTAATGTTCACCGACCTGGGGAGTCAAGTCGGCAGCCTGTTGCTGGCCCGGATCCGCGATGCGATCTATTGGGTGAAGGAACTGTTCACTTGATCAACTTCCGCTACCACATCGTGTCGTTGATGGCGGTTTTCCTCGCGTTGGCCGTCGGCATAGTTCTTGGTGTCACGCTGCGGCCCTCGATTGACGAGGGGCTGGCCCAGCAGGCCGCACAGGACCGGAAACAGGTCCAGGATCTACGCGCCGAACTGGATAGGCGCAACGCACTCGACGATTACCGTGATGCATACGCGGCTCGTGTCGGACAGGTTCTCACCGCTGGGATGCTGAGCGGAAGTCGTGTTGCCCTCGTCGCGATGCCAGATGCGCCGTCGGCGGTGATCTCATCGATCAGCACCGCGGCCACCGAGGCCGGCGGCGCCGTCACCGCAACGGTGAAGATCAACAAGAGCGCATTCGACCCAACCAAAGTCGACGACCTCACCGGTGCGCTCGGCGCGTACGCGGGCGCTCTCGGACTCACGGATTCGATGACCGACAGCACCAAGCTCGGAATTGCTCTCGGTCGCGCTTTTGCCGCCAAGCAACCCGGACGCCGGGACGAGATGGCCATCGCCATGGGAAAATCCCTGTCCTCAGCTGGCCTGATCACCATCGACGGGAAAGCCCAGGACACCGCCGAGCTGATTATGGTCGTCACCTCGGAGGCAAGCGATCCCCCGGCCGACTCGGAGCTGCTGACCGCACATGTCGAGATGGACGTGGCATTGCGGGCAGCCGCAGGCGGGGTCGTCCTAGCTGGGCCGAACAGCAGCGAAATCGAGGCCACGGACGTCCTGACCGCTCGGAACGATGCAGATGCGGCGGATCTGCTGAGCACCGTAGACGTCGCAGACCTCACTAGCGGTGTCACCACGACGGTGCTGGCCGGCAAGGAGCAGTTACTCGGCCGGCACGGCCACTATGGCGCCTTCTCGAAGGCGGATGCGCCACTGCCCAACCTGCCGGTCCGGTGATGGCTCGACGAGCTTCGGCTGTCGGCTCCGGCCTGGCCGCCGTTCTCCTTGGTCTGGCGGGCAATCGTCTGGCCGCGCAGAAGGTGTCGACCAACTCGATCTGGACTCGCCGGAATCATGCCGGGTCTGAGGTCACGCTCGCTGAGGGGCCGATTGCAGTGTTGGCAACCCTCGCCGGGCTCGTCACGGCAATGGTGCTGCCGGGTGGATCGGTTGCCATGCAGGTTCCCATTGCAGTTGCGGCCGCAGGCTCGGGCGTAGTCGGCGCGTACGACGATTTGCGTGGGAGTGCCCAGGCGAAGGGCTTCCGCGGCCACCTGGCCGCGCTGCGTTCCGGCACAGTGACAAGTGGCGTCATCAAGATCGTTGGGGTTGGGGTCAGCGCCGCAGTGGCGAGCGTGCTCCTCAGCCGGCAGCGCGGCGGACATCCGCTAGTGCGCCTGGTTGAGTGGACTGTGGATGCCGCGCTGATCGCCGGCACGGCGAACTTCACTAACCTCTGCGACCTTCGCCCGGGGCGAGCAGTCAAGGTGACCATCGCACTGACCGTTGGATTTGCCGGCAGGGGAGCCGCACCAGTGCTGGGTGCGGCGGTGGCGAGTCTGCCAAGCGATCTGGGGCAGCAATCGATGCTCGGTGACTGCGGCGCCAATGCCCTCGGCGCGGGGGCGGCTACCGTCGCGGCGGCTTCGCTGCCACTGCCAGTGAAACTGCCGGTGCTCCTCGGTGTCACCGCCTTGAATCTGGCGAGCGAGCGGGTGAGCTTCACCGCAGTGATTGACCGCACCCCGGTGCTCCGGTGGCTCGATCAGCTGGGCCGACGGTGAGATTAGGCTCGGTCGCGCTGAGCGTGGCAGGAATCACCCTGGCGGCTCGAGTGGTTGGATTCGGGCGCTGGCTGGTGTTCTCCAAGACGGTGGGCGATACCTGTCTCGGCGATGTGTACAACGCGGCGAACACCTTGCCGAACGTCTTATTCGAGATTGTCGCCGGGGGAGTGCTGGCGGGCGTGGTCATTCCGGTTGTCGCTCGCCATGTCGGTTCAGACCGCCGAGCGGAGTCAGGGCAAACCGCATCGGCGCTGCTGAGCTGGACGACGATCATCCTGACACCCGCGGCGCTTGCCGCGCTGTTAGGCGCCGGCCTGTACGCGACAGCGTTCGCCAAGCCGACGTGCGAGGGCAGCGCCGAGATTCTGGCCGCGTTGCTGATCATGTTCGTGCCGCAGATCTGGCTGTACGGACTCGCCGTGGTGAGTGCCGGAGTCCTGCAGGCACATTCACGTTTTCTCGCTGCCGCAATCTCGCCATTGCTGTCCAGCCTGGTGGTGATCGGCTGTTATCTGATCTATGTTGCAATCGCTGCGCCGACGGCTGCGACGGACCTCAACCAGCTCACCCGATCGGCCGTGTCGATCTTGGGATGGGGAACTACGGCTGGTGTTTTGGCCCTTGCCCTGACCACCCTCGTGCCGATGATGCGGCTCGGGTACCGGTTACGGCCTCGGCTGCGGTTTGCGGCCGGTGATCGCACGGTAATCGCCAAGATCGCTGCAGCCGGCATCACCGGTCTGGTGCTGCAGCAGCTCTCCCTGCTAGTGATCAACTGGTCGGCCCAGCAGACTGGCGATCATGGTGCACTGACCCGCTTCACCTGGGCGAACGCCATCTATCTGCTGCCTTATGCCGTTTTGGTCGCCCCACTGTTGCAACTGGTCTTTCCCCGGCTGGCCACTGCCGCCGAGAAGGGAACTATCGCAGTCGCCGACGTGCTGGCCGACAACGGTCCACAGGTGATCTTGTTGGCGAGTCTGGGAGCCGCGCTGCTGGCGGGGACCGCTGTCCCGGTGGCCAGAGTCTTTGTGCTAGGACCTGGATCCGGAAACACCATGGCGCTCGCCTGGCCGATTGCGGCCTTCGCGCCCGCAGTGATCGGCTTTGGTTTGTTGGGCCTGTGCATGCGCACCCAGCTCGCACAGCATCGGGCGCGGGCGGCTGGCGCGATGACTGCCATTGCCTGGGGAGTTGTGATTCTCGCTGTGCTCGGAGCGCGGCTGGCCGTGCCGGACAGTTGGCAGGTCGTGGCACTTGCCGGTTCCGTGTCCCTCGGCATGTGCGCCGGCGGTGCGGTCGGTGCGGTGCTGACGCGATATGAGCTTGTCGAAGACCGTCCTTCGACAAGCTCAGGCCGCGACAGAGCCTGGCTCGGCAGATCCCTGGCGATCGGTCTGCTTGCTGCCACCGCCGCCGGTGGAGCCACCGCCTGGCCGGCGTCCCTGCTGGGCGATGCTGGTCTCGTCACAGCCGCGCTGGGCGCCTTTGCGGCCGCTGCGCTGTGCGTGTTGATCTTCGCCGGCGTCGTATTCGTTGTCGATCGGGAGATGCTCGCTCGGCTTTGGGGACTGCTCGCCCGCCGCCATGCTCCGGTTGGCTTCTGATGAAGATCGCTCAGGTGATGACGGCGAGCACTGGCGGCATCGGACGTCACGTGGCGAGCATTGCCGGCCGACTGATCCAACGCGGTCATTCGGTGCGCATCTATGCCTCAGCAGACTCCGTACGCGTTCATCGCCTCGATGATCTTGGTGCAGACGTCTTCCCGCTGGATCGACTGTCACGGCTGACGGGGGCGGATCTGGTGCATGCTCATGGCTACAAGGCCGGTGCTCTTGCCGTGCC
>JBKPML010000105.1:0-38322 GCA_046732135.1 Actinomycetota bacterium
CCGGCCGGATGATCACGCCGTGGCCGAGGCTGCCATGCAGCTGGACCAGGTCGGTGACCGGCCGCCCATCGCGGGCCACCGTGACCATCGGTCGTGAGTCGAATCCCGTGGTCAGCGGCTGAGTGAGGATCGCCGTGAACCCGTCCACCGCCGCTCGGTCGCTGGCGGCCGGTAGTGTCTGCGGCCGATAGTCGCCCCTGATCATCAGGTCTGCGCCCAGCACCACCGGTCGATTTAGTGCGGCCGGCTGGAACTCCGCGATCACTCGCCACGGACCGGAGGTGAGATTGAGGGCGGCCCACCAGGACCCATGTTCGCCCTCATCGGGGTAGACGTGCTGATAGCCGGACCCATCGCGGCGGATAGCGACCACATGCAGCAACGCACCAGCGGTTTCGACGTACTCCGGCACCGGCTTTGCGTCCGGCCCAGTGATCTTCAGCTCGACGAACTGGTTGTTGCCTGGCTCGCCGATGGCGTCTGGCAGTTGCATGGTGTAGCCGTCGGATGTCGAGGAGAATCCGCCAAATGCCTGGGACTCCGTATGGGAGCTGACCGGCGACAGAAGAGCCGCGGACTGGGTGCCCGTCAGGTAGGCGACGCCGAATACTGCCAGCAGGGCAGTGACGAAGGCGGCCAGCTTGACGGGCGCTGTCATTAGGAGTCGACGAAAATTCGGGGTTTACCGGGGCGCAACCGAGTAGCCTGCTTCGTCCACGGCCGCTTCGATCGCCGAAAAGGTGAGGTTTCGATCACTCGTGACGTCGAGTTCGCCGCTTGCCAGATCGACCCGGACATCCGTAACGCCGGGGATGGCGCGAACTTCTTCGGTGACCGACGCGACGCAATGGCCACAGTGCATGCCGCTCACCCGGTATTGAGATTGGACTGACACAGATTTTCCCTTCAGGATCGAACCAGCCGAGCGATGGCCTCGGACGCTTCCTTGATCTTGGCATCGGCTTCGTGGCCGCCTTTCGCGGCAGCGCCGACGACGCAATGGTTCAGATGCTCATCGAGCAACCCAAGCGCGACTGACTGCAAGGCACTGGTCATCGCGGAGATCTGGGTCAGAATGTCAATGCAGTACTTCTCATCCTCTACCATCTTCTGCAGCCCGCGGGCCTGGCCCTCGATGCGCCGCAGTCGATGAAGATAGGCGTCTTTGCTTGCCAGATAGCCGGATCGGCTGGCCGGGTGCATGGCGGCTCTCCTCTCGACCAAAGTGTACTCTACCCCCCTAGGGTATATCACAGCGGAAGCACTTTTCCCCAATCGATGTGCGTAACCGGCATGTGGAATGCTGGCGTCCGCATCGGAAACGATTTGCGGCGTGTCGCGTAAGACTCGCCCAAAGACTTTTCGTCCACCGACGGTTCGCGATATAAGCCCTTGTCAACGCGATCTTTTAGGCAACGTTCAGCTCTGGTCCCCAGCGGTAGTCGCAGCATTCCCACAGCGTCGTCAGGGTCTCCCACAGCTTCAAATTTCTTTTCCACAGCGCCTGTGGACGAGTGCGCCCTTGGGGACTGTCCAGGCCGCTGTTAAACGCGTAACTTGACCTTCCTCGGGCAGCGTGGCAACGGTCCGGTAAATGTCACCAGTGTGATTTAGCGTGGCTGATGGCGTACTGGGATCGACCGAGAGGGGGCAAGGGTGAGTCTCGCCGAAGTCTTGCAGCCCTATCCCACCACAGCTGTCCGGCAAGGCGATCGAACACCGCCACAGGATCTCGAAGCCGAGCAATCGGTCCTCGGCGCCATGATGATGTCCAAGGATGCGATCGCCGACGTCGTTGAGACCTTGCGCGGTGCCGACTTCTACCGCCCGGCGCACGAGCAGATCTACAACGCCATCACGGATCTGTACGGTCGCGGCCAGCCGGTCGATCCCGTCATGGTCTCCGATTTGCTGGCCAAGAGAGGCGAGCTGCTCAAGATCGGCGGCGCCGACTACCTGCACACATTGATCGCCAGCGTCACGGTTGCCGCAAACGCCGGTTATTACGCGGCGATTGTCCGAGAAAAGGGGGTGCTGCGTCGTCTGGTCGACGCCTCGATCCGCATCGGCCAAATGTCGTATGCCGCCGAAGGGGACGTCGACGACATTGTGGACCGTGCCCAGTCGGAGGTTTACTCGGTCACCGAGGGCAAGCTCAGCGAGGATTACAAGCCGCTCTCGGAGCTGATGCAGCCGACCCTGGACGAGATGGAGGCGATCTCTTCTCGGAGCGGCAACCTGGCCGGAGTGCCGACCGGCTTCGCCGATCTGGACGACCTCACCAATGGTCTGCATCCCGGGCAGATGGTGATCATTGCGGCGAGACCTGGCGTGGGCAAGTCGACGATGGCTTTAGATCTAGCTCGGAGCGCAAGTATTAGACATGGCCTGACTTCGGTCATCTTCAGCTTGGAGATGAGCCAGATCGAGATCACGATGCGGCTGTTGTCGGCGGAAGCGTCGATCGCACTGTCCCATATCCGTGGCGGCCGGATGAGCGACGATGATTGGGCGCGCGTCGCGGCCAAGATGGGCCAGATCTCCGAGGCTCCGATGTTCATCGACGACTCGCCGAACCTGACCATGATGGAGATCCGGGCCAAGGCGCGCCGGCTCAAGCAGAGGCACGACTTGAAGATGGTGGTGATCGACTACATCCAGCTGATGACTTCTGGCAAGAAGGTGGAGTCTCGCCAGCTAGAGGTCTCGGAGTTCTCCCGGCAGCTCAAGTTGCTGGCCAAGGAACTGGATGTCCCCGTGGTCGCGCTGTCGCAGCTGAACCGTGGTCCCGAGCAGCGCAACGACAAGCGCCCGATGCTGGCCGATCTCCGGGAATCCGGCTCCCTCGAACAGGACGCAGACTTAGTGATCTTGCTGAACCGGCCAGATCTCCACGACAAGGATTCCGAGCGTGCTGGCGAGGCTGACTTCGATGTGGCCAAGCACCGAAACGGCCCGACGAAGATGATCACAGTGGCTTTCCAAGGCCACTACTCGCGGTTCATCGACATGCAGGCTTAGTCAACGCACGTGGCGGTCGAGAGCCCCGACCGCCAGTTCGATCACGGCGTCGAGCTTGCCTGGTTCCTCGAAGAGGTGGGTTGCGCCTGGGACAACGACGATCTCGACCGGTGCGATCATCTGGCGGGCGGCGTCCAGATTCAGCCGATGGACCTCCGGGTCGTTGCCACCGATGATCAACAACGTGGGGGCTTGAACCCTGGTCAGCGCATCGCCGGCCAAATCCGGCCGGCCGCCACGGGAGATGACCAAGCGCACCTGGTCTGGTCGGTCGGCTGCGGTGGTCAAGGCCGCCGCTGCGCCGGTGCTGGCGCCAAACGCGGCAAGCGGCAGCCCAGCGGTGTCTTCTTGACCAGCGAGCCAGTCGGTCGCACTGGTCAGCCGGGCGGCGAGCCGAGGAATGTCGAAGCGCAGGTCCCGCGTACGGGCATCCACTTCTTCCTCCGGGCCGGTTAGCAGGTCCATCAGCAAGGTGGCATAGCCGGCGCCCTGCAGCGCGCCGGCGACCCTGCGATTGCGCGGGCTGTGGCGGCTGCTACCGCTGCCATGGGCGAAGAGGACGACCCCTCGCGAGCCTTCAGGGACCGTCAAATCGCCATCGAGAGTGACGCTCGGGGCCGCAATCTGCACCTGACGCTCGTTTGTCACCACAGGCCAAGTGTGACCCCGACTTGGCGGCGCTGAGTACCCTGGCCACGACGTCCATTCAACTCGGAGGAAGAAAACGTGAGCCGGATAAGAGGAATTGTGACGACCGCGATCTTGATGAAGGGAATCCAGGTCGCTCAGCGTGAACTCTCCAAGCCGGAGAATCAGCGCAAGATCAAGGAAGGCCTCAGCAAGCTGCGTACGAAGGTGAGCCAGCCTAACAGCTGATCGCGTTAGGCCCGTGGCGAACTTGCGCGTGCTGCTCGATGATCGTGTCCTGGTCGAGTCCCCACGCTGGCACGATGATCGGTTGCTCTTCTCCGATTGGGGTGCCGGCGAGTTGGTCGCGGTCGATCTTGACGGCCGCTCTGAGGTCGTCACCAAAGTCGAGACAATACCGTTCTGCATTGATCGACTACCCGACGGCCGGCTGCTGGTGGTGTCCGGCGGCTCGCTGATGCGTCGGGAGAACGACGGCACGTTCGTTCTGCATGCGGACCTGAGCAGCCTGTCGACCAAGCCTTGGAACGACATTGTGGTCGACGGTCGCGGTAACGCCTATGTGAACAACATCGGGTTTGACTTTCCGGAGGGTGAGTTTCTGCCCGGACTTGTCGCCCTCGTCTCGCCGGATGGCTCGGTTCGGCAGGTCGCCGACGGATTGTCCTTCCCGAATGGCATGGCCGTGTCGCAGGACAACTCGACGTTGCTGGTTGCGGAGTCGTACGCCGGCAAGCTGACCGGGTACGACATCCAGCCGGGTGGCAGCCTGACGAACGCCCGGGTGTGGGCGGAGCTTGGCGAGAACGCCGCTCCGGATGGCATCTGCATGGATGCCGAAAATGCCGCGTGGTATGCCAGCGTGCCCGGTGAGCGTTGCGTACGGGTACGGGAAGGCGGCGAAGTGCTCGAGACGGTCGAGGCTGACCGCGGCTGCTTCGCCTGCATGCTTGGCGGACCGGATGGCCGGACCCTCTTCGTGGTTGGCGCCAAGTGGCCGGACGCCATGGGGAGCGACACCCGGACCGGTCAGGTGCTCATCGCCGAGGTGACCGTTCCGGGAGCGGGATGGCCTTCGTGATCTAGGCCGGCCAGCGGGCCAGACTAGATAGCGTTAGTCCATGACGAGTTCTCTTGATCTTGGTCGGCCGGCCGCAGGTGATGTCATCGACTTGATCTTGGATGATCACGTCCGGTTCGAAGCCCTGCTCCGCCAGCTGCGGAATAGTAGCTCCGACCGGGACGCCGTTCGGCGTGCCTTTTCAGCGCTGCATGTTGCCCACGCCGAGGCGGAGGAGAAGTGCGTCTATCCGCAGTTTCGTGCAGCCCGGGCGATCGGCGAGCATGCTGAGCATCACGGCGAGGAGGAGCACGCCGAAGGCAATGAGGCATTGCTGGCCGTGCTTGAGCTGAAGAGCACGAACACGCCGGCCTTTGACGATGCGGTCGAAGAACTTTCCCGTCTGGTGAACCACCATCTGGCCGAGGAGGAGCTGACCATTCTCAACCCGGCCCGTACGGATGTGTCGGAAAGCTCCCGCGCGGAACTCGGGCAGGCGTTCGCGACCGAGCGCAATGCCCAAATCGACGCCGACTGTGGACGGATCGAGAACGTGCGTGAACAGGTGGGACGAGCCAAGGCGCAGGGACTGCTCGATGAGTGGGAAGACCAGCCGGAGTGAGCAACGCGATCTTGGCGCCGACGACCGAAGTCATCGATGGCCTCCTGTCGCCGGAGGGTTGGGCGTACGCATCAATGCCTCCGATGGAGGAAGGCGACCCGGGTCGGTTCCACGCCCTGTTCGGCAGGGATTCGTTGATCTTCGCGTTGCAGATGCTGGACGGCCGTCCCGACATCGCCACGGCGACCCTCCGGGCACTGGCCTCGCTACAAGGCACCACCGATGATCCCGAGATCGACGAGGAGCCGGGCAAGATCATCCACGAATACCATCCGGTCCCGCCCGCCTGGCTTCTCGACCTCGGCTGGGCGGTCCGCGACGGCGGCATCCGTTATTACGGCACCTCGGACGCGACGAGCTGGTTCCTGGTCGTGTTGGCCGCAACTGCTAATGCTGAGCTGCAAGCGGAGCTGAAGCCCAACATCAGCGCTGCCGCGCGCTGGATCGACTTCGCACTCGAGGCGGGGCGAGGGCTCGTCCGGTGCGGGCCACGACGCTATCCCGGTGGACTCACCCAGCAGGGCTGGCGTGATTCGGTGAAGCCTGGGCAGGACAGACATGGCTGCGGCATCGTGACCGAGGCGGGCACTGCGCCGCCGGCTCCGCTGGCCGACGCTGACTCCCAGGCCGTTGCCGTAGCGGCCCTGCGCGCGTTGATCATGCTCGACCCGGCGCGGGCTCGGCACTGGGAGCAACGGTTGACCGCGCTCCGAGCGCAAATAGCCGAGCGATTCGGCCCGAGCGTGATGGCGGTCGACGGCAACGACCGGCTCGTCATCGGCGCCGGCTCCCAGCTGGGCTGGCTGCTCTGGTCGGGAGCGTTTGACGAGGACGCCGCCGATGCCGCTGCCCAGCGACTGATCGCGCCGGATGTTCTCACCTCCTACGGGCTGCGGACGCTATCGAGTGATCATCCCGGCTTCCTTCCGGCCAGCTATCACCGCGGCAGCATCTGGCCGTTCGACAACTGGATCGGCTGGCTGGGGCTGAAGTCGTACGGCCAGGAGGAGGCGGCCGAGCGGATCCGGACCGGTGTGCTGGACGCGCTTGGCCAGCTCCGGCTATATCCAGAGCTGTACGGGGTCAGCTCGCAGGGCGAACTGAGGGCGATATCGATCGGGAATCGAATCCAAGCCTGGACCGTCGGCGCCGCCTGGGCCTTTACGAATTCGTGATTCCGGCCGCATTGGCCCATAACTCTTTCGTGCGCGGTGCTCGCCACGCGGTGATCATGGCGTCCACCGCCACTAGCCTCATTTGTGCGACCCCGGGCCCCCGGTGCAACCGCTCTTCCGGTGGTGCGTAGCTCGTATGTGACGCTGCGAAGGAGATGCGTCGTGACCCTAGCCAGGCCAGCGGCGTTCGTTGCATTGCTCACCGGGGTCGCGCTCGCGGTGAGCTCGTGCGGGCCGGTCTCCACGACCAGCGGTCAGGCCAATCCACCAGCCGTAAAGGCCCAGGATCTGCGGCCAATGTCTCGGCCCACAACGACGAAGCCCAAGGGGAGCCCGCGGCCGGTTGTGACCCCGGTGAAGAAGGGCAAGACGACCGCCGCGGCCGCCCTGCTCTCGAGGGGAAACACCGGCGAGAAGGTGCGGGAATTGCAGCACCGGCTGCGTCAGCTCAACTGGTTCACCGGGACAATCACCGGCAGGTTCACCGACACAACCGTGGGCGCTGTGCGCGGCTTCCAGGCCAAGCGCGGACTCGAGCCGACGGGCGCGGTTGATCAGCGCACCTGGACCACGCTGGTCAAGATGACCCGCCAGCCGACGTCAGACGAACTGCACAACCGGCTGGTGCCGGGACCGGCGATTCTCAAGCTCGGATCGTCTGGTGAGCGGGTGCGCAATCTTCAGGCGCGGTTGCGCCAGCTTGGCTGGTATTCCGGCAAGATCACCGATTTCTATGGTTCGGCAACGGTCACCGCGGTGACCGGATTTCAGGGCCGCCGGGCGATCCCGGTGACCGGCGAGGTTGATCAGCGAACCTGGGATCGGCTGGTCGGGATGAGCCGGATGCCGACCTCAGACGAGATGCACAACGTCGCGCCAAAACCGGCCAAGTCCTCTGGGATCGACTCTCGATGCAAGACCGGTCGTGCGCTGTGTATCAGCAAGCGGACCAACACCTTGGTGTGGGTGGTCGACGGCCAGTCGCAGCTTCGGCTCGATGTGAGATTCGGGTCGTACGAGACGCCGACCAGGGAAGGCGCCTTCTCGATCGGCTGGAAGTCGCCGGACCACGTATCGACGATCTACCACACGCCGATGCCGTACGCGATGTTCTTCAGCGGCGGTCAGGCCGTGCACTACTCATCGGACTTCGCCGCGCGGGGCTATGCGGGTGCTTCGCACGGCTGCGTCAATGTCCGCAATCTGAACGGGATCCGCTGGCTGTTCGGCCAGGTACGGGTCGGGGACAAGGTGATCGTCTATCGGTAATTAGTGGCGGGCCGTCAGGATCACTGGCCCATCGTCGGTGACGGCGATGGTGTGCTCGGAGTGCGCACCTCGCGAGCCGTCGCGGCTGCGCAATGTCCAGCCGTCGGAATCGGTGTAGATCTTGTCGGTGCCTTGCAGAAACCAGGGCTCGATGGCAATCACCAGCCCCGGTCGCAGCGGCAGGCCCCGTCCTCTGCGGCCGCTGTTCGGCACATGCGGGTCACCATGCATGGTGCGTCCAACCCCATGGCCGCCGAATTCGGTGTTGACCTTGTAGCCCGCGTGCGTGGCGACCCGGGCGATGGAGAACGAGATGTCGCCGATCTTGTTGCCCGGCTGGGCTGCCCCGATCCCCGCCCCCAAAGCCTCCTCGGTCGTGGCGATCAAATGCTGGTCCTCATCTCGCGGGGTACCGGCGATCACGCTCACCGCCGAGTCAGCGACCCAGCCGTCTACGCTGGCCGCGAAGTCGAGACTGAGCAGATCGCCGTCGGCCAAGGCGTAGTCGTGTGGCAGGCCGTGCAGCACGGCGTCGTTGACCGATGTGCACAGCACCTTGCCGAATGGACTGGCGCCGAACGACGGGTGATAGTCGATGTAGCAGGATTCGGCGCCACGGTCTTTGATCATCCGATGGGCGAGGTCGTTCAGCTCCAGAAGGTTGACCCCAACCTCGACCCGGCCCTTCAGCTCGGTGAGCACCTCGGCCACGAACCGGCCCGCCGGCCGCATCTGCTCGATCTCGGCGGGTGTCCGGTACTCGATCACCCCCCGATTGTGCCGTATCGCGAAATCTGCGCCGTTTCATCGGTGTGCAGCTGAACCTTGCTGAGCACGTGACTGCTCTCCACGGATCGGATCGTGCCGCTCCTAGAGCGCATGACCAGTGACTGAGTGCGGGCACCGTTGCTCGTGTAACGCACGCCGCGCAGCAAGTCTCCGTCGCTGATCCCGGTGGCCACGAAGAAGGTGTTGTCGCCGGCCACCAGATCGTCGGTGTGCAGGACCCTGCCGAGCTCATGGCCCGCATCCAAAGCTTTCCTACGCTCGGCCTCATCGGAGGGTTGCAGCCGACCTTGAATCGTGCCGCCCATGGCCTTGATTGCACAGGCGGCGATGATCCCCTCCGGCGTGCCGCCGGAACCGAGTAGCAGATCGATGCCCGAGCCCTCCCTCGCAGCAGCGATGGCTGCGGCGACGTCGCCGTCAGGGAACAGGCGGATCCGGGCACCCGTCGCCCTGATCTCCGCGATCAGGTTCTGATGCCGGGGGCGGTTCAAGATGCACACGGTGACATCGGTCGGATGCCCTCCCATCGCCTTTGCCACCGCCGAGATGTTGTGCTCTGCCGGCGCCGCTATGTCGACGGCCTCCGCGGCGGCGGGCCCGGTGACCAGCTTCTCCATATAGAAGACCGCGTGCGGGTCGTACATGGTGCCACGATCGGATGCGGCAATCACTGCAATCGAGTTGGGCATGCCTCCGGCCAGCAGCGTCGTCCCGTCGACGGGATCAACCGCGATGTCGTACCCGGGCCCGGTTCCGTCACCCACCTCCTCGCCGTTGTAGAGCATCGGGGCTTCGTCCTTCTCGCCCTCGCCGATCACCACCACGCCTTGCATGGGAACGCTGCTCATCACATACCGCATCGCATCGACGGCAGCCTGATCGCCGCTCTCCTTGTCGCCACGGCCTATCCAGCGTCCGGCTGCCATGGCAGCCGCCTCGGTCACCCGCATGAGATCGAGACCCAGGTTGCGGTCGGGAAGCTGATAGCGCACGGACTCCGGTTCGGTCATGAGGTGAGTTTCTCAGCCCGGGAGCGCGGAAGTCACGGAATCAGGGTTACCTTGATCGATTCCTGGCCGCTGCCGACGAGATCGAGACCCTTCTGGAACTGCGGCAGGGGCAGCTGATGGGTGCAGATCTTGTCCATGGGCAGCGATCCTGACTCGATCATGCGAATGGCAGCGGGCCAGCAGTGTGGACCGAGATGGGCACCACGAACGTCCAGTTCCTTGTCGTCGCTGATGATCGACCAGTCGACCGTGACGTCGCTGCCGAACACGCTGTATTCGACGTAGGTGCCGAGCTTGCGCAGCAGGTTCAATCCCTGCTTGACCCCGGATGGGTGCCCAGTCCCTTCCAGGTAGATATCGGCGCCATAACCGTCGGTCAACTCCCGAACGGCGGTCACGGCGTCCTCGGTTCCGATATTGATGATCAGATCCGCGCCGCACGCTCGAGCTACCTCCAGCTTGTCCTGATCCAGGTCGAGGGCAATGACCAGCCGAGCGCCTTTGGCCTTCGAGCCCGCCACCATGCCAAGTCCGATGGGACCGCAGCCGGCGATGACCACGACATCGTCGAAGGCGATGTCACCCCGCTCGACGGCGTGCAACGCGCAGGACAACGGCTCGGCGAAGGCGGCGTGGGCCGGCGGCAGCTCCGCCGAGACCTTGTGGACAAGCGCACCGGAGGAATAGATCATGTACGCCGCCATGGCACCGGGCGTTCGGCGCTTGAACCCATAGATGTCGTGCGGTCCGCACATCCAGTACTGACCCGCCTTGCAATAGCGGCACTTCCAGCAGGGCACGATCTGCTCACTCACCACTCGGTCGCCGACCTCGACTGCCCAGCGTTCCGCGGCGGCCTCATCGAGCTGAACGACCCTTCCGACGAATTCATGGCCGGGAATCACCTCGGTCTCCACATATGCCGGACGAGTCTCGTCTCCCCAAAACTTCGTTGCGCCGTGGTAGCACTTCAGGTCGCTGGCACAGATACCGACCGCCTCGACCTTGACCAAGGCTTCACCAGGGCCAGGCCTCGGCACGGCTACGTCTTCGAGCGCGTAGTTCTCCGGGCCGTGACAGACCACCGCCTGCATGGACTCGGGAATCTGATCATTCATGATCGCCTCCTATGTCGATGTCGACCACGATCGGGGCATGATCGGAAGGCAACTTACCCTTGCGGGCCTCCCGGTCAACATACGCGTCCTTGATCATCACCGATCGGCTGGCCAGTACGTAGTCGATGCGCATGCCCATGTCCTTGTGAAACATCCCGGCGCGATAGTCCCAGTAGGTGAAGGGCCGGTCGTTCTTGCCAGGGCGCGCCGACACATCGGTCAGTCCCCAGCCGAGCAGCGCCCGTACCCCCGCGCGTTCCGGCTCTGTGACATGGGTCGAACCCGCAAATGCTCGGATGTCCCAGACATCGTCGTCTCGCAGGGCGACGTTGAAGTCACCCATGATCACCAGCGGGGTGCCTGGATCGATGCCATCCAGTGACGCGCGGAGCGCGGCCAGCCATTCGAGCTTGTACGGGTACTGCGGGTCGTCGATGGCCCGCCCGTTGGGCACATAGACACTGATCACCTGAAGCGGGCGGTCACCTTCCTCGGGGTGGCACAGCGCATTGGCGTAGCGGGCCTCCGATTGGCCGGTCAGCGTGTCGCTGAGCGTTGTCAGGCCCCCCTTGGACAAGATGGCGACCCCATTCCACCGGCCCTCGCCGACATGCATCGCGGAGTAGCCCAGTCCTTCCAACATCAGATAGGGAAATGCCGAGTCGGCGACCTTGGTCTCCTGAAGTGCAACCACATCCGGTGCCACCTTCACCAGCCACTCCAGCAACCGAGGGAGCCGGGCGCCGACGGAGTTGACATTCCACGTGGCTATGCGCACGTAGGTCACCTTATTCAGCCAAATACGCTGGGCCGATGGCTGTCGTGGTGACCGGCGGCAAGGGCGGTCTCGGTTCGGAACTGGTGGCCGAACTCGAATCCAGGGGTGTCAACGCCATACCGGCCAGCCGGCGAACAGGTTTCGACCTCGCCACCGGCGAGGGTGTCGCGGAAGTGTTGGCCGAGGCGGAGGTCATCGTGCATGCCGCGACCAATCTACGGTTCCGCCGGGTGGATCTCGACGGCACCCGGCTGATCATCCGGCACTTGCAGGACACCGGACGGGGCCCGCACATCATCTATGTCTCCATCGTCGGCTGCGATCGCAATCCGTACCCTTATTACCGGGCCAAGTGGGCCTGCGAGATGGTGCTGCAGAAGAGCGGCCTGCCCGTGACCGTGATCCGAGCCACCCAGTTTCACAACCTCATCGCCACCCTCACCGCGGTCGCCCGCTGGCCTCTGGCGGTCGCGCCGCCGAACGCGGCCTCGCAACCGTGTGAGCGGTCGTGGGTGGCGCAACAGCTTGCCGACATCACGCTGCGCCGGGCACCCGATGGTTATCGGCGAGCCACCGATCTGGCCGGTCCCGATGTGATCACGGTTCCGGGAGCCATTCGAATGGTGTGCGAGAACGACGGCCGGCGGATCCCTCACCTGATCACGCTGCCGGCAGTCGGCGGAACGCTGTCGGCCTTCGCTGCCCGGACCAATCTGCCCGGTCCCGATGTGGTGCTTGGCGGCAAGTCTTTCGCCGACTGGTTAGCTGAGCGCTAGCTAGGCGACGTTCAGGCTCTTAACGTCTGCCAGCAGCTTGGACAGCGTCTCCTTCGCATCGCCGAACAGCAGCGTCGTGATTGGCTCGTAGAGCAACTCGTTCTCAATGCCGGCGAACCCCGGACGCATCGAACGCTTCAGGAAGATCACCTGGCGGGCCTGGTTGGCGTGCAGGATCGGCATGCCATAGATGGGCGCTCCGGGGCTGGTCTCTGCGGCCGGATTGACCACGTCGTTGGCCCCGACGACCAGCGCCACATCGGCCTGCTTGAACTCGGAGTCGATATCGTCCATTTCTCTGAGCTGCTCGTACGGCACCTGCGCCTCAGCCAGCAGCACGTTCATGTGACCGGGCATCCGCCCGGCGACCGGATGAATCGCATAGTCCACCTTGGTGCCTCGTTCCATCAGGACGTCAACCAGCTGGCGCAGCGTGTGCTGGGCCTGCGCCACAGCAAGGCCGTATCCGGGCACGATGATCACTCGCTGGGCGTAGCTCAGCAGGATCGCTACGTCCTCGGGGCTACCCGAGCGGACCGGTCGGTCGCTCAGCGCCGTCGAGCCCAGAGTCGAACCGCCGCGGAGAGCGCCGAACAGAATATTGAAGACCGGCCGGCCCATGGCGTTGGCCATTAACAGGGTGAGCAGGGTGCCCGCCGCACCGACCAGCGTGCCGGCGACGAGCAGCAGGGTGTTCTGGAGCAGATAGCCGCTCGCGGCGACGGTGAGGCCGGTGAAGGCGTTGAGCAGCGAGATGACAATCGGCACGTCGGCGCCGCCGACCGGCAGCACCAGCAAGACGCCCAGGCCGGCGCCGATCAACGCGAGCAGGATCCCGATGAGGATGGAGGGGAACAAAACCAGCACTACACCGAGGCCGACAGCGGCGAGCAGTCCCAAGCCGTACACGACCGGATAAGCCGGGAAGGTGATCGGCCGGGTGGGCATCAGTTCCTGCAACTTCAGAAATGTGACTATCGATCCGGCGAGACTGAGTGAGCCGACCAGGACTGTGAAGCCAACCGCAATCAGCTCGACCAGTCCGGCTCCGGCGTTTGGCGTGTCGCCGACCGCAAGCTCGCTCAACTCGAGCAACGCGACAATGGCCGCCGCGCCGCCGCCGACACCGTTGAACAAGGCAACCATTTGCGGCATCTGGGTCATCTGAACCCGATAGGCCCCGATAGTGCCGATAGCGGCGCCGACGAACACGGCGGCCAGGATGGTCAGCAGATGATCAAGGTCTGAGCTTGCGATAACCGTTGCGCAGGCAACGAGTGCCCCGGCCGCGCCGATGAGATTCCCCCGTCGGGCCGTACGCGGCGAGGAGAGGCCCTTCAGCGCGACGATGAAGCAGACGGCGGCCAGCAGGTAGGCCAGCTGCGCCCAGACGGGGATCATTGCTCCAGCTCCGCTCGGGCGCCCTTCTCCACTGCGCGGCGGCGGCGTGAGAACATGATCAACATCCGGTCGGTCACCACGAAACCGCCGACCATGTTGATCGACGCCAGGACGACGGCGACGAGCGCGGCGATCAGCTCCCCGGTCGTATCTGCCGTGCCGGCGACCAGGATGGCTCCGACCAAGATCACCCCATGGATCGCGTTGGCGCCGGACATCAAGGGTGTGTGCAGCGTGGACGACACCTTCGAGATGACCTCGACGCCGACGAAGGAGGCCAGCAGGAAGAAGGTCAGCCAGATGATCGGCTCGCTCACGGCCGGTGCACCTCTCCGGCATGTGTCACGCACATCGCGGAGACGATCTCGTCGGTGAAGTCGGGAGCGAATGTGCCGTCGCGAGTCATCAGCATGATCACGTTCGTGACATTGGAGGCGTAGAGCCGGCTCGCCGGACTTGGCATTTGACTCGCAACATTGTTGCCACCCCAGAGCGTGACAGTGCCGGTGCCGGATGAGCAGGGCACCTGTTTGACACTGCCGGGGGCGGCGCCTTCGACGTTCCCACCCGACTCGGCAGCTAGATCAACGACGACGGATCCAGGCTTCATCGCGCTCACCATTTCAGCACTGACCAACAACGGTGCCCGCCGGCCGGGAATGGCCGCAGTTGTGATCAACCCGTCTGCGGCAGCTACGTACGGAGCGAGCAGTTCCTGCTGCCGGACGGCGCGCTCCTCGCTCATCTCTCTTGCGTAGCCGCCGGCGCCTTCGAGCGTTGGCAGGTCAAGGTCGATCGCCAACGCTCCCATCGAGCGAATCTCCTCCGCGGCGGCCGCTCGGACGTCATATCCTCTCACCACCGCGCCGAGCCGCTTGCATGTGGCGATGGCCTGCAGGCCGGCGACACCGGCACCGAGCACCAGGATCTGCGCTGGCGGCACCGTACCGGCAGCGGTCATGTTCAGGGGGAAGAACAGGCGCAATCTCCCAGCGGCGACGATGGCAGCACGGTAGCCGGCCACCAGCGCCTGTGAGCTCAAGGCGTCCATCGACTGCGCTCGCGAGATTCGCGGCACATATTCCATACCGAACGTCGTCAGCTGCCCGGCGCGGCGGGCGTCGGTTTCGGCACTTCCCGGCGGGTAGGGGAAGAAGGACAGGGTGGCTGTGCCCGGCCAGAGGACGCCGCGGATCTCCGGCTCGAGCGGCTGAACGCTGAGCACCAGGGCTGCGCCCTCGAGCGGGTTGGCTGTGATTGTGGCACCGGCGGCGGCGTACGCCTGATCCGAAATCAATGCGCTGGCGCCCGCGCCGGACTGCACGGCGACCTCATAGCCGGCGGTCGTGAGCTTGCCGAGCTGCTCAGGCACGAGCGCGACTCGCGCCTCTCCGGGCACGCTCTCCCGGATCACCGCGATTCGCACCTAGTAGAACCTAGCGGACCTTGACTTTGATCATGTGATAACCGGTGGCGCCGTCCGGTGCGGGCGGCGCTTCGGCGGAAATCTGCACGTGGCCCTTAGCATCAGTGGCCCGTACCGCGAGCTGATGGGTTCCTGGGGTGGCAGCCCAGGAGAACTTCCACTGCCGCCAGGTATCTGGACCGGTTGTCTTGGCGATCTCAGCCTGCTGCCAGTCGCCACCGTCGACCTGGAGCTCGACCTTTCCGATCCCGATGTGCTGCGCCCAGGCGACTCCGGCCACGATAACGGTGCCGGCATCGACGGTCCGTCTGGGCACGTCGATACGGGAGGCGAGCTTGATGGGGCCACGGGCGGACCAGCCGAGCGGGGTCCAATAGGCCTTGTCTTGATCGAATCGGGTTACCTTCAGCGAGGTCACCCACTTGGTCGCCGATACGTAGCCGTACAGGCCAGGGACGACCATCCGGACCGGAAAGCCATGTTCGAGCGGCAATGGTTCACCGTTCATCGCGATGGCCAGGATGGCCTCGCGGTTCGGGTCGGTGAGTGCTGTGAGCGGGGTGCCAGCGGTCCAGCCGTCCTCGCTTTTGGAGAGCACCATGTCCGCGCCTGGTCGCGGCTTAGCCTGGGCCAATAGCTCCCGGATGGGGTAGCCAAGCCATAGCGCATTGCCGGCCAGGTCGCCGCCAACCTCGTTCGAAACGCATGTCAATGTGGTGTAGTGCTCGACCAGCGGTTTGGCGGCGAGTTCGGAATAGTTGATGGTGATCTCGTTCTCGACCATGCCCGTGATGGTGAGGGACCAGTTCTCGGGGTCGATGATCGGCACCTGCAGCGCGGTGTCGATCCGGTAGAAGTCGTCGTTCGGCGTCACGTACGGGGTGAGTTTCGGCAACCCGAAATCCGCACCTGCGGGTACAGGCGGCGCTTTCGTCGCTGGCGGCGGTGGTTGGAATCTGGCACGTGCCGCGGTGACGGCCCCAGCCGTCTTGAGCAGGACGCGGGCCGTCAGAGCGGCCATTGTTCCGGTAATTCCCAGTAGGACGGTCATTCCCAGGAAGCGTCGGCGCGCGGCCGATTGTGCGCCGACCGCCGAACCATCCGCCCCCGACAGCCATTGGCGCAACTGGTTGATCATGGCGTACAGCACCAGGTAGCCGATGGTCAGGCCGAGTAGCACCGAGACGTACCCGCGCGTCGGTACGTCCGGTGCAGTGGCGAGGGCGAGTACCGCGATGCCTGTCAGGGCAAGGAACACGATTGCCCCGGCGTAGCGCTGCCGCCACTCCAGTTGGCCGGCCAGTCCGCAGATGACCAGCATCCCGACGAAGATCATGATCAGCAGGATCGGCTTGTCCGCGGTGCCGAGAACATCCTTGCCCCAGTTGACGAGGCCGGCCGGGAGCAGCCCGATGATGAATTCACCGACCGCGGCTATGACTGAACTCGTCGGTGCGATGAGGTAAGCGGTCAGGTCGGCAACGGCAAGTCCGACAAGGCCGGCGACGACTCCGGTGATCCGGGCCCACCGCGTCGCTGAGCGATCTCTTGGCGGGGCGACTCCGGGCTCGACGTCGACAACCGGGCTGGTCGGCATGAGCCCATAGTGCGTCGGCAGTGGAGTCCGGACAATTACGTCGCACTGACGCCGCGACTCGGAGCTGCCGCGACCCTCTGGCCTGCTCGGGAGCGACCGGTGCTAGACAAGGACTGCCGCCCAGCTCAATGAGGAGTTCGCCATGTCCGACGTGCCGTCCAACCTGACCGCGCTTGTCTCTGAGCTGACCCTGGAGGAGAAGGCGTCCCTAGTCCTTGGATCCCACTTTTGGTATACGGCTGCCGTCGATCGCCTCGGTATCCCGAGCATCATGGTGTCCGATGGCCCACACGGGCTACGCGCCCAGCCTAAGGAAGCAGGAGATCACGTAGGGATTGGGACCAGCCTTCCGGCCACCTGCTTCCCTACCGCCTCAGGGCTGGGTTCCTCATGGAACGCCGACCTCTTTCGTAGCGTCGGCGAGGCACTTGCCCGGGAAGCGCGGGCAAGCGGCATCTCGGTAGTCCTCGGTCCCGGAATCAACATGAAGCGGTCACCGCTGTGCGGGCGGAACTTCGAATACCTCTCGGAGGACCCATGGCTCGCGGGCGAGCTGGCTACGGCCATGGTGCAGGGTGTCCAGATCGGAGGCGTTGGCACTTCCCTCAAGCACTACGCGGCGAACAACCAGGAGGACGACCGGCTGCGGGTCAGCGCCGAGGTGGATGAGCGGACATTGCGCGAGATCTACCTTCCTGCGTTCGAGCGGGTGGTCAAGAGCGCTCAGCCCTGGACGATCATGTGCGCGTACAACAAGGTCAATGGGACCTACTGTTCAGAGCACCATTGGTTGCTGACCGAGGTGCTGCGCGACGAGTGGGGTTTCGAGGGTCTGGTGGTGTCCGACTGGGGCGCGGTGCACGACCGGGTTGCCGCCTTGCGAGGAGGGTTGGACCTGGAGATGCCGCCCAATTTTGGTGTGAGTGACGCCGCCGTCGTAGCAGCAGTCCGCAGCGGTGAACTAGACGAGTCAGTACTGGACGCATCCGTGACTCGAGTGCTGCAGCTGGTCGAAAAGTCACAGCCTGCGGTGGCCGAAGGAGGGACCTTCTCCGAGGAGGAACACCATGCCCTGGCCCGTCGGGCCGCCCACGAATCCGCGGTGCTGCTTAAGAACGCGGGCGGCGTGCTGCCGCTGAGGCCGCGCTCCGGCGCACGGGTGGTGGTGATCGGGGAGTTCGCTCGCACACCGCGATATCAAGGTGCGGGCAGTTCGCAGGTGAATCCGATCCGGCTGGACGTGCCTGTGGACGAGCTGCGTGCCGGGCTGGGCCAGGATGTTCAGCTTGACTTTGCCGCGGGGTTCGGCGTCGGTAGCACCGATCGTGACGATGATCTGAGCCGAGAGGCGGTGGACCTGGCCCGCAGCGCCGATCATGTGCTGCTCTTTTTGGGCTTGCCGGCCGAAGACGAATCAGAGGGCTTCGACCGAAAGCATATGGATCTGCCAGCCAACCAGGTCGCCCTCGTCGATGCGCTGGCAGAGGTGCACGACCGCCTGATCGTGGTGCTGGCGAACGGATCGGTGGTGCGGATGTCCACCTGGGAGGACAAGGTTTCCGCGGTCCTGGAGTGCTGGCTGTCCGGGCAAGCCGCGGGCGGGGCAGCCGCCGACCTGCTGCTCGGTGTAGCGAATCCTTCGGGGAAGCTGGCCGAGACGATCCCACTGAGGCTCGAGGACAACCCGTCGTACTTAAACTTCCCTGGGGACTCGCAGATCGTTCGCTACGGCGAGGGCATCTCGATCGGTTATCGCGGGTACGACAAGCTGGATCAGACGGTGAGCTATCCCTTCGGGTTTGGGCTGTCGTACACCACCTTCGAGATCTCGGATCTGAACGTGTCGGCGACCGGATCGGTGGAAGCTGGCGACCTCCGCGTCACGGTGACGGCATCGGTGTCCAATACGGGGCAGGTTGCCGGCGCCGAGGTCCTTCAGGTCTACGTCCGAGACGTCGAAAGCACAGTCGCCCGGCCAATCCGCGAGCTCAAGGCGTTCGGCAAGGTCGCCCTGGAGCCAGGAGAGACCAAGCAGGTGGCGCTGGAACTCGACGAGCGGTCATTCGCGTTCTGGTCGGTGCTGCACAACCGCTGGGCGGTCGAGGCCGGTGAGTTCGAGATCGCCGTGGGCTCATCCTCCCGCGATTTTGTCGCCACCCAAATGATCACCGTAGACGCTCCTCGGCTGGCGTTGCCGCTCAGCCAGGACTCCACCCTGCACGAGTGGCTGGCCGATGATAAGGGCCGGGCGCTGCTGGAGACCGGCCCTGAAACTCCTTTGGTCAAGGACCCTGAGCTGATCAACGTCATCGGCACGATGCCGATGAGTACCCTCGCCGCCTTCAAGATGGGAATCGACCACAGGGCCTTGTCTGATCTCATAGACCAACTGTGATTCACAGTCAGAACGGCCGGCGGCCTCCCACTGCTACCGGGATCTTGACCGGAGCCTGATCCTCGGGCTCCTCAATAGGCGCGGTGAATTGGGAGTTGTAGAGCTCGAAGTAGTGTCCGCGGGCGTCCAGGAGTTCCGCGTGTGTGCCCTGCTCGACGATCTGGCCGTGCTCCATCACCAAGATCACGTCGGCGTCCCGGATCGTGGAGAGGCGGTGTGCGATGACGAAGCTGGTCCGATCCGATCGGAGCGCTGACATGGCATGCTGCACCAAAACCTCGGTCCGGGTGTCAACCGAGCTCGTTGCCTCGTCCAAGATCAGCAGCGCAGGATCGGCGAGGAAGGCGCGGGCGATCGTGATCAGCTGCTTCTCGCCAGCGCTGATGTTGCTGCCCTCTTCATCGATGACGGTGTCGTAGCCGTCCGGGAGCGAGTGCACGAACCGGTCGACGTACGTGGCTTCGGCGGCAGTATGAATCTCCTGGTCGCTCGCCTCCGGGCGACCGTACGCGATGTTGTCGCGGATGGTGCCATGGAACAGCCAGGTGTCCTGGAGCACCATGCCGATTTGTGAGCGAAGCGCGGCGCGCGGCACTGAGGCGATGTCGATGCCGTCAAGGATGATCCGCCCGCTGCCCAAATCGTAGAACCGCATGATCAAGTTCACCAGGGTGGTTTTGCCGGCCCCGGTGGGTCCGACGATCGCCACCGTTTGCCCCGGCTCGGCCACGAGCGACAGGTCGGAGATCAACGGCTCTTCCTTTTGCGGGGATTCAAGGGGGTCGTCCCCCTTGGATCTCGTTGGTTCATAGGTGAAACTGATGTGCTGGAACTCGACTCGTCCGCGGGTGGGTTTGAGCCAACCGGTGGCATCGGCCGATTCCTCGGTGGCGTCGAGCACCTCGAAAACCCGTTCGGCCGACGCCACACCGGATTGCAGAAGGTTGGCCATTGACGCCACCTGGGTGAGCGGCTGGGTGAACATCCGGGTGTACTGGATGAAGGCTTGTACGTCACCCAGGTTCATCGTGCCGCTCGCCACCCGGAGGCCACCGACAACGGCGATCAACACGTAGTTCAAGTTCCCGATGAAGAACATGGTCGGCATGATCAGTCCGGAGACGAACTGGGCCCCGAAGCTGGCCGAATAGACCGATCGGTTGCGTTCGGCGAAGACGGCCTCAACCTCCCGCTGGCGACCGAAGACCTTGACCAAGGACTGGCCGGTGAACGCCTCTTCGATGTGGCCGTTGAGCTCACCGGTGGCCTTCCACTGTTCGATGAACAGCTTCTGTGACCGCCTGCCGATCAAGCCCGTCACGACGATGGAGACGGGGATGGTCACTAGAGCGATGAGAGCCAGTACCGGCGAGATGACGAACATCATCACCGTCACGCCGATCACTGTCAGCAGCGATGTCAGCAACTGACTGAGCGTTTGCTGCAGAGCCTGAGAGATGTTGTCAATGTCGTTGGTCACCCGGCTCAGCAGCTCGCCACGGGTCTGCTTGTCGAAGTAGCTGAGTGGCAGCCGGTTGACCTTGGTCTCGACGTGATTGCGCAACGTGTAGATCGAACGTTGCACCGCGCCGTTGAGCAGGTAACCCTGCCACCAGAGGAACAAGGCCGACACCAGGTACAGGCCGAGTGCCAGCAGCAGGTACTCGCCGAGCAGTGAGAAGTCAATGCCCTGGCCGGGGACGATGTTCAGCCGTTGCACCATGTCGGCGAACGTGTCCTGGCCGCTCGCCCGCAGCCCGTCGACGACCTGCTGTTTGGTTGCACCGGCGGGCAGGTTCTTGCCGATGATGCCGGTGAAGATCACGTCGGTGGCCCGGCCGAGGATCTTCGGGCCGAGCACGTTCATCGCGATTCCGGTGACCGCCAGGAAGACCACGACCAGCAAGATCATCCGCTCCGGCGCGAGGTGGCCGAGCAACCGGCGCAACGATGGTCCGAAGTTGATCGACTTCTCCGGTACCGGCATCTGGCCGAACATTCGCGGACCCGACCGCGACCCGGCGGGAGGCCCGTACTTCGGCCGCTCCGGGGCTTTCGGCTGCGCTTGGCCGTTGCTGCTCATGCGGCCGCCTCCTCCGCGCTTAGCTGGGAGTCGACAATCTCGGCATAGGTCGAGCAGGTGGCTAGCAGCTCATCATGGGTGCCCGAGCCGACGATCAGGCCGTCTTCGACGACCAGAATCTTGTCGGCATCAGCGATTGTGGCAACCCGCTGACCGACGATGATCACGGCAGAACCACGGGTCTCGCGCTTGAGCGCGGCACGCAGCCGAGCGTCGGTGGCCACGTCGAGCGCAGAGAACGAATCATCGAAGACATATATCTCCGGTTTCTTCACCAATGCGCGGGCAATCGATAGCCGCTGCCGCTGGCCGCCGGAGACGTTCGTGCCGCCCTGGGAAATGGGGGCTTCCAGCTGGCCGGGCATGTCCCGCACGAAGTCCTCGGCCTGCGCGACCCGTAGCGCGTGCCACAGTTCGTCGTCGCTGGCGTTCGGCTTGCCGTAGCGCAAATTGCTTGCGACGGTGCCGGTGAAGAGGAACGGTTTCTGGGGTACGAGGCCAATTCGGCTCCACAGCAGATCCGCGTCGAGGTCACGCACTTCGACTCCGTCGACCTGCACCGATCCGCCCGTCACATCGAACAACCGAGGGATCAATGAGACCAGGGTCGATTTGCCGGCACCGGTGGAACCGATGATCGCGGTCGTCTCGCCCGGCTCCGCCGTGAAGGTGATCTGTCGAAGGACCGGGAAGTCGGCTCCGGGATAGGTGAACTCCGCGTCGGTGAACCGGACCACCGAGGATTTGGAGAGTGATCGAACCGGGTCAGCAGGCAGGACAACCGTCGAGTCGGTGTCCAGCACTTCTGAGATCCGTTCTGCGCAGACGGCCGCACGGGGAGCCAGTGCCAGCAGGAATGTCGCCATCATGACCGACATCAAGATCTGGATCAGGTAGGCGAGGAACGCGGTCAGCTCGCCGATCTGCATGGCTCCGCTGTCGACCCGTCTCGCGCCGAACCAGAGCACCGCCACGCTCGAGATGTTCAGGATGAACATCAAGATCGGAAAGATCGAGGCCATGAACCGTCCGACTGAGGTGGCGGTCTCGGTGACCTCGCTATTGGCTTTTGCGAACCGCGCCGTCTCGTACGGCTCGCGAACGAATGCCCGAACCACCCGGATGCCGCTGATCTGTTCCCGAAGCACCCGGTTGATCACATCGATGCGAGTCTGCATCAGCCGGAACAACGGGCGCATTCGGAGGACGATCAGGCCGATGGATATCGCCAGCAACGGCACGGCTACCGCTACGAGCCAGGACAGCCCGACGTCGGTGCGGAGGGCCATGATGACGCCCCCGATCATGGTGATCGGCGCAGCGATAAACATGGTCGCCGACATCATGACCAGCATCTGGACCTGCTGTACGTCATTGGTGTTGCGGGTGATCAGCGACGGGGCGCCGAACTTGTTGAGCTCCCGTGACGAAAAGGCCAGCACCCGTTGGAAGATCGCTCCGCGGACATCCCGACCGAAGCTCATGGCGACCCTGGACCCCAGATAGGTGGAAGCGATCATGCAGACGATTTGCACCACGCTGACCGCGAGCATGACCGCGCCGGTGCGCCAGATGAAGGCCGTGTCCCCCTTGGCGACGCCCTCGTCGATGATCGCTGCGTTGAGACTGGGCAGATAGAGCGCCGCCATCGTCCCGACCAGAGACAGGATCAAGACCGCAAGCAGTGGTCCTCGGTAGGGGGCGAGGAAAGTGCGGAGCAGCCGGATCAGCACTGTGTCTCTTTCCTTACAGGTTGTGGGCCAACGATGCCGTGCAGCACCAGATCGACGATGCGCTGCGGGTCGGTGAGCTTGGGCTCACTCAAGATGGGATGGGTAAGCGAGAACGTGATCGTGCGGAGCGCGCTGGCCGCAGTCTCTGGATCGAACCGAAGCCGGTCCTGGTCCGGCTTGATCACGGCCGCGAGCGCGGCATTGATCCGCTCGTTGTCTGCCTGCTGTCGGCGTCGGAACTGTTCCGGGTTTTCCGGCGCCCGACGGCTGAGCCGGAGGGTATGAAAGAGGCGGAAGATCCGCCGGATCCGGGCCTGAAGGATGCTCACCGCATACTCCAACCGGGTTTCCAGCGACAGGTACGGGTCGATAGTGCCCAGTTGATCGCACACTCCTGAGACGTCGAAGACCTCGTCGAGGACCGCGTCGATGAGCTGCTCCTTGGTGCTGAAGACACGGAAGATCGTGCCCTCGGCGACTCCGGCGGCCTCAGCGATCTGCCGAGTGCTGACGTCCCGGCCGAACTCCTCGAGCAGAGGCTCCGTTGCGGCGACCAAGGTGGCGCGCCGCTCGTCGGCTGGCAGGGGTGTCGCCCGAGGCATTCGTCGATATTAATGAGTGAGCACTCACTCATCAAGTCAACAGCCTCATTGGGTAAGGTCGTCCGGTGCTTGATCGGCTGATGGACAGGGTGTTCGAGGCAGTCTTGTTCGACATGGATGGAACCTTGATTGACTCGACGGCGGCGGTGACTCGATCGTGGGCGCGATGGGCGGTCGAGTTCGAGGTACCCAATCTCGAAGTAACCGGTTGGCACGGGGTTCCCTCGGCGACCGTGGTACGAGGGGTGCTGGCGGCTGATCGGCTCGACGCGGGAATCGCTCGAATCCACGAGATCGAGGTCGGCGATGTGAAAGGCATCGTCATATTGCCTGGGGCCGCCGAATCACTTGAAGCCTTGAACGACGCGAAGACCGCGATCGCGACCTCCTGCACAGTGCCGCTCGCCCAGGCCCGTCTTGCCGCGGCTCAACTGGTACCGCCGTCGGTATTGGTCACCGCAGATGATGTGGCACGCGGTAAGCCGGCACCGGATCCCTACCTCGAGGCTGCACGACGACTAGGGACAGACCCCACTCGATGCCTGGTGGTAGAGGATGCCCCGGCGGGTCTCGAGTCGGCTCGCGGCGCCGGCTGTGCCACCTTGGCGGTGACCACGACGACGCCGCCGGAGGATCTGATAGCCGACGCGGTGGTGAAGGATCTCTCCGACGTGCGTTTCGAGGTCACCCCAAATGGAATCCAGGTGAAGCTGGCTGGTTAACCGGTCTTGCGGCGGAACATGCGCTTGCTGTCGACCGGACCGTGGGCTTGGACATTCGGCGGTTCGTTGTCGATGTGGTCCTCGCCTCTGCGGCCCTGCTTTGCGGCCAGCGCCTCACGGAACTTCCGCCGAGTTTCATCCTCCGGCGTCGGCTCGGCATCCGCATGCTTGCCCTTAGCAGTCATGGTTCATTCTTACCGCTGTCGGCGGGATACGCCGGATCGGGGCGTTCCGCGCTGTCGCTCAGAGTGATCCCCGGGTCAGACACATCGTGCTCGGACCATTCTGGAGGCCCGGGCTCGGCGGCCAGCCTGACGGCTGTCCCGTAGGCGGCCACCTCGCTGAGCGTCTGGGTAATCTCACTGCAGTCGAACTTGAACCCAACGATGGCATTGGCCCCGGCGGCCTCGGCCATTTCCACCATCCTGGCGACCGCGTCCTGACGGGATTCGGTCAGCATGGTGACGTAACCGTCGATCGGGTTTCCACCGCGCAGGTCGGGCCGCAGCTCGCGGCTTCGAGCGACCACGCCGACGGCCTCGCCGAGCACTTCCTCGATCTGGCGTCCCGGCACCTCCTCCATCGTGACGACGATCGTCGATCGCCGGACGAGCTCCGGCTTCGCGGCAGGCGGCGCGGGCCACTGGCCAGGCTGACCGTACGGCTGCTGCCCCGGTGGGCCGTAAGGCTGGGGCTGCCCGTACGGGTTCGTTGGCTGCCCATACGGATTGGGCCCGTAGGGCGGCTGCTGGCCGTAGTTGCTCATGCGGACAACATGGTTGCGTGCCGTCAAGCAAGGAACGTGTCAGCCGAGCTGGGTCATCTGCACCGTGACGAACATCTGCGAGGGACCTCCGGAGTAGGTGCCGCGCAACGGCGCGACATCGCTGTAGTCGCGCCCATGGCCCACCCGTACGTGGTTCTCGGAGATTCGGCATCGCAACGTCGGGTCGTAGCCGACCCAGGTGCCGCACCACCACTCGATCCAGGAATGGCTTTCGCCTTCGACCATCATGTTGGTCTTGCCGTCGTCGCTGGGATGCAGGTAGCCGGAGACGTAGCGGGCGGGCAGGCCGACAGAGCGCAATGCGCCGAGTGCGAGATGGGAGAAATCCTGACAAACCCCCTGGCCGCCGGCCCAGACGTCGGCGGCTTTGGCATTGACCGGTGTACTGCCGCGGACATAACTGAGCCGGTCGGCGATAAGCCGGCAGATATCGAGCGCGGCCAGCCGGGGCGGCTGATCGGCCGCCTGTTGCGCCAGCTCGCGCAGCTCCCCTGGGGGCGCTGTTCGATCATCCACGGTCAAGAACTCGGTCATCGAGTCGACGACGCCCCGGTCTTGCAGCGCTGGCCATCCAAGATCGTTACCGGCGACCCGCCGGTCCGCGTCCCAGGTCAGCTCATCGCCACGGGTCTCGACTACGGCCTCCGCCTGCACGGTGAGTTGATCATGCGGCTCGTGCAGCTCGAATGCGGTCACCAAGGTGCCCCAGTAATCAGGATAGGTATAGCTCCAAGCATCCGGAGCGATCGAGACGCGGCTTCCCCAGACCGATTGGTTTGGGGTGGCGATCGGGGTCATCCTCGCTTCGTTGTAGGAGGACTTGACCTTCCGGGAGTAACGGAACCCGGTCTTGTGTTCGATGCTGAGCCGCACCCTCACCGCGTCCCTTCAGTGATCCATGGAGTGGGCTCGGCCGCGGCGAAGAAGCTGGTGGACACCGTCCGGGTGACGGCGGAGGAGACATCTTGGACGCGGGACATTTCGTCGTCCAGATGCTCCAGCAGCGAAGTCATGTCGGCGTACTCGAGCCGAGCCCGCAACTGACCCAACCGGCGGAGGGCCTCGGCGGAGGGGATCGCTGCGGATGGATTGGCGTGCGAGACGTTGGCCAAGCAGTCGGTGGCTGCCACCAGGCCGTGCATGATCGAACGGGGGAAGCGGGCGTCGATGATCAGGAACCGGGCCGCGTCCGGATCTGCGTGCAGGCCACCATAGGTACGCAGGAAGGCGTCATGGCCCCCGCAGCCGCGCAACACCGACGGCCACTGGCTGCTGCCAGTGGTCAGGGATGCGGAAGCCACGATCCGTGATGTCATGTCGACCTGTTCCAGGCTTCGACCGAGCAGCAGGAACTGCCAGCCCTCGTCGCGGACCATCGTGGCGCGGGCGATGCCGGTGAACAGCGCGCTGCGCTCCCGCGCCCAGCTCAGGAAGCCGTGCGCGCCGCCAGTACCAAAGCCGTCGACGGGCAGTTGGTGCCAGGTTGTGTTGATGCACTCCCACAGTTCCAGCGGAATGACCTCCCGCGCCCGGCGTGCGTTGTCCCGGGCAGAGGCCCATGACGCGAAGATCGAGGTCGGCTCCGAGCCGTCGTAGCCGAGCACCCGCAGCACGTCATTGGTGGTCGGCTCATCGATGGAATCGACACTCATCAGAGCAAGCAGATTCCGGCAGGCGTCGACCTCGGCGGCCGCGGTGTCTTCGGCGAGGACTCGCAGATGAGTCTGCAACAGCCTTGACGTGTCTTCGGCTCGTTCGACGTAGCGCCCGATCCAGAACAGCGCTTCCGCAATCCGGCTCAGCATCGGCGTCCCTGCAGCCAACCTTGTTGCTGCTGTTCCTGCTGAGAGTGCTGTTCGGCTTTCGGCGGCATGGCCGCGACCGGCATAGCGCTCACGGTGAGCGGGACGGCGGACACTGGCGCTACCTCCACCGCAGGTTGCGCCTCGGCGGATGGGGCAGCTGCAGGCTCGGGTTCTCTGGCCGGTTTGATCTTTGGTTCGGCGGAGTAATGCGGCGGGGGGCTGAGCACCCAGGTGTCCTTGCTCCCGCCGCCCTGGCTGCTGTTGACCACCAGTTCCCCTTCGGGCAGTGCCACCCGGGTCAGGCCGCCCGGCAATACCCAGACGCTGTCGCCACTGTTGACCGCGAACGGACGAAGATCGACATGGCGCGGTCGGAGTTGATCCTTGATCAAGGTAGGCACCGTTGACAGCTGCACGACCGGCTGGGCGATCCATCCTCGAGGGTCGAGTGAAATTGTCCGTCTCAGCTCATCCAACTCGTCCGGGGTGGCGCGGGGCCCGATCACGATTCCCTTGCCGCCGGAACCCGCAACCGGCTTGATCACCAGCTCCGGCAGCCGATCGAAGACCTCCGCGCGCGCTTCATCGTCCTCAAGCCGCCAGGTATCGACATTGCCGATGATCGGCTCCTGGCCGAGGTAGTAGCGGATCAGGTCCGGCACGTAGGTGTAGATCAATTTGTCGTCGGCCACCCCGTTGCCGATGGCGTTGGCCAACGTGACCCCACCGGTACGAACCGCATTGACCAGGCCGGGCACACCCAGCATGGAGTCGCTACGGAAGTGCACCGGGTCGAGGAAGTCGTCGTCGACCCGGCGGTAGATCACATTGACCCGCTGCAGGCCCGCGGTGGTGCGCATGTAGACCTTGCCGCGCCGGCATTCCAGGTCGCGTCCCTCGACCAGTTCGACCCCCATGGTCCGGGCCAGCAGGGTGTGCTCGAAATAGGCCGAGTTGTAGACGCCGGGGGTCATGACAACCACGGTCGGATCGTCAGTGTCCGCCGGGGCGGCCTTCCGCAGAGCGGCAAACAACCGTTGCGGATATCCGGCGACCGGTCGGATCCGCTGGTTGCTGAAGGCGTCGGGCAATGCGGTGATCATGGCCGACCGGTTGGTCATAACGTACGAGACCCCGCTCGGCACCCGGACGTTGTCCTCCAGCACTCGCACCTCGCCGTCCGGTGTGCGGATGAGATCGACGCCGGCAACATGAATCCGGACACCGTTCGGCGGCTCGATTCCCCAGACGGCGCGGTGGAAGTGCGTGGAGGAAGTCACCAGTTGGCTGGGGATCACGCCGTCGGAGATCACCTGCTTGGCGGTGTAGACGTCGGCGAGGAAGGCTTCGAGTGCCCGTACCCGCTGCGCTACGCCTGCCTCGATGGTCTCCCACTCCGGCGCGGCGATCACCCGGGGGACCAGGTCGAGCGGGAAAGGCCGCTCGACCCCGCCGATGTCGAAGGTCACGCCGGCCTGGGTATAGCTCTTGGCCAGCGATTCGGCGATGTTGTGCAACTCGGCTGGGGTGGTCTTACGAAGGGTGTTGTAGATCGCCTTGTAGGACGGCCGGACGCTGCCCTCCATGTCCATCATTTCGTCGAAGGCGCCGCCCACCGTGTAGCTAGAGAGCAGGTCCTCCATAGCGGGAGCGTACTGAACCGGGCGTTACGTCTGCGTAATGGCTGGAGCGCTCTAAGCTGACCGGGTGCCGAGTGACCGGGACGAGATCGAGATCCCCGAGCAGATGCAGGTTCGGCTGGACAAGCGGACGCGTCTGCTTGCAGAGGGGCGTGAGCCTTATCCGGTGACGGTGCCTAGAACCCATTCCCTGGCTGACGTGCGCGAGAAATGGGGCGATCTCGAGCCGGGCCAGCAAACCGACGAGATCGTCGGAGTGACGGGTCGGGTCGTCTTCCTGCGCAATACCGGGAAGCTGTGTTTTGCCGCGCTTCAGGAGGGGCTGTCACAAGATCAATCTGTCGTGCGGCTACAGGTCATGATCTCGCTCGGTGAGGTCGGCGAGGTAGCGCTGGAGGCCTGGAAGGCCGATGTCGATCTTGGCGACTACGTGTTCGTCGAAGGTCGGGTGATCTCGTCGAAGCGAGGTGAGTTGTCGGTGCTGGCCAGGCGCTGGCAGCTTGCGTCAAAGGCGTTGCGGCCAATGCCCACCTTGCACAAGGAACTGTCCGACGAATCTCGGGTACGCGAGCGGTACGCCGACCTCACGGTGCGGGAGGCCGCGCGGAATATGGTGCGCACTCGGGCTGCGATCACGCGTAGTGTCCGGGAGACGCTTCACCGCGACGGCTATGTGGAAATCGAGACGCCGGTCCTGCAGCTCGTGCACGGCGGTGCCAATGCCCGCCCCTTCCGGACTCACCTGAACGCGTTCGATATCGACATGACGCTACGCATCGCCCTCGAGCTGTTCTTGAAGCGGGCGGTGGTCGGCGGTGTCGAGCGGGTGTATGAGATCGGCCGGATCTTTCGCAATGAAGGCATCGACTCAACGCACAGCGCGGAATTCACGATGCTTGAGGTCTACCAAGCATGGGGCGATCAGCGCTCGATCGCTGCGCTGATCCAAAAGATCATCCTCGACGTGGCCGATCTCCTTGGCTCCCGACAGCTGGACACACCGGCGGGGACGATCGACCTCGATGGCGAGTGGCCATGGCTGGGCGTGTATCCCGGCCTGTCGGCGCATTTGGGCGAAGAGATCACCCCGGAGACTACGGCGGAGCATCTGAGGAAGATCGCCGAGCGGCACGGGGTTGCTGCAGACCGCTCTTCGAGCGCCGAGAAGTTGATCTTGCATCTTTTCCGTGACCTGGTTGAACCCACGCTGATGTCACCGACCTTCGTCTCCGATTACCCACCGCTGGCACAACCGCTGGCTCGGCCCCACCGCACCGATCCCAACCTGATCGAGGCCTGGGACTTGATCATCGGTGGTCTGGAACGGGGCACTGGATTCTCCGAGCTGATCGACCCGGTGATTCAGCGGGAGCGGCTGACCGCCCAGTCACGGGACGCGGCCGCTGGCGATGAGGAAGCCATGCAGCTCGACGAGGATTTCCTCGCCGCATTGGAGTTCGGCGCACCACCGATGGGCGGTCTGGGCCTTGGCATCGACCGCTTGGTGATGCTGTTCACCAATGCTGGCATCCGGGAGACGATCCTGTTCCCTCTGCTGAAGCCCGAACATTAGATCGGCTCAGCTGCGCAGTGCTGGCCCGCTGCTCGCGACGATTCGGGCGGCCAGATCACGGATTTTCACGTTACTGCGCTGTGAGGCGGCGATCAGCATCTGAAAGGCTTGGTCGGCGCTACAGCGTCGGCTGGCCATCAGAATGCCTTTGGCCTGCTCGATGGTCGCACGCGACTCCATCGCCTTCTGGAGTCCCTCGGCAAGGTCGAATGCGCCCCAATAAGCGCCTGCATTCGCCAAGACCACGGCGGCTTGGGTGCAGAACAGCTGCGCGTCAAATTCATCCTCAATGGTGAAGGCGCGCGCATCGCGGGCGTAGAGGTTGAAGGCGCCGAAGGCCCGTCCCGCCGCAGCCAGCGGCAACGAGAGTGTGCTCTTCACGCTCTCGGCTGCGGCCACGGCGCTGTACACCGGCCAGGTGTCGGCGACCGCGGAGCTGTCGTCAATGCGAATCGTCCGGTTAAGCCGGTAAGCCGCCAGGCACGGGCCATCATCCTCGTCGTATTGAGCCTGATCGATACGTGGTGCGGTGTCGTCGGTAGCGACAAAGGTGTGCGGCCGACTGCGCTCGTCCAGCATGGTCAGCCCGACGGCTGTCGCAGGATCGATGGCTTCCGTGGCAAGGGCCGCAACTCGCTCCAATGTCACGCCAAGGGGCACGTCCGCCACTAGAAAGCCGGCAACGGCGTGAATGGCCTCGTCCAGGGCAGTGACCACGCTCTCGGTCGTCATTGCTCGCCGTCCGCTGAGTCGTGCAGGTAACTGAAGTCGCCGAAGTCGTCCTCTTCGCGCTGCCGGCGCCCATGCAACGCTGGTGCCGGCTGGCCGGCACTCGACCCGTTCGTGCTCGTCGCAGCTGCCGATGCGGGCAGGCGAACCTGACCTGATTGACGTGCCGGACGTCGGATGCCGTGGCGACTTGCTCGGACGACCGCCACACCGATCGCCGTGGTCAGCGGCACGGCCAAAACCAGGCCGATTGTGCCGATGAGGGTACGAAGCACCTCTCCGGCGAACTGCTCGGTCTGCAACACCGAGAGCATTGGTCGGTCGTAGATGACGATCAGCAGCAATACCGACAGCGACGCGCCGGCAGTGGCGAACGCGATCGTGTAAACCGTCGAGGCGATGTGATCTCGGCCGATCCGCATGGCTCGGGAAAACAGATGCTTCTGGCTGCCGCCACCGTCGGCGAGTTCCCAAACGGCCGACGCCTGGGTGATCGTGACATCGTTAAGAACGCCCAGACCGGCCACGATGATGCCGCAGATCACTACCGAGGTGAGTCGAAGATCGGGTGCGGCGGCGGCGAGCACGTAGTCATCCTCGGCTGCCACGCCGGTCAAATGCGCCCACCGGGTGGCGACGATTCCAATCAGCGCGCTCACGAGGAGCCCAAAGAGCGTTCCGACCAATGCCGTCGTCGTGCGAGCACTGAATCCGTGAGCGGCATACAAGACCACGAACATGATGGCCGACGATCCGATCAACCCGACAAGAAGGGGGTCCGATCCCGCCACCAGTGCGGGGAACATGAATTTGATGAGAATGAACGCGGCGAAGCCGAGGCCAATGACCGCGGCGAAGCCGCGCCATCGGGCCACCACGATGACCAGGACGGCGAAGATCAAGGCAATTGCCAGCAGCGGGACGGTTCGAACGAAGTCTGAGAAGTTGTACTGCGCCGGCTGGCCGTCGGTGGGTGGCACCCTGATCAGCTGAATCTTCTGGCCGACCTCAACGCCTGACGCATACACGGCAGCCGTCAGCGGCACCGTTACGAGCTTGCCCTTGTCGTCCCCCTCAAGCAGTTCGGCGGTGACATTGGCGCATCGGGTCTCGGTGACGCCCGGCGTCGACCCGGCCAGCCCATCACAGGAGGTCTGTTTGACTTCGGTGATCCGGGCCTTGGGATAGGTCACGCCGGCGACGCTGTAACCGGCGACATCCTTGTTGACGTGCGCGGATATGTCACCGGGCCACAGAACAATCAGGCCAGCCACGGTCCAGATGCCCAATGGGATCAGCAGAACGATCAGAATCCGCAGCGCGCGGCGATGCCGAACCAGCTCGTTCGGAACCGCCGCGCCGTCCGCTGAGTGGGAGTGGGCCACGTTCTCCGCCTAGTGTTAGTCCTCGTGAGCCATTTGCCGTGGCGGGCACCTCGAGACGCCCGGTCGTACGGCTCATTGCCGCACCGAGCGTCGTGGGATGGCGATCTTCGCGGGACACAATCTACCTTGTGGCGACGGGTTGGGAGGCCCGCTCTCACAGCAGGCGTCCTGATGCTCGGCTTGGTCACCATCGGACCGCATGCTGCGTCAGCGGTCCGAGCAGATGGCGCGATTCTCCGGATTCCCGTGGCGCCCGCGCCGTCAACTCCCTTGCCAACGCCATTGGCCCGGGCCCAGGCCGTGGCCGCGAAGCCCAAGGTGCCGAATTCTGGGCCGGGGAGGTACGTCCTGGCCCGTGGGCAGGTTTCCTGTCAGAACGGCAGTCACATCGTTTTGAACGCCAAGCGGTGGGTCTTTGGGGCCGAAACGTATGGAACCGATGTCGGGAACTACCGCCGATACCTGGTCAACCACGAGTTCGGTCACGCTCTCGGCTACCAGCACACCCTGTGCGCCGGCCAGGGCCAGAGGGCGGGCATCATGATGCAGCAAACCAAAGGCCTGGACGGCTGCCGCCCCAATCCATGGCCCTATCCCAACTGATTGACCGTTTATGCCCGAGCTGACCCGGCAGTTTGATTCCAACCACCAGGTGATGTTGTGGCCGACCTTCAGCCTGCTGCGCCGCGGTCCGGGCGACCCGACTCACCGGCGAATCGGCGATGTGATGCTGCGGGCGACCCGAACACCGGTCGGACCTGCGTTGATCAAGATCTCTGTCTCGGGACGGCTGGTGAGCTCCCGCGCCTGGGGCGATGGCGCCGAGTGGGCGCTCGACCAGCTACCGAAGCTGGTCGGGGCGGACGACGATCCATCGGAGTTCAGGCCCCTGGACCGGCACCGGCCATTGGTTGAGGCATATCGCCGGTACGGACACTACCGAGTGGGGCGCACCGACGCCGTCTTCGAAGCGCTTGCACCGGCTTGCCTGGAGCAGGTGGTGACCGGCGTCGAGGCCTATCGAGCCTGGCGGCTGCTGGTCCGAGAGTTTGGCGAACCGGCGCCTGGACCGGCTGGGGACGCGGCGTCCGCCGCCTTCGGGATGCGGATTCCACCCGCTCCCGAGGTGTGGGCGCGAGTGCCGAGCTGGCGGTTCCTGGCAGCGGGCGTTGAGGAGCGGCGGAGCCGAACTCTGGTCAATGCGGCTTCCCGTGCTGCTGCGCTGGAACGTACTCTCAACCGCTCGTCTGCCGATGTGAATCGCGCGTTGCGCAGTCTGCCTGGTGTGGGGCAGTGGACGTCGGCCGAGGTGCGGCAGCGCGCCCATGGCGATCCTGACGCCTGGAGCGTCGGCGACTACCACATCGGCAAGGAGATCACCTATGCGCTGACCGGCGAGCCGCTCGACGACGACGCGTGCACCGAAATCCTGGAGCCCTATCGGGGTCACCGGTTCCGAGTGCAGATGCTGCTGCTCATGCGGGGCTTCCGGGTGCCCCGTAGAGCGCCGCGGATGACCCTGCCGACCCACACCCCGTACGCGACCCGCGGCCGTTCCTGAGCGTCGGTGTTCGGGGGGTCGCCCTCTTTCGGTTTCCCATGTTTACGTGGGAAACAGTCACTTCACCCAAGAAACCTCATGGGTAAAGTGCCAGTTTTCCGGGTAAAGCGCCTCGGTTTGCGACTTGCGGGGTCAAGCCGAACGAGCGACGGCCAGTCCTTCGAGAGTCGTCGATCCCGGCAGCTGGATGGTGAATTCGGCGCCGCCCTGGGCCGAACGACCCGCTTTCACCCAGCCTCCGTGCATGTTGACCGTCTGGGCGACGATGGAAAGGCCAAGCCCGGTGCCGGGCGTGTTGCGCGACGTGTCGGAACGATAGAAGCGGTCAAAGACGTACGGCAGGTCCTCGTCGGCAATGCCGGGGCCTTGGTCGGCCACGCGCAGCCGGTCGCCCTCCAGATGCACCCGGATCGTGCCGCCGGGCGGGCTCCACTTCACCGCGTTGTCCAACAGATTGGTCATCGCGCGCTCCAAGGTGTCCGATTCACCGATGACATAGAACGGGTTGAGCTCGACATCGAATCGCAGCCCGTGCGCCCGTCGGCGGACCCGGTCGATGGCGGCGTTGACGACGTCGCGCAGATCGATCGGCTCCGGTGCCGGTGCCACACCTTCATCCCGGGCAAGTTGGACAAGGTCACCGATCAGAGCCGTGAACTCCGCGAGCTGTGCGGTCACGTCGGCCATGATTGCCTTCCGATCCCGCTCGGACAGCATGCCGGCGTTCGCGTCCGCTGCGAGCAGCTCGATGTTGGTCCGCAGGCTGGTGAGTGGCGTACGAAGCTCGTGGCCTGCATCGGCGATCAGGCGTTGCTGGCGGTCGCGGGAGGAGGCCAGTGAGTCGAGCATGCGGTTGAAGGCCTCGGCGAGGAGGGCGACGTCCCCCGATGCCTTGATCTCGATCGGTTGCAGATCCTCAGTCCGGCGAATCTGTTCCACCGCTAGGGCCAGATTGCGCATGGGAGCCAGGCTCGACCTCGCCACGGCTGCGCCCACAATCGCTGCCAGGATGACGCCCGCGATCCCGAAGATGATCAACACCACCCACAGCGAACTCAGGATCCGGTTCGTCGCCTCGAGCGGACGACCGACGACCAACGCATAGTTGCCGAGCTCGGTCATCGGTACGGCGACGATGCGGTAGTTCTGACCGTTCGTCGCCTCGCCCGATCTGGCAGAGGTCCCGACCTGCAGCTTGGAGATGGCGACTTCTTGGGAGCCAAGCACGAGATGGACCCGCTCGTCGGGTACGTAGAAGATCGTTCCGTCGGATCGTACGGCGGCAACGGTGATATTGCCCGCACGCAGTGCTCCCTCGGTCAGTCCCCCGAGGCTGCGAATGTCTTGCGCCACTGGAACCGCCAGTGATCGGGCAACATCGCCCAGCTCGTCGTCCAGCGCCATGTACAGGGAGTAGCGGAGCGTCAGATAACCGGCGACACTGGTCGCGGCGACGGCCAGCGCGACAGCAACCGATGTCAGGTAGGCCACCCGGCGCTGTAGCGGCAGCGCGTGCAGCCATTCCATCAGCCGGTCAAGGGTCATGGTGGTGTCTCGCGCAGCACGTAACCGACGCCGCGTACGGTGTGAATCAGCCGCGGCTCGTCAGCCGCTTCGGTCTTGCGTCGCAGATAACCGATGTAGACCTCGAGTGAGTTCGCCGTCGTGGGGAAGTCGAACCCCCAGACCTCGTTGAGCAGCCAGCTGCGCTCAAGAACCCGTCTTGGGTGGGCCAGGAAGGCTTCCAGCAGAGCGAACTCCGTCCGGGTCAGGTTGATGGGGCGGGATCCGCGCAGTACCTCCCGCGTCTGAGTGTTCAAGATCAGATCGGAGAACTGCAGGCTGCGGGCGGACGGATCGGCCGAATCGGCCACCGTCCCAGCGCGGCGGACCAGCGCCCGCAGCCGAGCCAGCAGCTCATCCAAGGCGAACGGCTTCGCCAGGTAGTCGTCGGCACCGGCGTCGAGCCCATCGACGCGGTCGCCGACGGCGTCGCGGGCGGTCAGGACCAGGATCGGCACGTCATTGCCTGCCGATCGAAGGCTTCGGGTCGCTTCGAGGCCATCCAGGCGCGGCATCATCACATCCATTACCACCGCATCCGGTCGCACGACCGCGAGCCGAGCCAGTGCCTCGATGCCGTCAGTTGCGGTGCTGACCTCGTAGCCAGAGTATTCGAGCGATCGCTTCAACGAGTCCCGGACTGCTTGATCATCATCGACGACCAGGATGTGCATGCTCCCAAGGGTGCCAGACAGTGCAGGTCAGCAAACTGGTCTCAGCCACGCCTCTCGCCGGGCTCGGGCAGGAATGCGTTCAGGATGAAGCTCACAACCGAGATGATCAGCGAGCCAAGGATGGCGGTCCAGAACCCCTCCACGTGCCAGCCGAGGTCGAATACTCCGGCCAACCACGATGTGAGCAGCAGCATGCAGGCGTTGATCACGATCAAGAACAGTCCAAGTGTGATCAGCAGGAGTGGGATGCTGAGAAAGGCGAAGATCGGCTTGATGATGGCGTTCAAGACACCGAAGATCAATGCCACGACGAGCAGGGTTATCACTTCACGAAGAGTTGACGAGTCCGTCAGCGTGATGTCACTAAGGATCCAGGTGGCGACCGCCAAGGCGGCCGCGTTTGCCACTAGCCGAATCAGAAATCTCATGCGCCTTATTGTCCCCGGTCGCGGATGGTCGCGGTTGAAGATCGGGCCCTTGAGCGTTTCTCAGCGCAGGGGACGGGAATTCGTTGGACAACCGGTGCGCTAAGGCATGCATAGTGGAAGAACGTTCCAACGCGCGGGGCACCCTGCTGCGCGCACCGCATCGACGCTGAAAAGGGCACCGTCATGTCTGCCGATCTCTCGACCGGCACCCCGCAGGCTCCGAACTGGGAGCCTGCTCCCGTCGTAAGGCCGACCGCATCCGAGCGGCCGTCAGTCATTGCGCCGCCACCGAAACGCCGCATGGGTCCGGACGGCGACCCGAAACGTCACTCGAGCGATTCGCTGTGGCGGTTACGGCACTATCTCAGTCCCTACCGCGCCAGGTTCATCTGGTCGGCGGTGTTGGCAGGAGTCGGCATCGGGGCCACGATCGTCGTGCCGCTGGTCCTCAAAGCGGTCATCGACGGTCCGATTGCCCACGCGAATCACCGGGGCCTGTACGCGCTCGGCCTTCTTGCCATGGCGCTTGGCGTTCTAGAGGCATTCCTGATGTTCCTTCGGCGCTGGATCGTCACCCGTGCGACCATCGGGACCGAGACGGCCATCCGCACCGATCTGTACGCCCGGCTTCAGCGCCTGCCGATGAGCTTCCACACGCACTGGCAATCTGGCCAGCTGCTCTCGCGGATCATGAACGACTTGTCGACCATCCGCCGCTTCCTGGGCTTCGGGTTGTTGTTCATCGTGATCAGCGTGCTGCAGATCGCCGTTACGACCGGCATCCTGCTTCACCTGTACTGGCCGCTCGGGCTTGTCGTCCTGGGATCCACCATCCCGATTTCGCTGCTCTGCCTCCGCAACGAACGCGCATACACTCGCATTTCGCGCCAGGTCCAAGATCAGACCGGTGATGTTGCGTCAACCGTGGAGGAAGGCGCGTACGGTCTTCGGGCAATCAAGGCGTTTGGGCGTGCGGAGCATATGTTCGCCAAGTTCGACGCGCGCAGTGTCCGGCTCTTCGAGGTTTCGATGACTCGGGTACGGCTTAGCGCCAAGTTCTGGACCTTCCTTGAAGTGATCCCAAGCCTGACCCTGATCTTGGTGCTTGGACTCGGCGCCGTCGCGGCCGGTCAAGGCCAATTGACTCTGGGCACATTGGTTGCCTTTATTACGCTGCTGCTGTCGCTGATCTGGCCGATTGCCGCCCTCGGCTTCCTGTTGGCAATGGCACAAGAGGCGATGACGGCTGCTGACCGCATCGTGGAGATTTTCGATGCGGAGAACGGCATCCTCGACGGTGAGCTGACTCTCGACCACGTTGAGGGCAGCGTTCGTTTCGAGGGCGTGGGTTTCCGTTTCCCGGACTCGGAGACCGACGTGCTGCACGGGATCGATTTGAACGTTGCGCCGGGTGAGACGATCGCGCTGGTCGGCGCAACCGGATCGGGCAAGACGTTGCTAACTCAACTGGTGGCGCGGCTGTACGAAGTCACCGCTGGTTCGATCACTATCGACGGTGTCGATGTCCGTGATCTTCGGCTGAGCCAGTTGCGCCACATCGTGGCGACGGCCTTTGAAGACCCAACACTGTTCTCAATGTCGGTTCGGGAGAACCTGACACTGGGCCGCCCTGAGGCGACCGAAGCCGAGATCGACTCGGCCATCGAGATCGCCCAGGCGCAGTTCGTCCGTGATCTGCCTTGGGGTCTTGACACCCGGATCGGCGAACAAGGCTTGAGCCTGTCGGGGGGTCAGCGACAGCGGCTCGCCCTGGCGCGGGCAGTATTGGCGCACCCGGCCGTGCTGGTGCTGGACGACACGATGTCTGCCCTGGACATTCATACCGAAGCGCTCGTGGAGGAAGCGCTGCGGCGGGTGCTGGCCGGTGTCACCGGAATCGTCGTCGCTCATCGAGCTTCAACGGTCTTACTGGCCGATCGAGTAGCGATGCT
>JBKPML010000106.1:0-9955 GCA_046732135.1 Actinomycetota bacterium
CGCGCGGCAGCGACGGCGGAGTCGACCCCACCGGACATCGCCGCGAGAACCCTCATGACCACCTCTCTGGCGCACCAATGCCGGAAAACTCTACTCCGCCGGCCGCGCGCCGAGGACCCTCAGACGACTGCTCCAGCGATCCGGGCGCGGGCCACCGCATCCGGTAAAGCGGCCGCAAGCGCATCGATGTCGGCTGCCGTCGAGGTATGCCCCAGGGAAAACCGAAGCGATGACCGGGCGTCCGATTCGGTGATCCCCATGGCGAGGAGCACATGGCTGGGTTGGGAGACTCCTGAAGAGCAAGCCGAGCCCGTGGAGCAGTCGATTTCTGCCGCGTCGAGCAAGAGCAGCAAGGCCTCCGCAGAGCAGCCGGGAAAGCCGAAATTCACGATTCCGGGCAGCGAGTCAGCCGGATCAGCCGGACCATGCAGGACCGCGTCAGGGACCGCCGCCACGACCTCCATGATCAACAGTGCGCGCAGCTCCCGTAGGCGGCGATCCTCGGCCGCAAGCCGTCGCGTCGCAACTTCCAGTGCAGCCGCGAACCCCGCCACTGCGGCCACATCGAGTGTGCCCGAACGAATGTCCCGCTCCTGGCCACCCCCGTGCAAGACCGGAGTCAGCATGACCTCGCGCCGTGCGATGAGCGCACCCACGCCGTACGGGCCGCCAAGCTTATGAGCGCTCACCGACAGCAGGTCCAGGCCGCTGGCGGCAAAGTCGACGGGAACATGACCGACGGCCTGCACAGCGTCGCTGTGCGTGACTGAACCCTGATGCGCCGCGATCTTGACCACCTCATCAATTGGCTGCAGCGTACCGACCTCATTGCTGCCCCACATGACCGAAACCACAGCCGTTGTCTCGGAGACCGTCGCCCCAAGAGCGGCAAGATCAACGAGCCCAGCCGCGTCCACACCGACCACGGTCACCTGCGCACCGGCTTGACCAAGCCAGCCGACCGCATCGAGCACCGCGGAGTGCTCGATCGTTGATGTGACAACGCCTGGCCGATCCGGGTAAGACCAGAACGCTCCCTTCAACGCCAGGTTGTTCGCCTCCGTACCACCGGATGTGAAGATCACCTCGGAAGCCCGCGCGCCCAAGCAGGCCGCGATCACCTCTCGCGACTCCTCAACCACCCGTCGCGCCGCCCGACCGGAGCCATGCAAGGAAGAGGCGTTCCCCACCCGGGTCAGCTCCCGTGTCATCGCCTCAATCGCCTGCGGGACCATGGGCGTTGTCGCCGCATGGTCGAGATAGATCCGGGGCATGGCTTCAGTCTCCCTCAGCGGGCGCATCGGTTCGTACCTGCGACCCTCGGCGAAGCTCTACCCGGGAAACTTGCACTCTACCTATGAAGTTTCCTGGGTGAGGTGCCAGTTTCCCACGTAAACGTGGGAAACCTCACAGACCCCGCTAAGACCGGCGGCGGGTGATTTCCTCGGTGACGGCGGGGAGGACCGTTCGCAGGTCACCGACAATGCCGAGATCGGCCAGTGCGAAGATCGGCGCCTCAGGATCTTTGTTGACCGCGACGATCGCCTTTGAGGTTTGCATTCCAGCTCGGTGCTGGATCGCCCCGGAGATGCCGGCTGCGATGTAGAGCTGCGGCGACACAGTCTTGCCGGTTTGGCCGATCTGGTAGCTGTGCGGATACCAGCCGGAGTCGACGGCCGCACGTGAGGCGCCGACCGCTGCGCCCAGCGCGTCCGCGAGCGCTTCAACGGGACCGAAGTCGCCCGCCGTCCCGCGGCCGCCAGCGACAACGATCGACGCCTCGGTCAGCTCCGGGCGCCCGCTGGCCCGCTTGGGCTCAGACTTGACGATTCGGGCGCCCTTCGCCTGGTCGGATATCGTGACAGCTGCCTGCTCAACCGCACCCGCAGAAGCTGACGGCTCTGGGGTCACGGCATTCGGCTTCACGGTGATCACGGAAACTCCGCCGGTGACGGAGGCCTGCACAGTCCAGTTCCCGGCAAAGACCGACTGCTGTGTTGAACCGTCCTCGTTCAGATCGGTTGCGTCGGTGATCAGCCCGGACGCCAGCTTCACGGCGAGCCGCCCGGCAATCTCCTTACCCTCGGGCGTGGAGCTGATCAATATTGCGGCGGGCGAGATGGATGTCGCAACCTGTGCGATGGCCTCGGCCTTCGGCGCCACGAGATAGTCGGTGAAGGCAGGGTCGCTGATCGAGACGACTCGGGTCGCACCGTACTCACCCAGCGTCGGCCCAGCCACATCAGCACCGTCGCCGAGAACAACCGCGACCGGATCGCCGAGCCGGCGGGCTAGGGTGAGCAGCTCCAGCGTCGGCTTGCCGACGCTGCCGTCCGCGAACTCCGTGAGGACGAGGATCTCAGGCATGGCTTCCTCTCAGATGTAGGGACGCTCAGATGTACTTGCCGGTTAGGAGGAAGTCGGACAGCGCAGCCGCACCCGACCCGCCTTCATCGATGATGACCTTGCCCGCCTCCTTGGGAGGTCGCGGCGTTGTCTGTAGCACCGTGCTGAGGGCGGCCTCGAGGCCGACCGCGGCCGTATCGACGCCAAGGTCGGCAAGGGTCCAAGTCTCCACCGGTTTCTTTTTGGCAGCCAGGATTCCCTTCATCGACGGATAGCGAGCCTCGCCGGACTGGTCGGTGACGCTGACCACCGCAGGCAGATCGGCCTCGATCGTCAGGCTTGCGCTGTCGGCGTCCCGCCGAATGGAGACGGTGTTGCCATCCAGGCTGAGAGTGGCTCCCAGCGTCGCCGCGGGCCAGCCGAGCCGTTCGGCGATCATCACGGGCACGACGCCCATGACACCGTCCGTAGACGACATGCCGCAAACCACCAGATCCGGCTCCGCCTTGGCAACGGCAGCAGCCAGGACGGCGCTTGTGGCGAGCGCGTCTGAGCCGTGCATCGCATCATCGTTGACGTGAATTCCGGCGGATACACCCATCTGCAACGCCCGCTTGATGGCATCGGCAGCGTCGTCGGGTCCCAGGGTCAGGGCGATGACATCCACGTCATCGCGTTCATCGGCTATCTGCAGCGCCTGTTCAATCGCGTACTCGTCAAGTTCCGAGAGCAGCCCATCGCTGCCGGAGCGGTCGAGCGTTCCGTCTGCGGCGAACCGGCGCTCGCCGGTGGCATCGGGTACGTGCTTCACCAGCACCAAAATGTTCATCTTCCTCGCATCCTGCTTCGTTGCCCTCGGCCAACATTACTCATCGGTAACAAGTTGTGGCTGTGGCACTTCGTTGAGCGCCGCATCACAGCCGAAATCGACCAAAACGCTCCCTCGCAATGATGTGCCGGTAGTAATCCTCGCCAGCCGCAGTACGGAAAGCCTCACTTTGGCTTGCCTGGGCGGCCAGCGCGGCAAGCTTTCGGTCGAGAATCTGTGGAGCGAGCTCGAGGTCGATGCTAAGTGCGTCTCGCCAAGCTACCGGCGGCTTGCCCACGATGACTCCGAGTTCGAGGAATCGGGCTCGGTGCTCATCCAGCCACTCCTGGGTATTAGCCGAGACGTGCAGGTCACCTATCCCGGTGCGGCGAACCGCATCCACAGTCCAAAGATGGACCGCAATGTGGTCTGGATGGCCGGTCTGCCCGTCGGGCGGAAAAGTCAACACCGTGTCCGGCCTCACCTCGCGAAGCAACTCGGCGACACGTTCGACAGCACTTTCATGATCGACATCGGCGCAACCACCATCCGGGTAGCCGAGCCAGCGATGCTCCTTGACCCCAAGGATCCGCATGGATTCCGTCATCTCCGCCTCGCGAATGCTCGCGAGCTGATCCGGCGGCCACCGTACGGCGTCGGTGACACCGAGCTCACCGCGAGTCGCGGTCACGCAGACAACTCGAGAGCCGGCTGTCGTGGCCTTGGCCATAATTCCGCCGCACAGATAGGCTTCATCGTCGGGATGTGCCCAGATGGACAGGATCGTGCCGAGCTCGGAGATGTCCTGTATGGCCATGAGGGCAGTCTCGCAGGCCACATCACCGCTGCATGCCGTCCGGAGCTAGCAGGCGGAATGCGGCCCTGGTGCCTTGCGCAGGCGCGTTCGGCAATGGCTTCGTCCGTCGAGCAGACATGGAGTACATGCGAATGAGTCCCGCCGCACCGGCCTTGCCGGTGCCGATTGATTCCTCGATTCTGGGGGCTCATATTCGTGACGGCGGCACGCTCTTTGCCCTCTGGGCTCCCCGTGCGACCCGCGTCGAGCTGGCGCTGGTTGCCGAGGACCGCGGCCAGCACAACGTCGATATGACAATGGCCGAGGACGGGGTCTGGACCGTCTTCGTGCCGGGAATCGGCGCCGAACAGCGCTACGGCTACCGGGTCCACGGCTCCTGGGATCCTGCGTCAGGCACGCGGTTCAATCCCGCCAAACTGCTGCTGGATCCTTATGCTCGCGCCATCACGGGGGGCGTCGACTACTCCGGGCCCATCCTGGACCACGTACCCGGCTCGAACTACGTCCCCGATCCGCGGGATTCCTTCGCCGCGGTACCGCTCAGTGTGGTGGTGCCCGAGAGCCCGGCGCCGGCGCCTATCACCCGTCACACACCGCTGTCCGACACCGTCGTGTACGAGCTGCACGTCAAGGGCTTTACTCAGCAGCACCCGGCGGTGCCGGAGCATCTGCGCGGCACCTATGCGGGGCTTGCCTACCCGGCCGTCATCTCGCACCTGAAGAACCTCGGGGTGACAGCGGTCGAGTTGCTGCCGGTACACCACCACGTGTCCGAGCCGTTCCTGATCGGCCGTGGACTGTCCAACTACTGGGGCTACAACACTCTCGGCTACTTCGCGCCCCATAGCACGTACGGGTCGGTGGGCACCCTGGGGCAACAGGTTCGTGAGTTCAAGGAGATGGTCTCCGCCCTGCACGAAGCGGGCATTGAGGTCATCCTCGATGTGGTCTACAACCACACCGGTGAGGGCGGCCACGAGGGCCCCACGCTAGCTTTCCGCGGTCTTGACCACCTCGGCTATTACCGGCTCACCGACGATCAACGAAACGATTACGACGTCACGGGTTGCGGAAACTCGGTGGACACTTCGGAGCCGGGCGTCCTACGCATGGTGATCGACTCGCTGCGCTACTGGGTGATCGAGATGGGGGTCGACGGCTTCCGATTCGATCTTGCCACGACGCTGATTCGCGACGAACGCCACCACGTGGATCAGAACCATGCCTTCAAGCAGGCCATCAGTGAGGACACGGTGCTCAGCAGGGTCAAAATGATCGCCGAACCATGGGACCTCGGGCCCTACGGCTATCAGCTGGGCTGGTTCGGCGAGGGCTGGAGTGAATGGAACGACCGCTTTCGCAACCATGTGCGCGACTTTTGGCGGGGCAACACACAGGGGGTCGGCGAACTCGCCCAGCGGCTGACCGGCTCGCCGGACATCTTCGACCACGACCGCCGCGGAACCACGGCGAGCATCAATTTCACCACGGCTCACGACGGCTTCACCCTGCGCGATCTGGTGACCTACGACGTCAAGCACAACGGAGCGAACGGGGAATCGAATAGGGACGGATCCGACGACAATCGCTCGTGGAACTGTGGAGTCGAGGGCGAGACCGACGATGACCACATCAATGCGCTCCGGCACCGCCAGACCCGGAACATCATGGCCACCCTGCTGCTGGCCGGTGGTGTGCCGATGATCACGGCTGGCGACGAGCTTGGGCGCAGCCAGCAGGGCAACAACAATGCCTACTGTCAGGATTCGCCAATCTCCTGGGTGCATTGGGACACCCAAGAGACCTGGCAGGAGCTGACCGAGCTGACGCGCAAACTGCTCAAGCTGCGGTCCGAGCACCCCGTGTTTCGGCGTGAGATCTTCCGTCGCGGTGAGGATCTCCCCGACGTGAAGGGCCGTCCGTCTGGTCGGCGGAATCTCGCCTGGTTCGGTGGCCGCAATGCCGAGATGACCGCCGATGAATGGCATGACAGTACTCGGCGCACATTGGGGATGTACGTGGCCAACGACGACCCGAGGCGGATTACCGATGAGGCGTTCCTGCTTTGGTTCCACGGTGGTAACGATGCAATCCAGGTCGAGCTGCCGGACGGCCCCTGGGCACACACCTACACCGTCGTGGCACACACCGGGATCGACGGGGAGCTGCCGACGGAGAAGATGGTTGCGGGTTCCACGCTGCAGATTCCCGGCAGGACGGTTGTCGTGCTGCAAGTCGATTGATGATCATGAACCGCCGAACGCGACTCCTCATCGCCTTCAACCGGCGACTGCCCCGTCCTGACCCGCCGTCACCGCGCTACCTGGCCAGACTGCGCCGCGAGCTCCCCCAGCCCATGGCCAGGCTCCTGCTTGGCCGGGTCAGTCCCGAGGTAGGCATCGATGGCATTCATATTCCGACCAGCGACGGACCGCTACGCGCGCGGGTCTACCGGCATAACGCTGCCCAAAATCCAGCGCCGCTGGTGATCAACTTCCATGGCGGCGGCTTCGTGATCGGCAACCTGACCGCAGCTGACTGGCTGTGTGGAAACCTTGCAGCCCGTACGCGCTTCGTGGTGGTGTCCGTCGACTACCGGCTTGCGCCGGAGTATCCCGCTCCCGTGCCGTTTCGCGACAGCTGGGCTGCGGCGCTTTGGCTCGTCCAGCACGCCGACGAGTTGGGCGTCGATGCCAACCAGGTCACCGTGATGGGCGAGAGCGCCGGCGGCAACTTGGCTGCGTTGGTTGCGCTGGCCTGGCGGGACCGCTGTCGCGCCGAGCCAGGATGGCCCCACCTTGCCCGGCAACTCCTGATCTATCCCGCCACCGACCTAACACTTTCTTCGGCATCGATCACCGATCTCGGCGAAGCCCCGATGCTCGGCCGCAGGCAGCTCGACTGGTACGGCCGTCGATACCTTCCACAGGGATTGCCGTCGAGCATTGCCTACGACGATCCACAGGTGAGCCCGCTGTTCGCTCCGGATCACCGGGATCTTGCGCCGGCGCTGATCATCGCGGCCGGGCAGGACCCGCTGCGCGACGACGCAATCCGCTATGCCGAGGCGCTGCGGAATGCCGAGGTCACTACCCGGCTCGTGACCTATCCCGAGGCGATCCATGGCTTCATGTCCATCCCCATGTTCGAGCCAGCGGCGCGCGAGGCGCTCGGTGTGATCGCCGACGAGTTCCTAGGGCGAGTAGCCGGCTGACGGAGGCGCCGGCAGCGTGGCGGGCAGAGTGGCAAGGCCCATCTCGGCCCGGCTGGCCAGCAGGGGGTGATAGGGCACGACTCGGACCGTGTAGCCGATTGCTCCAGCACGCCGGGCCTCCACCGAGCTCTCATACCTACGCAGTCCGTCTTCCACGTTGGCACCGGCAGGGAACGGGTTGACCCGTGGCTCGTAGAGCTGGTCGTCCGAGCTCACCCGTCCGGTAACGAGCTGCACTTCGATGTCGTCCGGGCTAAGATCACCCAGCTGGACGAGAGCGCTGACGTGAATCTTCGCTCCGACCTCGATCTGGTCCGCGTCTAGCGACTCCACGTGATCGACAACAACCTTGTCCCACGCCGAGCGCACCCGGCGCTTCCACGCAGCCAGGGCCTGGGCGCCACCCGCCGATTCATCAATGGCGTGCACTGACATTGCTGCGGGCACGTAGAGGTTGGTGACGTAGTCGCGGACCATCCGGGAGGCCAGCACCTTGGGACCCAGGCCAGCAATGGTGTCGCGGATCATCTGAATCCAGCGCTGCGGCAAGTCGTCGGCATCCACGTCGTAGAAGCGGGGAACAATCTCGTTCTCGATGATGTCGTAGAGCGCCTTGGCCTCCAGGTCGTCACGCCGCTCCGGATCCTCAGTCGCCTCCGCCGAAGGTATCTCCCAGCCGAAGGTCGGGTTGAACCACTCATCCCACCAGCCGTCCCGGATGGACAGATTGGCCGCGCCATTCAACGCCGCCTTCATGCCCGACGTGCCACAGGCTTCATGCGGTCGCAACGGATTGTTCATCCATACGTCGCAGCCCGGGTAGAGCGGCTTAGCCATTGACATGTCGTAGTCGGGCAGGAAGACAATCCGATCCCGTATGTCCGGGTCGTCGGCGAACTGCACCATCTGCTGGATGAGCGCCTTGCCGCCCTCATCGGCTGGGTGAGCCTTGCCGGCAATGACGATCTGGATCGGTCGCTTCTCGTCGGTGAGCAGCCTCTTCAGCCGGATGGGGTCGCGAAGCATCAGCGTCAGTCGCTTATACGACGGAACCCGCCTCGCGAATCCGAAGGTCAGGATGTCGGCGTCCAGAACAGAATTAGCCCACTCAGTCGACAGTCCGCGATTGGCACTGCTCTCGGCTAGCCGCGACCGGGCCATGGAAACCAGATCGGAGCGCATCTTGCGCTTCAGCTCCCAGATGGTGCTGCTCTCTACATTCTCCAGAGCCGCCCAGTCATATCCGTCGATCACCGTCTCCGACGAGCTGCCAGTCGGCGACTCAAGCAGATCGAGCAGATCCCGGTGCACCCAGGTCAGATGATGCACGCCGTTGGTGACAGAGGTAATCGGTACCTCGCTGGTGTCGAACTCCTTCCAGAGTCCTTGGAACATCTCGCGGGACACCTCGCCGTGCAGCACTGATACGCCATTGGCCCGTTGGGCGAGCCGAAAGCCCATCACCGCCATGTTGAACTTGCCGCGGTCGCCGCCTGCATAATCCTCGGCGCCCAGCTCCAGCACGCGGTCTAGCGGCAAAGCGTCGAAATCCTTGAACTGGTCGACGATCAGCTCGCAGGGGAAGCGATCAATGCCGGCGGGCACCGGAGTGTGGGTGGTGAACACTGTGCCGGCCCTGCTGCGTTCCAGGGCGGCATCGAAATCCAGTCCGGATTCGATGTATTCGCGGATCCTTTCCAGCCCGAGAAAGCCGGCGTGGCCTTCGTTGGTGTGGAACACCTCGGGTGCCGGGGCACCCGTGATCTTGCAGTACCAGCGGATGGCACGGACCCCGCCTATTCCGAGCAGCACCTCCTGCGCCAAGCGATGGTCGTTGCCTCCTCCGTACAGGCGATCGGTGACCTCGCGGTCAGGAGCGTGGTTCTGCTCGACGTCGGAATCGAGCAGCAGCAGCGGCACCCTGCCCGCATGAGCCAGCCAAACCTGCGCCGAGAGTGTACGGTCAGCCAGGGGCACCTCGATCCGTACCGGGCCGTCGCCGTCGTGCAGCTGGTTCACCGGCAGCGCATTCGGATCGAGCAACGGGTAGCGCTCCTGCTGCCAACCGGCGGCATTGAGCGACTGGCGGAAGTAACCCTGGCGGTAAAGCAAACCCACACCGATGATGGGAACGCCGAGGTCGCTGGCTGCCTTGAGGTGATCGCCGGCAAGGATGCCAAGACCGCCGGAGTATTGCGGCAGTACTTCAGTAATGCCGAACTCGGGTGAGAAGTAACCGATCGCCAGAGGCGCACTCGGATTCTCCGCTGCATAGCTCTGGTACCAAAGATCACCGGTCAGGTAATCTGCAAGGTCCGCCTGAATCAACTTCAGGGTCTTGAGGAACCTCTTGTCGGCCGCCAGGGTGTGCAACCGCTCGACCGAGACGTCGGCGAGCAGCCGGATCGGATCGTTCCCGGAGCGCTCCCACAGCTGCGGGTCGACCGAGCGGAACAGGTCCTGCGTGTCGCTGTGCCAGCACCAGCGCAGGTTCTTCGCGAGGTCGCCCAGCGGCTTGAGGGGATCGGGCAGCACTGGTCGAACAGTGAAACGACGGATTGCTCGCACCGGCTTAACCTAACGTTCGTTTTCGAGTGGTTTTGGCTTTGTGGCCGAACTGGTATACCCCAGCCGCCCGTCATCTCACACACCCCCTGCCGCCAGAACTTCTGGGCCGATAAGTTGACAATCGTGACGGCATTCAACCCGGGACCTGTCACGGCCGCCCAGGAGACTGCGGCGCAGCCGGAGGCAGGCGAATCGGCATCTG
>JBKPML010000107.1:0-7827 GCA_046732135.1 Actinomycetota bacterium
TTCGCGAGGTAGCCGCGCTGAGTCATCTCGTAGGTCGCAAGCACCTCGATGAGAAAGTCCGATGCGAGGGCAGTGACGCCATCTATCTGGTCATGCTCGCTGGTGACAAGGACCTCGCGGAGGACGTCGTGATGCACCTGAGCCAGATCGAGAATGCTCAGCCCGTCGGTTACGGCGGATCGGCCGATCTGATAGCCCGCATTGAGCGCCTTCTCATCACGGTTCGGCAGGTATCCGAGAAAGGCTGCGCGATAGTTGCGGCGCAGCCGCGCAAGGGCGTTCATCCGCCCAGAGGTCGTTGCGTGCCATTCGGTTCAGCCGGGCGGCGATTACCGCTGAGGTACTCCAGGCCTTCCTCCAGGTCGAGGGCTGTGTGCACGGACCCAGTGGCCAACCCGAGTTCGACCATCGAGAAGGCGACGTCCGGCTGAATTCCCACGATTACGGTCTCCGCGCCACGCAGCCGTGCCATCTCGGCGATGGCCCGCAGTGTTCTCAAGCCGAAGGAATCGAGCACATCCAGCGCGGCAACGTCGATGATTGCACCCCGGCAGCGATATTGGCCGATCTGCTCAATGAGGTTGCGCTGAAAACGCACCATTTCGGAGTCATCGAGCGCAGTATGAATCGATGCGATCAGGTTCTCACCCTGCCGCAGAATCGAGACGAGCGCCGGCCCTGAATCCACTATCCGACCGTTCCGTCCTCACCCGAGCGGTATCCGAGGTGTCGTTCGGCCTCCTCGAGGCCACTCTGCAGGTCGCCGATCGTGTTCATCTTGCTGAGATCTACACCGATGGTCACAAGTGTCTCGGCAATCTTCGGCGAGAGGCCAGTAATGATGACGCTCGCACCCATCAGGCGTGACGCGTCAACCGTACGCACGAGGTGATTAGCCACTGCCTGATCCACCTCCGGCACCCCGGTGATGTCAATGACCACGACCCTGGCCCGATGCGTACGAATACCGGCCAGCAGCTGCTCAGTCAGCTGGCGCGCACGTTCGGTGTCCAACACGCCGATGATCGGCAATATCAGAAGGCGTTCCCGCACGGGCAGCACGGGGGTGGAAAGTTCCCGGATGGAGTCTTGCTGCTGACGAATGATCCGTTCGCGCTCCTCGACGAAACTGACAGCAACGGTGTTGGCGATACGGTTGGCCGCCGGCTCGTATGCGTCGAGCACCCGATTGAGCAGCGCAAAGTCCCGCTGGTATTTCTCGAATAGCGACCTTGCTAGGACGTCTCGTAAGAGCAGAACGATGCCGACTACCTCGTGAGTTTCGACGCCGCGGGGGATGATGCGTTCGGACAAGTCGCGCGCATAGTGCTGTAGCGCCTCCACACTTCCCGTCTCCAGTACCTCCACATAGTTGTCGTAGACCGAGGTTGTCTCGGTGGCGGTTTCCTGCGGAGTCATCGCCTGCAGAAGGTGCGCTTCATGTATCCGGCTCGCCCACTCTTCACGCAGCTTGGTCCGGTGCCTTCGCAGATGTGACACGAGTTGGGGAAGCAGCTGCTCCTCATCCTCACGATCAAGCGCGGGGAAATCGTCCGCCAATTTCTCAGCCGTCGGTGAGTTCTCAGTCATCTTCATCCTTCCGTTCGCCACTTTGTCATCGTGACGGTGGTGCCCACGTCGATCTCTGAAGTGAGCGCGAATTCGTCCATCAGCCGACGCGCACCCGGGAGTCCGAGACCAAAACCGTTGTACGTGCTGTAGCCGTCGGTTAGTGCCTGGTCAACGTCACGAATTCCAGGGCCTGTGTCACGAGCGACAATCCGAATACCAGGCCGCGGTTCATCGAGCAATTCGATGAAGATCTGGCCATTTCCGGCGAAGCGAACGATGTTTCGAGAAATCTCCGACACAGCTGTAGCGATCAAGGTCAGGTCGGTTCGGGAAAAATCGAGTTGCATCGCCAGTTCCCGAGCTCGCTTGCGCGCCTCAACCACGTCGGCGTCGCGCTGTATTCGTACAATGACTTTGTTCTGATCCTGTGTTGCGCGTTGTAGGAGTGGCTCACTTAGCTCGGAGCAGAAGTCACACTCCAAAAAATGTCGCGCAGCATCGACCTCGCGCTGACGACGACGGTCTGCGCTCGACACTGCGTACAGCACTGACCGGCAACGCTCCGTCGGCGGCTCCGCCCCGTGACGGGCCAGCAAATACTCAACGCGAAGACGGGCGCGACTCCGACTAAGTTGAGCAGCCACCGCCCCAGCCGACGAACCTAGTTCGGTCGCCAGCGATTTCGTGTCCTGCCCTGCGACCTCATGTGCAAGGAGTGTCTGCTTTTCCCTTTCCGAAAGGCGGTTCAACGCGGCAGCTACGGCCGCACGCTCCTCGTCTTTGAGAATGCGCTCATCAGGGGCGTCCGTGCCCCCCATGTCGACGACTCGGTGCTGGTTCCGCCGCTGGGTGTCCTGTGTCCGCCACATCGAAGCAACCAGATTCCGCGCTGTCGTGATCGCATATGGCTCGAGCATGCCGGGCTCCACGCGGTTGGCGGCTGCAAGCACCTTGACTAGTGTCTCTTGGACGAGATCCTCCGCGACAGCTTCGTTTGAAACACGCGAGAAGATGATCCGTCGAACCATCGGCACAAGTGCCGCAACATCGACATCTTCAAAGTCGGGCCGAGCTCCATCGAGCTCCGCCCCAGCCATGCACGGCACATTACGCGAACCGAAGACAGTCACCTACCCAGGACTTCAGCCTCGAGGCCAAGTCGATTGCGGTGATCCTCCGCACTCAGCCGAGAAATGAGGAACCCGGTCTGCTCAAAATGGGCACCCCGCCGGGAGGCGCTGCAACAGCTAGAGGGTTGCCCCCGCGTTGCTGCGCCTCCCTAGCTTGGCGTGGTTATCCTCTGCACGCGCTCCGCTCAGCGGTCGGATCGGCGGCCGGTTCGGCCTCTGTCGAGGTCAGTGTCGATCTGCTCCTTGCGGACATCCTCGGAGACGGTTTCCTGGTCAGTCACCGTCTCGGTGCCGAGGCGGACACGCTCCACCGGAACAGCCTCTTTCTCTGCGACCGGCCGCTCCTGGTGCAGGACCACCTCGTGCTCCTCTTCGCTGATGTCCGGGCCGGAACGAGCGGCGCCGACGTTCTTGTCGGTGATCGGCTCCCGCTCGACGCGGACCTCCTCGCGGCTGACTGGAACGGTCTGCGTGACATTCTCGGTGACCACGTACTTCCGAAGCCGTGCACGCCCGGCTTCTTCCTTACGGGTGCCGACGTTGAGCCGCTCCTCCGACCGAGTCATCGCGTCGTCGGTGCTCGGACCGGAGGTGTCGTAACCGCGAGTGTCGTCCCGCCTGTCATAGTCACGGGTGCCTGATACACCAGCCCTTTCGGTGCGGGAGGTATATCCGCCACGACTGGAGAGGCCGTAGTGCGCATACAGCCGCTGCTCCTCCGCCGGTGTGATGTCCCCATCCGGGTCTACGCGTGGCGCGTCCTTGACCTCGTCCTTGGTGTAAGACACCCGGATGTCGTTCCCCTCCGTGGTCGCGTCCTGCAGCGGTACGAAGCTCTCTGCGGTGCCGAAAAGGCCGGTCTTTGCAGTCACGAAGCTGGGCTCGCCGGTCGAGTCGTCGACATAGACCTGGCCGATACCGCCGATTTTCTGGCCGTTGGTGCTGACTACGTTGCCTCCGGACGTGGCGAGACTGTCCAGCTGGTTTCTGGTGATGGGCATGTTTACTCCTTAATCGATGTGTACGCCTCTAAGCCGGAAGACGCCTTGGCCACCCGTCCATGACGCCGGAGCGAGAGGAGGCGTCCCTGAGCTGCCATCTGCAACAACTCGGCGACCGACCGTCCGTGCTCACAATTTCCTAGGAATTTGGCCAGCGCCAGAATTGAAGCTTCTGGGCCGGTCGGACGGTCCAAAATGACAGCAGGAAGGGCGGCCGCTTCGGAGGTACCGCCGAACGAATGCCAGGGCCGAGTGGAGGTGCGCTGATGGAGGGTCGCGCCACTAAACGGCTCAGCTGGGCTGTAACGCCGGTCGCCCTCTTAGGCTACGGACTTTACCTGGCGCTTGGCTTTTCGAGCCCTGCGGCGAGCGGTCCGGCCGCCTTCTCACCCGATGATGCCGTCTGGGTGCTTGGACAGGTGGCGTTCGCCATCGTGGGCGCGATAGTGGCATCGAGACGTCCGAGATTGCCGATCGGCTGGTTGTTCTGTGGCGCCGGACTCCTTGGCCTGGCGGAGGGGATCGCCGCCCGAGCCTCTGTTCATGCCCTTGCCGACAGCTCCGGGCCGGGTGCCGGCGGCGCAGCCGCCTGGCTATCCGCTGCCCTTTGGTACCCCAACATCGCTTTGCTGGTGCTTGGCTGCCTGCTGTTTCCGTCTGGCACGCCCCCATCGCGCAGGTGGTGGGCGGTTGCCTGGCTGTTGGGGCTGGGTGCGGTGATCGCGGCTGTCGGAATAGGGCTGCTGTGGCCGGCTCGGGGCATTGAGCTGCTCGACCCCAGCCCAGGGAGCTCTCGGGCACCCCTTGGCACAGCGCTCACCAGGGTCGCGCTCATAGTGGTTGCCGTCAGTGCCACGGCAACGGTCGTCGCTCTGCTGGTCAGGCTTAAGCGCGCCCAGGGAGTGGAGCGTCAGCAACTCAAGTGGCTCACGTACGCGGGCGCCCTGGCGGTCTTGGGCCTACTCCTGTTGATTCCCCGCGAAGTGGGACTCAACGTTCCCACCCGCCTGCTGGACCTCGCGGGGGCTGCCTTCACTGCCATTGGGATCCTCGGCATTCCGGTCGCCGTGGGCGTCGCCATCCTGCGCTATCGCTTGTTCGACATTGATCGACTGATAACTAGGACCGTGGTCTACGGACTGCTGACGGCGCTTGTCACCACGGTGTACCTCGCCATCGTCGTCGGCGTGGGCACGCTCATCGGCTCGCGAGCAACGCCAAACCTGTTCCTGTCGATCCTCGCGACCGCTGTTGTCGCCGTGGCGTTCCAGCCAGTCCGGGAACGGAGTCGACGGCTTGCCAACCGGCTCGTTTATGGCGAACGGGCCAGCCCCTACGAGGTACTTTCGCAGTTCAGCAGGGGCGTGACCGGAGCCTCCACTGACGATTCCCTGCTGCACATGGCTCGCCTGGTGGTCGAGGCCACCGGCGCCGAGCAGGCAACCGTGTGGCTGCGGCTCGGCGAGCTACTCCAACCGCAAGCCCGCTGGCCCTCAGCTGGCCCGTCTCCTGAGCCAATCCCCATCGAGAGTCGCAGCCTGGAAGACGCACTGGCGGGGATAGAGGGCAGCGGCGTGACATTCCCGGTCGGAGACGAGGAGGAATTACTTGGCGCGCTGACTGTGACCGTGTCGCCGCTAGAGCCTCTCACCGTCGCCAGCGAGAAGTTGATAGCGGACCTGGCCGCCCAAACCGGGCTCCGCCTGCGCTTTCAGCGCATGAAGGAGCGGGCCTTGTTCGCTAGAGCGCTGGCCTCCTTCCTTCCATCGGACGTGGCCGAGCTCGTCGAGGCCACGCCTTCGGCGCTCTCACTGCAGGAAGAGGTCGAGGCCACAATCCTGTTCTCCGACATTCGCGGGTTCTCGTCGCTGGCAGAACGCCTCCCGGCGAGGCAAGTGGCCGAAGTCGTTCGACGCCACATGGCCGCGATGGTCGATGTGGTCACGTCCAGCGGTGGCGTGCTGGACAAATTTGCCGGCGATGCGGTGATGGCCGTCTTCGGTGCGCCGCGTCGGGTGCCCGATCACGCGCAGCGTGCGCTCGAATGCGCTGTCGCTATGCAGCGTCGGCAGATCGCTCTGAACATTGAGGCAGAGCAGCAGGGCCTGCCACCTTTCCAAATTGGGATCGGAGCCAACACCGGAACCGTGATCGCGGGAACCGTCGGAGGCCCGGGTCGGCTGGAGTACACAGTGCTCGGAGACGCGGTAAACATCGCCCAGCGGCTACAGGAGGCAGCGGTGGGCGGTGAGATCCTCGCCGCGGCCGCGACCGTGCGGCAATCGGGCACAGACCAGGCTGAGTCGATCGGACCAATGCAGCTCAAGGGACGCCAGCAACCCGTGGGTGCCTACCGGATCCTATGGGCCGCGACCCGGCAAGGCGCTCCGGGAACACCCAGGCAGAATGAACGACCGGCTCCGGTATCAGCTGACCGGGACACCACGGGACTTGGCCGCACCGGCTGACAGGAGAGAACGAGCGGCATCTGCCAGGGTGCCGCACGTCATGTGGATCCGTTTCAGCCGGGCTCTCCACGTTGTTTACGTCGGACGATGATAACTATGTCGATGACGGCGACCGCCGCTAGCGCGAGCAGCACGACAACGAACATGATCGGTGCATCGATCAGATACAGCCACACAGCAAAAGCCGTACAAACTACTAAGCCAAAAACGGCAAGGACCAGCCGCAAGGTGAGAGCGCTGATGGCCGGCGCGGCCCCGCCGACACCCGCCGTGGGATCGTGATAGCCGGGCAGCCCCTTGCGATACCGCTTCTTCGAAGCGGATCTCTTGACGCGTCGCTCATCGGCGACCACTCGTTGAAACTACTCCCTAGAGATTCGAAAAGTCATGAGTGCTCGCTCACAGATCCGACGCCACGCCGTCCAACCGCCTCTTGGCCTCGGCGTAGGTATCGGCCGGCAACGGCCGCGAAGCTGCCGCAATGTTCGCCTTGAGATGATCAACATTCATCGTGCCGACGATGTTGGTATTCATGCCCGGATGGGCGTTGGTGAACCTCAGCAGGAACCCTGTCCGCGTCTCGCCCTCTTCGAGCAGGTCGTCTAGACCGGCCGCCTCCCAGCTCGCCCAGCGATCCTTTTCGCCCAGGCCAGCGCCCGGTTCGCCGCGGGCGACGCCGCCTCGAACAATGACACCCGCTCCGGAGTCCGACGCGTCCGAAATCAGTTGCTCATGCTCACGCTCCAGAGCCGAATAGGGAATCTGGAAACTATCGAAGACCCCCCAACCGATGTAGGTCTCCAGATGCGGCTCCGTGGCCGAAATACCAATCCAGCGAACCTTTCCCTGCTCCTTCATCTCCTGCAAGGCGGTGACCAGATCCCCGCTCTCGCACTGCTCCACGCTCGGGTTGTGCAACTGCATCAGATCGACATAGTCGGTTCGCATCCGCGACAGGCTCTCTTCTAAGCCGCGGAACAAATTCTCCTTGGTCCACACGTGGGGAGTGTCGTCAGTGTTCTCGTCGCGGCGAACGACCGTGCAGCCGCACTTGGTGGCCAGTACGAATTCATCCCGGCGATGTGACAGGAAGCGGCCGATGTACTCCTCACTGCGCCCGTAGTCGTTCGCTGTGTCGATGAAGTTGATGCCGTTGTCGACGACCGCGTTCAAGATCGCATCCGCCTCCGCGTCCTCGATCGGTCGGCCGCCCCAGATCCGAGACCCGCGCACCTCCATCGCGCCATAACCCAGCTTGGTCACCGACAATCCGGTACGTCCCAACACGTCCTGTGGCAGCGTCACCTCAGTCATGAAACTCCTCCCCTGGTCCCATCACGTTGATTTGCTGCTCAGGCTATCGAGCATCTTCTGACGAGATCTGCCCGGCTGGCGCCAGGCGGAACGCGCGCGCGATCGTAACGCCCGGTCGATACGCCAGGTGGATGTAGGAGGGCGCTGTTATGACGGCGAAGTCGGCCTGCGCACCGACCACGATCCGGCCGATGTCGGTGCGCCGCAGGGATTGTGCGGAGCCGGCCGTGGCGGCGTAAAGGGCTTGGGCGGGAGTCAGGCCCATCTCGCGAACGGCGAGGGCGATCATGAAGGGCATCGAGGAGGAGTAGCAGGTTCCCGGGTTGCAGTCGGTGGCCAGCG
>JBKPML010000108.1:0-6472 GCA_046732135.1 Actinomycetota bacterium
GCCCTTGAGTACCGTCGAGTTGTTCCAGGCGGGATACTCGAGGGTCGAGGACACGACGTACTTGGGCAGGCTGTTCAACCTGTCTGCCAATTCGCCACTCCGGGATGGCCACCGCGCAGCGAACCACTCGTAACTCCGCCGGCCCAGCAGCACGGCCTCGGCGCCCAGCGCCTCCTCGAGTGCGAGCTTGTTGAGCTGTGGGCTGTCCTTGATCAGGCCGACCCAGCCGCCGACCCTGAAGCCCTCGTCACCGGCCGGATCCTGGATGACCCCATCGAGCGAGACGTTCTCGCTGACGACGATCGTTGCCATTTCGGTTCTCCATTATGGCCAACGATGAGTTTCCCGGCCGGTAACGGTCACACTTCGTAGAGCAGCCGGAGCCGAGAACGGAGGCACGGGCATGAGAACGCCGGGCGTGACCAAGAACATCGGGCCGTACGGTGTCATCAACGCCAGCGAGGGTCGATTCAGACGTTCTGGTCACGAAGACCTCGATCGGTCCGACCTTCATGAGGCACTTCGTAACCAGGCCGCAGCGGCACCGAGCTTGACATCCAGTGGCTGCTTGGTGGCGCGATGAAGATCTCGATTGCACGGATGATCGCCAACGGCGCCGCCCGGGGCCGGGCATTGGGGGGCCGCTTCGCGTGGTGGAGCCGGTGGTTCCCGCCTGCAACCACCGTTGATGCCGACCGCTTCCAGGGGGACAGTGACCCGTACCCGGATCATTGGAAGCAGTTCCCGCGGGCCTGGCCTGCCGACCGAGCTGTGCAGCCGGAGGCATTGCGGGCTGCTGTGGCCGCGCTGCCCGATCAGTGGCGCCGGGTGCTGATCTTGCGCGATGTCGAGGGCCGCCCGGCGGCGGAGGTGTCGGCTGCGACCGGGCTTACAGCCGAGCAGCAGGGTGATGTGCTGAACCGGGCGCGTGAGTTGCTGCGGGAGGACCTGGGCCGCCGGCTGGATGGTGACGGGGGCGGATCATGATCACGCGCGTCGCCGAGGCGCCTCGCAGCCTGGCCCGGCGGCTGCTGCCGCTGCAGATCGGGGTGGGGTTGCAGGGACTGATCTTGTGGGTTCCGATCGAGAAGCTGTTCATGACCCAGATCGGCTTCGACGCTGCTTCGGTGGGCGTGATGGCAGCCGCGTACGCGGCCGTGGTGCCGTTGCTGGAGGTGCCCTCGGGGATCCTGGCCGACCGCTGGAGCCGCCGCTGGGTGATGATATTCGGCTGTCTGGCACTGATGGCCAGCTCTTTGCTGGGCGGCCTGAGCCGGAACGTGATCGCCTACGTGCTTGCGGCGATGATCCTCGGGGTCTACTTCGCGTTCAGCTCCGGAACCGTGGACAGCGTTGTCTACGACACGGTGGTTGAGGAGACCGGCTCGAACGAGCTGTACGAGACCTGGATTGGCAGGACTCGTGCGGTCGAGAGCGCCGCCTTTGTGCTGAGCGCGCTGGCCGGCGGGGTGCTTGCCCAATACACCTCGACCCGCTTCACTTACTTTGCAACCGTCCCGCTGGTCGGGCTGGCGGTGATCGGGTTCCTGCGGTTTGAGGAGCCGCGGCTGCACCAGGCTGCCGAGCGTGTGACCTTGCGCCGCCATGTCGCGCTCACATTCCGTACCATGATCGCTTCTCGGGTCGTGTTATGCGTCTTGTTGTTGGTGGCGGCCGGCGGACTGCTGTCCCAGGCCGTCTTCGAGTTTGGGCCGCTGTGGCTGGTGGAGGTGGATGCGCCGGCGGTGGTCTACGGGCCGTACTGGGCGGTGCTGGTGTCGACCCTTGGCGTCGCCGGGCTGCTGATTGCCAAGCTAAACCTGGAGCGCCGGCTGATGCTGGCGTTGTTGATCATCTTGTCGTTGGCCACCGCACTGCTGCTGACCTGGACCCGCTCACTGCCGCTCCTGGTGACGGCTCAGGTGGTGCTCGCGCTGGTCTTGGCGATCATCAGCATCCACGCCAGCCGGCTGCTGCACGATGCGGTGCCGTCTTCGGTCAGGGCCGGTGTGTCTTCGGGTGGTGGGACACTGACCTGGACGCTATTCCTGCCGTTCTCACTGGCGTTCGGCTGGGTAGCGGCCGAGCACGGCATCAACCGATCCGGGTTCATGCTTGCCGGCGCCGTGGTAGTTCTGGCCATACTGCTCGTCGTCAGCGTCCGGGCCAGCCACGGCGTGACGCCGGTCGAGGTGGCCGCGACCTCGAAACAAGAGGCGATCGAAGTGGCAGAAGCCTCCGACGAACTAGCGTGCAAGCAACTCGTGGAACTGGTGGGCAACTACCTCGACGATGCTCTCTCCCCTGACATGAAGGCACGATTTGAGGAACATCTCGCCGGCTGCGACGGATGCACCCCATATCTAAGACAAACCCAACAGATCATCGCCGAACTCCGAGAGCTTTCGACCGGACCAAGTAATGTCGCCGCTCCGCGGCGGGATTCCTCCGAGTACTGAGACCGGGCGTCCACGATGGGCCTCGCCCGTTCACCGCAGCCCGAACGGTCCGGCTACGAAAGGCTCGCACCGTGTAGCGATGCCTCGACCACGAGGCCGTCGAAGGAGTTCCGGATCAGGATGAGCAGTCGACCGCGACGGAAAGGGCAGCGCATATTTGCCGCATCCGAGCATCGCCCAGCCGGCCGAGACGATCGATAAGGACAGCGACCGACCCGCTCTCCACTGAGTCCAGGTTCACCGCCGAGCGTCGAGGAACGGGCTCCTCGCTCGGCTCAAGGACCACCTCGCTAGCCAGGCCACGGATTGTCGTCGTACACGGCGCCACCACTGCCCGTCCGAGCCGCGGAATGGCAGCGTCGCGAGACAAGACGACAACCGGGCGCCTGCCGGCTTCGGCGAGTTCAAGAGAAGTGACGGCTCGCAATCCGACGCTGGTTAGTCAGCGTTTGCCGAGCAGGTCGGCGAGTACAGCAGCCTCGCTGAGGTCGCTTCGTTTCGTCGCGGTAAGCAGCGTGAGCCGTCCTCGACCGGCCAACTCGCGAAGATGGTCGAACGCGGCGGCGCGTTCTGAATCGCCAAGCTCGACGCGATAGCGGCGGGCGAACTCGGCATACCGGTCGGGATCATGGCCGTACCACTTTCGCAGCTCGTTGGAGGGCGCGATTTCCTTGCACCACTCGTCGAGATGCGCCCGCTCCTTGCTGAGGCCCCGCGGCCATAGCCGGTCGACGAGAACCCGCTGCCCATCCATGGTCTCTGGTGAGTCGTACACCCGACGAACCTGCACCTGCACTGGCTGCGCCATGAGCGTCCTTCGACTGGTTATTAGTCCGCCGCTTGATCTTGTCGACCTGCAGCGGCTGGGACGGATGCGAGGAAGCGTTGCCGATCGACAACTACTCGGTCGATTTCGCCGACCGCGGTGACCTTCCCCGAACCGTCGACCGCCTGGACTTTGAAAGTCAGCCGGCTTCCGGCCACGTCGGGCGGTGTTGCAGTGATTTCGACCCTGCCTCCCACCGGCGTTGCTCGGCTGTGTTCGATCCGGATCGCGGTGCCGACCGTCGTCTGGCCCCTCTCGAGGAAGGCGGCCGCGGCTCGTACGGTTTCCGCCTCCATCCACGCGATCAATCGCGGTGTCGCAAGCACGGGAACGTCACCACTGCCTATCGCCGCGGCGGTGTCAGCCTTGGTCACCTCATGACGCATCCGGTACACCCTACGGCTGCGCGGCAGGTCGACTGCCTCGCCGGCGCGGGAATTACCAAGCGGTTCGGCGCACTAGCCTTTCAGCATGCTTCCTCCCGCGGAGGTCAGGTACGCAGCGGTGGGTGGTGATATCGACATCGCCTACAACACGCTGGGTAACGCGGCCGATCCTCCCGTGGTGCTTATCTCCGGTCTCGGTGCCCAGCTGATTACCTGGGACGAAGCCTTCTGCCAAGAAATAATCGAAACGGCACCGATCACGGCTATCACCAGGCTTGTCTAGAACCACATCCAGTTTCCAGTCATGAACTGCCGGGGATGAGATTGAGGCCGTCCCCGATCCAAACCAGGCCAACAAGTACCAAGATCACCCCAAGGACAACGGACGCGGTCCGCACGGGCTCCCACGGCGAGTGTCGGCGGGGGCCCGCCAGCCATCAGCGCTTTCACATTGCGGCTGGTCCTTGCCGTATTTGGCTTGGTGGTTTGTACGGCTTTTGCTGTGTGGCTGTACCTGATCGATGCACCGATCATGTTCGATGTCATGCTGCTCGCGCTAGCGGCGGTCGCCGTCATCGACATAGTGATCATCGTCCGACGTAAACGACGAGGACAGCCCTGCTGAAACGGCTGCCTGATCAGCTCGACTCGTTGAGTCGGATCCGCTTGACCTGCAGGGATTGCGGTTGCCCGAAGCCCTGCCAGAACAGGGTGCTGCAGGCGAGTGTCAGCGTCGTTGCGGCGTCCGACGGCGTGCCGGAGAAGGTGATCCGCTTCGTAATGGGGACCCTTCCCGGGGGCACGTCGATCACGCTAGTACCGAAACCAAGCTTCGGTTCCAGAGCGGTCTCCCTCGCCTCGGTGAGCTGGCAGTTGTTGAAGAGCGGAATAGTCACCGGGAAGTTCGCCCGGTTCGTCGCCGTGAGGCGGACGTGAGTGTAGTGGTTACTGACGCCGACCTCATCGATCCGCACGGTGAGCGCACCCGCGGCGCCGGAGACCGGCTTGGCGAGGCGCTGCTCCACAGACGGCTCGTTCCCGGTGATCCGTCCGACCGCGTAGGACGCGCCGTACGCGATGCCGCCTCCTACCAAGGCCAGGACAAGCAACCCGACGACCAGGCTTCCGAACCGAAACCTCCGACGTTCAGTCGGCTCACGGTCTAGCTGAGCGACAGCGGGTGGATATTGCGGGCCTGAGTAGGGCTGGATGTACGCCGGTTGCTGTTGCAGGCGTGGCTCCGGGGACGCGGCCTTCGCGGAACGCGAGTCCTTGAGGTAGGCCAGAACGAGCGGTATCGAGCCAGCCGCGACGGTGAGCACTGCGGCCAGTAACGGGCTCGCCGACTGCTGCCAGAAGGCGATCAACTGTGCCACGATCAGCCCGAACACCCCGAAGAGCAGCACCTTGCCCGGCTTCACGACATGCCCCTTTGATTCAAACGGACCGCCTAGAGGATCGGAGGCGCCGGGCGCGCGTGAGATACATCTTTCCGCCAGAAGCCAAGGAGTGTCGAGGCCACAGGTGTATCGTTGGTGTATGGGCCGCACCAACATCGAGTTAGATGACGCACTCATCGCCGAGGTGATGCGGCGCTACGGCGTCGGAACCAAGCGAGAAGCAGTCGACCTGGCGTTGCGCCGGCTGGTTGGCCTGCCGCTGACACAGGAGTTCCTCCGAAGCCTCAGGGGTGTGGGATGGGGCGGTGAGCTGGACAAGCTCCGGTCCGGTGAGTCGCCACGAATCTCGTGATCTTGGTCGACACGTCGGCTTGGGTTGACTATCTACGCGATCGGAGAACTGTCGCGGCGAGGGCGTTAACCGGGCTTATAGAGCAGGGTGCGGAACTAGCGACCACCGAGCCAGTGATCATGGTGCTGCTTGCCGGTGGCGATACGCCGGCGCGGACCGAGGCCCTGGAACGACTGGCGAACGGCCTGCCTTTGTTGGGCATAGATCCGCGCCTGGATTTCCGGGCCGCGGCCGGGTTGTACGCCGCAGCCCGTCGTGACGGTCGCACGATACGCAGCCTTGTCCACTGCCTTATCGCATGCGTGGCGATTCGGCACGACGTCCCGCTACTGCAAAAGGACATCGACTACGACGTCATCGCCGCTATTTCTCCGCTGCAAATCCACCCCACCAGGCGCCGCTGAGCTACGCATCAGCGAGGCTGCCGGCTTGTTCCTGCAGCGACTGGCAGCTTCTAGTCCGCGTCGGATTCCGGAATGATCTTGGGCAGGTCTCATGATCTTGGTCTCGAACGACACCGCTCACCCTAATCTTGCTGCGGTGTCCCTGATCATCTCGTCTGATACTCGTCTGGTTCTCGAAGGCGCCGTCGGAAACCGTGACCTTGCTGGGTCGGCGGGTGGGCGGCACGATGGGCGGCATGGCCCTCCCGGAGATCGACAGTTCCACCGGCCACTCGTTCAGCTTGCAGATCGACGGTGTGCAGATCGCTGGGATCACCGAAGTCTCTGGCCTGGCGATCGAGCAGGAGGTAGTTGAGACCAAGCAGACCGCCGCGGACGGCACGGTCGTGATCCGGAGGGTGCCAGGCCGGCCCAAGGCCGGAGACGTAACACTGACCCGCAAGCTCAGTGCTGACCAAAGCTTCGAGAACTGGGTCAAGACTCTGCGCTCCGATCCGACGGCGGCCCTCAAGACCGGGTCGATCATCGTCTTCAACTTTGAGGGCGCCGCGCTGCGCCGCTACCGGCTTGTGAATGCCTGGCCGAAAAGCTTGGTGATCGGCGCGCTCAAGGTCGGCGACACTTCAGTCCTCACCGAGAACCTCA
>JBKPML010000109.1:0-31716 GCA_046732135.1 Actinomycetota bacterium
CGTCGTGATGTACCTCGCGTAGCCGTCGAAGTCAGTCGCTGGGTCCGGCTGGTGGGTCAAGGTGGATATCACCAATAACAGAGCCCATGCCGGCAGCAGCCAAACGCATCTACTCGTCGCGGGTGATTTCCGCCGGGTGCCCATTGACCAGATCGCAGCTACCGCCGATGTTGCCCGGGCCACCGTCTACCACCAATTCGGGTCCAAGCCCGGATTGTTCGAAGCACTTGTGGTCGATCTCGAGCAGCGCGCCGGGCTGGAACAGCTCATCGCGGTGATCGAGACCGAACCAGCTGAAACCCTGGTGCAGGCGGTGATTGCCGCGGGCTGTCGATATTGGGCGACTGACCCGGATTTGGTCCGTGCGGCAACAGCCTTGGCCCGGCTTCAGCCTGACTTGGGGCGGCTGGTTGCCCCCCACGATGCCGGCAGATTGCGCTTGTTGAGTCGAATGGTCGATCGCTCAGTAGGGTCGGCGCTCTGCGGCCGGGCTGTCCGCCCGAAGAGGCACTCGACATCGTCTGGTTGCTGACCAGCTTCGACGCCTACGACATGCTGGCTCGAGGACGGAATCTGACACCGACAGGCGTTGCCGACCGCCTCATGGCACTGGCGGAGGCGCGGCTCATGCCGCGATCTCCCGCCGCACTAGAAGAACGCGCTGCGCCGCTGCATGAGTAACGAGTACAGGGTTTGCTGAATAGTTTCCCGGACCTGGTCGGTGACGTTGAAAACGATCATGGGGTCGTCGGCTGCTCCAGCGGGGAGTTCGTCTGTGGCAATTGCTTCGCCGAACTGGATGATCCACTTGCTTGGCAGCGGAATCATGCCGAGCGGGCCAAGCCAGGGGAACAGCGGGGTGATGGGGAAGTACGGAATGCCCAGAGCGCGCGCGATCATCGGCGCGCTGGCGATCAACGGATAGATCTCCTCGGATCCGACGATGGAGACAGGAATGATTGGAACCTGAGCCCTTACGGCCGCCGAGACGAATCCGCCCCGACCGAACCGCTGCAACTTGTAGCGATCCCCGTACGGTTTTCCCAGCCCCTTGAATCCCTCCGGAAATACCGAGACCAGGTGATCGGCTGCCAAGAGCCGTTCCGCGTCCTCTTGACAGGCCAGCGTCGTACCGATCTTGCGGGCCAACCACGCGGAATAGGGCGTCGAGAAGATCAAGTCGGCGCCGAGCATCCGGACGTGCCGGCCTATCTCGTCATAAATCACCGCGGTCAGCACCATGGCATCCAATGGCAGTGTGCCGGCGTGGTTCGAGACTAACAATGCCGATCCCTGCGTCGGAAGGTTCTCGCCACCCCGCACGTCGACCCGGAACCACGACTGCATCACCGGGCGAAGTAGCGGAAGGAAGACCTGGACGGTGAACTCCGGATCAAAGCCGAACTCGTCAACGGTGTAGTCGCCGGTCAATCGGTCCCGCGCGAACTCAAGAGCACCGCCGAGCAGTCCGCGACCGTCGGAGGCCTGAGCCTCGGGAGGCGCTTGGCGCGATGCCGCTCCTGTCGCCTCGGGGAACGGCTTGTCCGCTCCTCGCGCATCGCTGAACGGCTCGTCCGCTGCGAGCCTTCGCGCCGCCGGCTCTCGAGCGGCAGAGCCTCGGCCGGATTCCCGGCTGCTGAAATCGATGATCTCCGCGTCAGCCACGGGCCGCCCCCTCCCAACCTGCCGGTGCGCCGATGATCCGGCCTACCAGGTCGAGTACCGCATCAACGCGGTCGCGGTTGAACGGACCGGGCCCGGCCGCCGCGACGAATTCTTCGAGTGCCTGTCGGCTCGTGTGCGAAGGCGTGAAACCGGTCTCGGTGTGGAACCGGGTGACATCCATGGCGCGGCCATAAGTAAGTGTCGCAATCTGGTCCGCTGAGAAGTCGACCAATCGCGCCTGGCGGCCCATGCTCGCGACCAGCGGCACCAGGGAGGGCAAAAGGCCAACGGCGGGCCGACCCATCATTCGCAGGGCTTGCGACAACATGATCACATCGTCCGCGCCCACATTGAACGTGCCTGGCAGATCTCGTTGGGTCGCCAGGAGTAGGGCATCCACGGCGTCGGCAGGGTGCAGGAACTGAAGCCGTGGGTCGAAGCCCAGCACCCGCGGCACTACTGGAAACCGCAGATAGCGGGTGATCTGGCTATCCACGCCCGCGCCCATGAGATTGGCCAGGCGCAGGGTGGTGACCACCACGTCCGGTCGCCGCCGAGCCAGGCCGCGGACATAGGTCTCGATCTCCACCGAATCCTTGCCGAATCCTGTGCGGGGCTGCACCCGAGGCGTCATGTCCTCGGTGAACCTGGCGGGATCCCGAGGCGACGCTCCGTACACCGAAACCGAGCTCTGCACGACGAGTTTGCGCAATGTGTCCGACTTCTGGCAGGCGCCCAGAAGTTGCATGGTCCCGATGACATTTATCTCTTTCATCGACGACCGGCTGCCGGCTCCGGCCGGCGTGGCCACCATCGCAAGGTGAACCACGGTGTCGATCCCCCGGCTCCCGATGACCTTGGAGATCACCGGATTCCGAATATCGGCTCGAAGGAAGGTCACATTGCCGAGATCGTGGCGAGGCGGCGTCAGGTCTACTCCGACGACATCAAACCGATCATCGGCGGCAAGTGCGCGAGCGAAGCGGGCGCCGAGGTCTCGAGAGACTCCGGTAACCACCACCACCCTTGCCATGCGTGGAGGGAAGCGACTATTTGCCGGCGCGACGCCGCTGGATGCGAGTGCGCTTGAGCAGTTTGCGGTGCTTCTTCTTCGCCATCCGCTTCCGTCGCTTCTTGATGACCGAACCCACGATGCGTGACCTCTCATTGGCCAGCGATTGACTGGCCGACACTCGATTGCCTGGGGCGTGACGACCTTCGCCAGCCAAGTACCGCATGTTACCCGCGTGCCGTTGCGGCGCGCGAGTTCGCCAATGCCGTCGCGGCACAGTGATCGATACCGAGACATGTGCCGCACTAGGCTGTTTCGGCGTGACCGGCTACCTCCAGGATGTCAGCCCAGGTGCGGGTCGCCGCAGCCCCGCTCGAGCGTCGGTGCGATCGGATGCTCCGCAGCTCAGCCTGAACGGCGATTGGCGTTTCCGGCTAGCCCCCGCCGGTGGTGCTTCGGGCGATGAGCCAGCGCAGCCTGACTTCGATGACTCCCAATGGGATGAGATACCGGTTCCGTCGCATTGGGTCTTGCTGGCCAACGGGAAGTATGGGCGACCGATCTACACCAATGTGCGGTATCCCTTCCCGATTGATCCGCCGCACGTGCCCGACGAGAACCCGACGGCGGATCACCGCCGCAGTTTCGATATGCCCGACTGGCAGGTCGAGCGGGTGCTGCTTCGGTTCGATGGAATCGAGTCGGTCTACAAGATCTGGATCAACGGTGTTGAGGTGGGTGTCGGCACCGGCAGCCGGTTGGTACAGGAGTTCGACGTCACCGGCATAGTCCGCCAGGGTCGCAATGTGATCATGGTGCGGGTCTCACAATGGTCACCGGGCAGCTATCTGGAAGATCAGGATCAATGGTGGCTGCCAGGTATCTTTCGCGATGTCACGCTGCTTGGGCGGCCGCTCGGTGGCATCGACGACCTGTGGCTTCGCGCATCGTACGAGCCGGACGGAAGCGGGCGAATCCTGCCCGAGCTCATCGCCTCGGTCGACGCCTTTCCAATCTCGGTTGACATTCCCGAGCTCAACGTCCGACGTCGCTTCGACGATCCTGCCGACGTCGCGGCCTTCTCGGTCGGACCGGTTGAGCCGTGGAGCGCCGAGTCGCCGCGGCTGTACGACGCGACCGTCCACTCTGGCGGCGAAGCAGTGTCCCTCCGGCTCGGCTTCCGTACGGTGTCGATCGCAGGCGAGATTTTCAAGATCAATGGCGCCCAGGTGACCTTCCGAGGCATGAACCGCCATCAGACCCATCCGCTGCTGGGTCGGGTGTTCGACGAAGATCATGCCCGCTCCGATTTGATCTTGATGAAGCGAGCTGGAGTAAACGCGATCCGGATGAGCCACTACCCCCCACACCCGCGGCTACTGGAACTGACCGATGAGCTGGGCTTCTGGGTGATCGACGAATGTGATCTTGAAACGCACGGCTTCGTGGTCGCCGGCTGGCGGAACAATCCCAGCGACGATCCTCGCTGGCGTGACGCGTTTATTGATCGGATCCAGCGAACGGTCGAGCGGGACAAGAATTTCGCGTCGGTGATTATCTGGTCGCTGGGCAATGAGGCCGGAACCGGGGAGAACCTGGCCGCGATGTCGGAGTGGGTACGTCAGCGTGACCCAAGCCGACCGGTCCATTACGAGGGGGACGCCGTGGCTGCGTACACCGATGTCTACTCCCGGATGTATCCAAACCTGATGGAGATCGAGGCGATCGCCGGATCCACCGGGATGATCACTGCCTGCGGCCCGATCGAGGCTGCGCGGGTGCGAAGCAAGCCCTTCCTGATGTGCGAGTTCGCTCATGCGATGGGCAACGGCCCGGGCGGGATGACTGAGTACGACGACCTCGTCGAGCGCTATCCGCGTTTGCACGGGGGCTTCATCTGGGAGTGGCGTGATCACGGTCTGCTCGCCCGGACCGCGGACGGGATTGAGTACTTCGCCTATGGTGGCGACTTCGGCGAGGTCGTACACGACGGCAACTTCGTGATGGACGGGATGCTGCTGCCGGACGGCACGCCGATGCCCAGCCTGGCGGAGTTCACGGTCGTCAATGCACCGATCGTCTTCTCCCTGGACGGGGATGTTCTCGAAGTTCGGAGTCGCTTTCACGACCTCAGCACAGATCATCTGCGCTTTCTCGCGATCACTGAAGTGGATGGCGTCGAACGGTCCAAGATCGAGTTCAACGTTCCGTCTGTAGCGGCCGGAGATCGTACGAGCGTGCAGCTGCCGACGAATGCGCTGGCCGCCGCCACGAACGGCGAGACCTGGCTAACCGTCGACGCCGAGCTCGCAGAGGATGTGCCCTGGGCACCCGCCGGGCACGTGGTGGCATGGGCGCAGTTCGATCTCACACCGGCGGCCCTTCGACAAGCTCAGGCCACGGACGCGTCGGCCAGCCCTAAGTCCGTCGAAGGACAGCGGCCCGAGCTTTTCGAAGGGCCGCTGAACATTGGCCCGGCCACTTTTGACCGGCTGACCGGTCGGCTGAGCCAGCTTTTTGGATTGGAAATCGACGGACCTCGGCTGGAGCTCTGGCGGGCTCCAACAGACAACGATCGGAGCGGATTCCGCGGTTCGTACGAGCTCGGCCGTCCCGAGGACACCGGCGGTGAGGGGGCGCCGGGGCCGTCGTCGGCGCAGCGCTGGCGGGAGCGCGGTCTTGATCGGCTGACCCACCGATTAGTGGGCCTGCATCACAATGATGATCAGCTGACCGTACGCGTTCGGTCAGCGGCCGCGGCCAGTCCGCAGTGGGTCGACGTGGTTTACCACTGGCAGCTCGAGCCGGAGACTGCCGAACTCCGGCTCACTGTCGAGGTAGTGCCATCGGATAACTGGGACTGCACCTGGCCCAGGGTGGGTATCCGCCTGGATCTCCCGTCCGACCTGGTGGGGGCGAGCTGGTTCGGCACGGGGCCCGCCGAGTCGTACCCCGATTCGCGGCGAGCAGCTCGAGTCGGCCGGTTCGCCGCGGACATCGATGACCTGAATGTCCCATATTCCAGGCCGCAGGAGACCGGCCATCGAGCCGAGCTGCGCGCGTTAGAGGTTGTCGACGCGTCCGCCGTACGGCTGCGCCTGCGCACAATTCCCCAGCAGGAGGGTCATCGTCCAGGCTTTACCCTGACCAGGCACACGCCACAGCAAGTGGACCAGGCGGGGCATCCGCATGAGCTGGACCCCAGCGAGCGCGTCTATCTGTTTATCGACGAAGCGATGCACGGCCTCGGATCGCGGTCGTGCGGGATCGATGTCCTGCCGCAACATGCCCTCTGGCCAGGTCCCCGCCGCTTCTCGGTGATCTTCAGCGAGCCTGATTTGCGCTTCTCACAACGGGATTAGCCGACGTCGTAGAACGCCGACTGGAGGTAGGCGTCCAGAGCCTTCTCGGATACCCGGAAGCTGCGATTGAAACGGACTGCCTCCAGCTGCCCGGAGTGGATCAACCGGTAAACCGACATTTTCGATACCCGCAGCGTCGCTGCGACTTCAGCAACAGTGAGAAACGCCCCACCAGCCGTGCCGCCGAATGGAGTCACGCCCCCGCGCTCGGACTTCTCAGTCATTTCCGACTCTTTCTGGTACCCATCAGCGCCGGATTCCGGCACATGAACCTACTGGTGTGAGAGTAGTGGCAAACGGTGCCTCAGGTACAGCAGATGCAAAGGTTAATTTGCGACACGCCCTAAGCACTCCTTGACTCTGCTATAGCTCTGGATCCAACCCCAGTTCGGGAAATACTGCTCGCCGGGTCGCCAGAATCGCCTGATCGAGCCTGCTCTCGGGTGAGAAGCCAGCCTCGTACGCGACGTAGGCGGGGTCAACACCGTCGCTCATGGTCAGGCCCGGAGTTGCGCCTACCTCGTCGCACCATTCCTTGGGAATTGGCGTCTCCGGGCGGAGCGGCTGGCCGCTAACGATCGCCAGAAGATGGGTCCAGGCCCGAGGCACAACATTGAGCACGGCATATCCCCCACCGCCGGTGGAGACCCATCGCCCCTCGCAGAACCGCTCGGCAAGCTCGGCCACGGCCAGATAGGAGGCACGCTGACCATCGACACTCAGGTTCAGATCAGCCAATGGATCGCGCTGATGAGAGTCGCAACCATGCTGCGAGACCAAGACGCTGGGCCGGTGCTCAGCCACGACCTGAGGCACCACGGCTTGGAAGGCACGCAGCCAGCCGGCATCGTTCGTGCCGGGCGGAAGCGCGATGTTCACAGCGGTGCCGCGAGCGTGCGGGCCGCCGATCTCGTACGGAAAACCCGTACCCGGGAACAGGTAAGCCGGAGACTCGTGGAGGCTGACGGTGAGGACACGTGGGTCGTCATAGAAGATCGCCTGAACGCCGTCGCCATGATGGACATCGACATCGACGTAGGCAATCCGATCACAACCGGCGTCCAGCAGCCAGCGGATAGCGACCGCGAGGTCGTTGTAGATGCAAAAGCCGCTGGCGTGATCAGGCATCCCATGATGCAGGCCGCCGCTGATGTTGCAGGCCCGGACCACCTCGCCGGTCCACACTCCGCGAGCGGCTTCGAATGTTGCCATGGCGACCCGCCCGGCAATGTCGTGCATCCCTTCGAATGCCGGATTGTCTGAGGTGCCGAGCCCGTACACCGAATCTGGGGCACCTCGGCGAACGGCACGGATGTAGTCGTCAGTGTGGATGGTCTGCAGCAGCTGGAGATCGATCTCCGGTGGGGGGACCGCCTCGAGCCGGTCCAGGACACCGAGATAGCGGGCGAGTGAGATGGTGTTGCGGACCCGCCCCGGAGCCATCGGGTGATTGACACCGAAGTCATACCGGGTCAGGTCGTTCGAGAAGACGATTCGACCGCTCACGTGCCCCGGGCGCCGTTTTCCCGGGCAGCCTTGGCCAGCTCCCGACTGCGGTCTCGTGCTGATTCGATTGCGGTGATGAAGGCCGAGCGCACCCGATGGGCCTCGAGCTGGCGGATCGCTGCGGCCGTCGTGCCGCCAGGCGAGGTGACCCGCTCACGCAGGACCGTCGGATGCTCACCCGTTTCGCGCAACAGCTTCGCCGAGCCGAGCATCGTTTGGACGACAAGTTCCGTCGCCGTGTCGCGGGGAAGGCCAAGATGAACCCCTGCTTCGATCATCGCCTCGACCACGAAGAACAAGTACGCCGGCCCGGTGCCAGAGATCGCGGTCACTGCATCTTGATAACGTTCCGGCACGGTGACGACCCGGCCGGTTGCGGACAAGATCTCGGTCACTCGAGTCAAATCCTCCTCGTCACTGTGGGCGCCCGGCGAGATGGCAGCCATTCCTTCATCGACCTGGGCCGGGGTGTTCGGCATGACGCGCACGACAGCGGTCCCCTCCGGCAGCAACGCCTCGATCGATGCGGTGTCGACACCCGCTGCCAACGAGACGATCAAAGCCGACGGTTGCAATACTGGGGCGATCTCGCTCAGCAGATCACGCATGTCCTGCGGCTTCACCACCAAGATCACCGTGTCAGCCTTGGCCGCCGCCTCGGAGTTGGTCATCATGGTGATGCCGTATCTGGCCTCTAGCTCCGCCTGCCGCTCAGGGCGCCGGTCGGTCGCGATGATCCGATCCGCGGTCCAGCCGGCCCGCAACAAGCCGGAGAGCACCGTCTCGCCCATGACGCCGGCCCCGAGGATGGCGAGTAGGTCGTGATCTGCCATTGCTCAGAGCCGCCCACCGGAAACCAGCTGCCGATATCCCACGCGCGACGCAGCAACTAGCTCAGCAATCTGGACCGCATTGAGTGCGGCGCCCTTGCGCAAGTTGTCGTTGGAGATGAACATCACAAGTCCCTTGCCAGCCGGCGCCGATTGATCGGCGCGGATCCGTCCGACATAGCTTGGGTCTCGACCGGCGGCATCGAGCGGGGTCGGGACGTCCATCAGCGCCACCCCGGGCGCTTCGGCCAGCAGCTGCACCGCCTCTTCGGGACTTAGGTCGTCGACGAATTCGGCATGCACGGCCAGGGAGTGACCGGTGAAGACAGGCACCCGTACGCAAGTTCCGGCAACCCGAAGATCCGGAATGTGCAAGATCTTGCGGGACTCATTGCGCAGCTTCTGCTCCTCGTCGGTCTCGGCCGAACCGTCGTCGACGATCGAGCCGGCCAGCGGCAGCACGTTGTAGGCAATCGGCTTGGCGTACTTCTGAGGCGTCGGCAGGGTCAACGCCCTACCGTCATGGGTCAGTTCGGCGGCCCGTTCGCCCACCGCCTTGACCTGGCTGTCGAGCTCGACCACGCCGGCACCGCCAGAACCAGAGACGGCTTGATAGGTAGCGATCTGGAGTCGCACGAGCCGGGCCGCCCGATGCAGCGGCGCGAGCACCGGCATGGCGGCCATGGTCGTGCAGTTGGGGTTGGCGATGATGCCCTTCGGCCGATTCATCGCGTCCTCGGGATTTACCTCGGCGACGACCAGCGGAACCTCGGCGTCCATCCGCCATGCCGAGGAGTTGTCCACGACGATTGCACCGGCCGCCGCAACGCGCGGGGCCGTCGCCAGCGAGGCTGGCTTGCCATTGGAGAACAGGGCAAGGTCCAGCCCGTCGAACTCTGCCGTGGCAGTGTCTTCAACCGGGATCTGCTCGGCCTTCCAGGGCAGCGTCGTGCCAGCCGAACGAGCGGAAGCGAAGTAGCGGATCTCGCTGACCGGAAAGTCGCGCTCGTCCAGTAGGGTCCGCATCACCCCGCCGACTTGGCCAGTCGCGCCGAAGACTCCGATCCGCATGCGGCCAGCCTAGATCCTCGCTGCTGCGGGACCCTTCTTTACCGATGCGTGGAAGATAGGCGCCGTGGACCAGGTCGCCGACGGCACACCGACCGGCCGAAGCCGGGCGACGTGGGAGATCGTGCTGGTCTTGGGTGTCTCGCTGGGGCAGTCCGCGGTCTATTCACTGCTGCGGATCATCGAACGCCTGACTCGGAACGTGCCACTGGCGCAGCAGACGTCCACCATGAATCCGTCGGTGACCCCCGACCGGCCTTGGCTGGATCTGACCTATCAGCTGGTGGGCATTACCTTCGGCCTGGTGCCCATGGTCTTGGCGCTTTACCTGCTGCAGCTGACGGATCCACCGGCTGGTGGCCGGATCGGCTTCGACTTGCGGCGGCCGGGCTTCGACATCACCCGCGGGCTGATGCTCGCGGTGGCCATCGGCATTCCGGGTTTGGCGCTCTATTTCGGCGCCCGCGAAGTTGGGTTGAACACACAAGTTCGGGCTTCCGGGTTGGCCGACCACTGGTGGACGGTGCCAGTGTTGATCTTGTCCGCGGTTCAGAACGCGATGGTCGAGGAAGTGATCATGGTCGGCTTCCTGTTCACCCGCTTCGGTCAGCTGGGCTGGCGGGTCGCCTGGATTGTTGCCGCCAGCTCACTGATCCGCGGCGCGTACCACCTGTACCAAGGATTCGGCGGTCTGGTCGGCAACCTGCTCATGGGAGTCATCTTCGGCGTGATTTACCTGCGCTGGAAGAGGGTCGGTCCGATAGTCGTCGCCCACTCCATACTCGACGTCGCCGCCTTCATCGGCTACGCCGTACTCGCCCCCCGGGTGTCCTGGCTCTGACCTGGTCGGCCGGGGTGTGTGTGTGTGTCTTCGTTTGTGGGCGTGTGGTTTCCCATGTTTACGTGGGAATTTGTCACTTTACCCATGAAACTTCATAGGTAAAGCGCAGGTTTCCCACGTAAACATGGGAAACCACACGCCCCAACTACTTGGGCGGCGGTCGCCGCGCTCAGTTCTTGCTAATCACGGAGCGGGCGAAGAAGGTCAGGTTGGCGGGCCGCTCGGCGAGCCGGCGGACAAGGTATCCGTACCAATCGGTGCCATAGGGCAAATAGACGCGAACCCGGTGGCCGATGGCGGCCAACCGTTGTTGTTCGGTCGGCCGGATCCCGTACAGCATCTGGAACTCGTACGCATCGAGTGCCCGTCCGTTGTCGGCTGCAAGTCGTTGACCGATCGCGATCAGCCGCGGGTCGTGGGTGGCCAGCATCGGATAGCCCTCGCCGGCCATCAAGATCTTCAAGCACCGTACGTAGGACAGGTCGACCTCATGGCGATCTTGATAGGCGACGCTCGCCGGCTCGGCATAGGCGCCCTTGCACAACCGCACCCGAGAGCCTGATCGAGCAAGGTCACGAGAATCCGCCTCCGTTCGGTACAGATAGGCCTGCAGTACGGCTCCCGTGTCGGGGAAGTCGTGGCGAAGCTTCCCGACGATTTCCAGGGTGGAGTCCGTGGTCGTGTGATCTTCCATGTCGATGGTGATCGTCGTACCGGCCACGCTCGCGGCCTCGCAGATCGACTGCGCATTCTGGAGTGCGATCTTGGGCCCGTCGGTCAATTGCTGGCCAATGGCGGTGAGCTTGACCGACATTTCGGTCTTGGTCGTCATCCCGGCATCGCCAAGCCGTTTCAGCAGATCGAGATGGGCCCGCACGATCACATCGGCCTGGGCAGCGTCTCGAGTGTCCTCCCCGAGCTGATCAATGCTGACCAGCAGGCCAGCCCCAATGAGCTGACCCGTCGCACGGATGGCATCTTCGGGTGCCTCCCCCGCGACGAACCGCCGCACTACGTTCCTGGCGATCGGAGCGCGTGTTGTGGCATGTTTGATCATGTTGCTGCGGGCGATGCCGAGCAGTGCTTGACGCAACATCAGTCCTCCCTGGCAGCACTAGAGAACGCGGGCCACACCCGCAGCATCGACCGCGTACGCCGTGTGAGCAGGTGCTGCGAGATGCAGGCGGGTGAATGCGAGCGACTCGGCAAGATCAGCTTCGCGAGATGCGCGGGTCTCACTCTTCCGTGAGTTGATCTCCACCACGATATGGCCCTCAAATCGTTGCTCAGCAAGGTAATTCAGCAGCGTTCCGGCGAATTGATCACCACGCCCTGGAACCAGATGCTCATCCTTGGGTGAGCCTGTCCCATCGGCGAGATGGACGTGCCGCAGCCTGTCGCCCCAGGCCTGTGCCAGGTCGAGCGATTGCTGATTGGAGGTCGATGCATGCGAGAGGTCCAAAGTGAGATCGGAATAGTCGCGATCGGTCGGATCCCACCCCGGAAGATAGGCCATCAGCTCCCCACCCGGTGTCCGCCACGGATACATGTTCTCGACGCAGAACGTGACGCCCGTCGACTCATTGAGTCGACGGATTCCTTCCACGAAACCGCGGGCATAGTCGCGTTGCCACCGAAACGGCGGGTGGACGACGACGATGTTCGCTCCGAGACGTAGGGCAGCCTCGGCCGAGCGCTCCAACTTCGCCCACGGATCCGTTCCCCACACCCGTTGAGTGATCAACAGGCAAGGCGAATGGATGGCCATAACCGGTACGCCGTGGTAGTCCCGCAGCTTCTCGACCGCATCAATGTCGGCGGCGACCGGGTCGATGCCAACCATCAACTCGACACCGTCATAGCCCAGCCGGTGGGCGAGCTCGAAGGCGCTTGATGTGCTCTCGGGATAGACCGATGAGGTGGACAATCCGACCTTCGCGGGCGGCACGAAGACCGGTTGTGACGCCACCGGATGCGTCGTTGGAGACGCCTCCTGAGCAGGCCCGGGCACGCCCTCAGCGTAACCGGGCTGTCGTGGCCCGCCGGTTGCGGCCGTACGGCCCGCGCCCGCTGAAGCGTAGGCTGCAACTCGTGCCAGAAGTGATGCTCGGCTTCCCTCGGGCATTCGTCGAATTCGCCGATCCGGCCGACTCGGACCAGATCTTCCGTTGCGATCTAACCTGGCTCACCTCCCACTGGACCTGCATATTCGGCCGGGGATGTGCCGGGATCTATGCGGACCGGCCGGACGACGGCTGCTGCACGTTGGGGGCTCACTTCGCCGACGAGGAGGATGAGCGGCGAGTACGCCGGGCTGTGCGCCAGCTTGGCAGTGATCTTTGGCAGCACAAATCGGCAGCCAGGGCGGACGGTTGGGTCGAGACAGAGGCACCAGAGACCGTACGCGCCGGCGATCAACCGGGCCGCAAGACTCGCGTGGTCGACGGCGCCTGCATCTTCCTCAACCGTCCAGGTTTTGCCGCCGGCGCTGGATGTGCATTGCATCTCTTGGCACTTCGGCAGGGTAGCCACCCGATCGACACGAAACCTGATGTGTGCTGGCAGCTGCCAATCCGTCGGCAATTCCGCACCGTGACTCGGCACGACGACACGACCTACACCGAGGTGACCATCGGTGAATACGGACGGGAAGGCTGGGGCCCAGGTGGTCACGATCTCGACTGGTATTGCGCCTCGAACACCGACGCCCACCACGGCAGACTGCCGGTTTACCGCAGCTGCCGCGCCGAGTTGATCGCCTTGATGGGCAAGCGGGGTTACGCCATCCTGGCCAGGATGTGCGCGGAGTTCGAGGCGCGGCCCGGCCGATTGATGAGGCACCCGGCTGATCCCGAGCCAGTGCACTGACCCCATCGGCGTTCGTCCGCCTCCTGCCCGCAACAATGAGCGCATGCGTTTGGACCACCTGTCCTTTGCGGCCGGGCCGGAGGGCCTGACGGAGACGACCCGGCGGCTCACCGCGCATCTGGGTGCCGGCTTCTACGACGGCGGCTACCACCCCCGGTTCGGAACCCGCAATGCGATCCTGCCCCTGACCGCTGGGCACTATCTCGAGGTGGTCGAAGTTCTTGATCATCCAGCAGCCGACAAGGCGCCGTTCGGCCAGGCGGTCCGCGCCCGCTCGGAAACCGGCGGCGGTTGGCTGGGCTGGGTGATCGCGGTTGACGATCTTGGTCCATTCGAACAGCGGATCGGACGTGTTCCGGTGGATGGCCATCGACACCTGCCTGATGGCACGACGCTGGAATGGCAGCAACTGGGCATCAAGGATCTCCAGGTCGACCCTCAGCTGCCTTTCTTCGTCAAGTGGTTGAGCGATCCCTCGATTCACCCGTCCACCAACGGTCACCAGATCGTCGAGCTGCTCAAGATCGTCTTGGCTGGGGATCCGCACCGGGTCGATCAATGGCTCGGCGGGCGTACGCAGACGGTGTTGCGCGACGTCGATGTGGATTGGATCCAGCCCAACGGCCGACCTGGCTTGATGGCGGCAGTGTTCAGCACGCCGCGCGGCGAGGTCACGTTGTGACGGTACGAATACGGCCCTCGCTGGCTGGACTGCCTCGCTACAAGCCCGGAAAGCCGGCTGGCCCGGGCGGCTTATACAAGTTGTCGAGCAACGAAAACCCCTATCCTCCGCTGCCCAGCGTGCTCGAGGCCATCGCGCAGGCATCCTCGCAGCTGAATCGCTACCCCGACATGGCGAACGGTGCCGTCACGGCAGCGGTGGCAGATCGCCTGGGGATTGATGGATCGCAATTAGCCTTCGGCGCCGGCTCGGTCGGCGTGCTCTATTCCTTGCTGCAGACGGTCTGCGATCCCGGTGCCGAGGTGATCTTCGCTTGGCGAAGCTTCGAGGCCTACCCGATCGCGGTTCAACTGACCGGCGCTACCGCGGTGCCTGTACACCTTGGCAGTGGAGCGGTTCATGATCTTGATGCGATGCACGCCGCGGTGACCCGGGCGACCCAAGCGATCCTGTTGTGCTCACCCAACAATCCCACGGGTCCGGCGCTCTCGCACGATGCGGTGATCAACTTCATTGACTCGATGCCGGACGACATCTTGGTCGTTCTCGACGAGGCGTACGTGGAGTTCATCACCGACCCGCAAGCCCTCCGGGGACTAGAGGCTCTGCGCGGCCGATCCAACGTCGCGGTGCTTCGTACGTTTTCAAAGGCCTATGGACTAGCAGGCCTCCGGATCGGCTACGGCGTAACGGAGCCGGAGCTGGCCGGCGCCGTACGGGCCGCATCTCTGCCTTTCGGCGTTTCAAGCGTTGCTTCCGCCGCTGCCATAGCATCGCTTGCCGCTGAGGAGGAGTTGCTAGCACGAGTTGCGGAACTGACCAAGGCGCGCGGCGAACTGCTCCAAGGACTGCTCGACCTAGGCTTCGATGTTCCGGACTCTCAGGGAAACTTCGTCTGGCTGCCGGCCAGGCACAGAACCGCCGATTACGCCAGAACGTTCGCTGCCGGTGGCATCGCTGTTCGGCCATTCATAGCGGGGGACCAGGAAGACGGGGTTCGGATCACCGTTGGTGAACGGGAAGCCAACGACCGGGTGATCGCCATCGCCAGCACACTGCCACGCTGAACGCCCTTTGTCGGCACGCGCCCCTTAGCCGGTCTAAGGAGGAGCGTCCCCAACAAATGTCAGCGGCCCTCCCTAGCGTGCTCCCCATGGCGAAGACCGCGGCCCGAGCCGCACACAAGTGCACCGAATGCGGGTGGACTACCGCTCGATGGGTCGGCCGTTGCGCAGAGTGTCTGACGTGGGGCAGCGTCACCGAAGCGGGAGCGCCGAAGCTCACCTCGGTTGCCTCGACCGTTCCGCCCAGCAAGGCAGTGCCCATCGGCCGTGTCAGTGCTGATGAGGCGAAACGGATGCTGACCGGCGTGGCTGAACTGGATCGGGTCCTGGGTGCCGGGATCGTACCAGGCGCTGTCGTGCTGCTGGCCGGCGAGCCCGGGGTTGGCAAGTCGACATTGCTGCTCGAGGTGGCCGCACGATGGGCCAGGGCGGGACGGACGACTTTGTACGTGTCCGGCGAAGAGTCCCCGGCACAAGTACGGCTGCGCGCTGAGCGAACCAACGCAGTCGCGGATCAACTTCTGCTCGCGGCCGAGACCGACCTTGGCACGGTCCTTGGTCACATCGAGGAGGTGTCTCCGTCGCTACTGATGGTCGACTCAGTGCAGACCATCGGCACCGCGGAGGCGGATGGGTCACCGGGTGGAGTGAGCCAGGTACGTGAAGTGACCGGAGCGCTGGTTCGGGTGGCGAAGCGCCGTGGCATGGCGGTGATCATCGTCGGCCATGTCACGAAGGACGGGGCTATTGCAGGCCCGCGACTCCTCGAGCACCTGGTAGATGTAGTGCTTTCCTTCGACGGTGATCGGCATTCGGGATTCCGGATGGTGCGCTCCACAAAGAACCGATTCGGACCAGCCGATGAGGTCGGATGCTTCGAAATGGCAGAATCCGGCATTGTCGAAGTCCCAGATCCCTCGGGGCTCTTCACCTCCCGGCACTCCGAAGCGGTGCCCGGCTCTTGCGTGACGGTCACGCTCGAAGGTCGCCGCCCACTCCTTGCGGAGTTGCAGGCGTTAGTCGCCAGGACTGTGCTTCCGCAGCCGCGCCGAGTGATGTATGGCGTCGACCCCGGCCGGATGGCAATGGTGCTCGCAGTACTGGAACGTCGTTGCGATCTGAAGATGCACGGCTCGGATGTCTATGTCGCAACGGTGGGCGGAGCCAGAGTCACCGACCCCTCCGCCGATTTGACCGCGGCCATCGCGGTCGCCTCGGCACATCGCAATATCCGCATCCCGCAACGGATGGTCGCCATTGGTGAGGTGGGACTAGCGGGTGAACTGCGCCGGATCCCCGCGACCGATCGGCGGCTGACGGAGGCGGCTCGGCTAGGGTTCACGGACGCGATCATCCCAGCCGAAACGCGACAAGCCAGAGACCAGATGACCACGATCCGCGATGGCCTGCGGATCCATCCCGCGCCGACCCTGCAGAGCGCGCTTCAGATACTGGCTTGAGAGTGGGGATAGGCGGCCTAGTCGCTCAACACCATCCGTAGCCGCACCGGCTTGGCGTCGCTCAGCAAAGCCGTGGCGACGTACGTACCGGCTCCAAGGCTTTCAGGATCATGCTTGCAGCCGCGCGCCGAGCGCAGCCCGTCCCAGGTCATCTGCCATTCAACGGCCTGCTCTGTTTCGAGGGTCGCCGTGATCGGCGTTATCGCGGTGGCGCAGTCGCTGGTGCTCCAGATCCGGTCGCTTCCCGAATGGATCCTCAGCTCGAAGTTCTTGGAATTTACAGAGACGGCACAAGTATCAGGCGAGCCGTTGATCACCGAGAGGGCAAAGGTCGCTGGCTCCTTGAGTTTCAGAGTGCGATCGCCTGTCAAGGTGGTGCGGAGTTCAGCGCCGGTGCAGTCACCAGCTTCGGACTTGGTTGGCCTCGATGATGCGGTGGGCCTCGCCTGCGTCTCGAGATCCCAAGGTGACGCGCTGGACGAGCCCGATGTTGCCGACGACAGGGCGCTTGAGGACTCCTGGTCGGTTTCGGAGGGCGAGTATGGGGCTAAGGTTGCCGGCGCGGTCGGCACGGTAGGAGCACTCGGCGGCGGATCGGCCGAAATCGCGGACGCGCCGCTCGAGTTGACGATCAGGGCAGCAAGTGCGGTCACCAAGATCAGGCCAAGGCCCAGTATCAGCGATCGGCGCAGCCAGTAGATCCAAATCGGCTCGGGACCAACGGGGTGCAGGACCGAGCTCACATCGTTGAGATTAGGGATTATGGGACCTGACCTGCGGCAGACTCGCCGAGTGGGCGGCAGGCGATCGGTGCCGGCGCAGCAGCTGAGTTCGGCCGAGCGCCGGGAGGTGGTTCGCCGGGCATTGCGGTGGTATCGCGACAACGCCCGGGACCTTCCATGGCGCCGACCTGAAGCAACTCCCTGGCAGATCATGGTCAGCGAATTCATGCTGCAGCAGACACCGGTGGAACGAGTTCGGCAGCCGTGGCAGGCATGGATCGAGAAGTGGCCGACTCCGGCAGCGCTCGCTGTTGCTCCGGCCGGGGATGCCGTACGAGCTTGGGCGCGGCTCGGCTATCCCCGCCGCGCGTTGCGGCTGCATGCGGCCGCTCGAGTGATCACCGATCAGCATGGTGGCCAGGTTCCGAACAGGAAAGATCAACTGCTGCGCCTGCCCGGGGTCGGTCATTACACGGCCGCCGCAATCCTGGCCTTCGCATTCCAACAACGGGAAATCGTTCTAGACACGAACGTGCGTCGCGTGCTGGCCCGCGTAGCGGCCGGCGAGGCCTTTCCTCCGCGAACCCTGACAACCGCCGAAGGCGACGAAGCCGCGCGGTTTCTGCCCAGGGAGGCACCCCGGGCCGCTCGCTGGGCGGTAGCTTCGATGGAGCTCGGAGCGCAGCTCTGCACTGCCCGCGCACCGCGTTGCCAGTCCTGCCCGGTCAGCAAGATCTGCCGATGGCGCCGCCGGGGATGGCCTGGTTCCACCAATCCCCGCAACCGTCAGGCATACAACGGAACCGACCGACAATGCCGTGGCGCCTTGCTCGCTGCCGTTCGCGCCACCGTTGAGCCGTTGCCTATTGATGCATTTGCGGCCTGCTGGCCGGAAGCAGAGCAGCGCTATCGCGCCCTCGCCTCCCTCGTCTCCGACGGACTGCTGGTATGCCTTGACGACGACCGTTACAGCCTGCCGACGTAACACCTTCGGGCTCCATAGGGTGGACCCGGGTATGGCGTGTCGGTTTCCCATGTTTACGTGGGAATCTGGCACTTTACCCACGAAACTTCATAGGTAAAGTGCCGGTTTCCCATGTTTACGTGGGAAACCAACAGCACCGCGCAAGGAACGCTCGTACGAAACCGAACCAGTCGGGACGCCAAGGAGATGCTCATGTCAACCTCAGTCGCACCAACCGTCAAGCTGATTCACGGCGCGGAGATGCCGGTGCTGGGCTTCGGCACATCTCCATTGCGAGGAGCAGAGGCCGCGACCGCGGTCCGAACGGCGATTGAAACCGGCTACCGACTGCTCGATACCGCTGAGAACTATCAAAACGAGGATGGCGTCGGTCGCGGCATTCGAGACTCGGGCGTCGACCGCGCCGAACTATTCGTCACCAGCAAGTTCAACCGCCAGTGGCATAGCGTTGCCGGCGTTCACAGCGCGTGTGAGGCCAGCCTCGATCGACTCGGCCTCGAGTACTTGGACCTGCTCTTGGTCCATTGGCCAAATCCGGACCAGGACCGTTATGTGGATGCGGTTCGTGGCCTCAACGGTCTGCTCGAGTCGGGCATGCTACGGGCCATCGGGACCTCTAACTTCAAGCCTACGCACCTGCAGCGAGTGTTGGATGAGACGGGCGTAGTCCCGGACGTCAACCAGATCCAGCTGAGCCCCTACGCCACTCGCAAGGACAGCCGCGCGTTCCACCAAGATCATCAGATCATCACCGAGTCCTGGAGTCCGATCGGCTCCGGCAGCACCGAGCTACGCTCGAATCCGACGATCAATGAAATCGCCGGACGCTACGGGAAGACAGCGACCCAGGTCATCCTGCGCTGGCACATCCAGCTCGGGTTGGTGCCGATCCCTAGGTCAGGCAACCCAGGGCGGATCGCTGAGAACTTCGATGTCTTCGACTTCAGCCTCGACGATTCCGAAGTGGATGCCATCACCGCACTCGACCGCGGCGATGCCGATGTGGCCGACTCCGACGTCGTCGGTCACTAGATGGCAGGTGGTTCGACGGGGGGCCGAGCGCTACGGGTGGCCCCTACACTCGCCAAAACCACACAGCTGAGCGCCAGCCACTGAGTCCAGCGCAGGAATTCGGCCAGCAAGATCATGCCGGCGATGGCTGCAGCGGCCGGTTCCAGGCTCATCAAGATTCCGAACACTCTGGGCGGCATCCGGCGCAGAGCGGTGAGCTCGAGGCTGTACGGGATCACCGAACTCAGCAGGCCGACAGCGATACCGAGAAGCAGCACTCGGGGGCGCAGCAGATCTGAACCAGCCGCAACGATCGATGGGCCGGCGAGCGCCACCGAGCCGACGACGCTCGCGACGGCGAGGCCCGATAGCCCCGGCCAGCGCTTGCCGGTTTCCGCGCTCAGCAGGATGTAGCACGCCCAACCTAGGGCGGCCAGCAGCGCGAACGCGACGCCCGCCGCGGATAGCCTGCCGGGCGTCACGCCGAGCAGGGCAACGCCGCTACCGGCAAGCAGCACCCATAGCAGATCGCGAGGCTGCCGTGAGCCCAGGATCGCAACCGATAACGGACCAAGGAACTCGATCGTTACGGCGATGCCAAGGGGGATTCGCGCGAACGACTGGTAGATCGCCCAGTTCATGATCAAAAGGCTGAGGCCGAAGCCCAAAGCAATCAGCCAGTCCGCGCGTGACCGGCCGGAAATCCGTGGACGTACCGCAATGAGCAAGATGACAGCCGAGGTAGCCAGCCGCAGCCACACCATCGCCGTTGGCTCGATAAGTTCAAACAGATCCTTGGCGATCGCAGCGCCAAACTGCACCGAGAAGATTGCGGTGAGCACCAGCCACACCGCCGGGATCCGCACGGAACGGCTGTTGACGTTGTTTCGTAGCGAAAAACGATGAGAGCTAATCCCTCATGACCTCAAACTAAATTCTGGCGCAAATTGCAACAAGAAAGGGTCAGCCAACTAAGACTCCTCGGGAGGCTACTTCTTAGAATGTGACGCCTTGCCCGCTCGGTACGCTTCCAGAATATGCGCAGGCACCCTGCCTCGGTCGGAGACTTCCATCCCGTGGTCGCGAGCCCAGTCCCGCATTGCCTTGGTCTCGTCCTTATCGGCGATTCTGGTACGTCTCCGACCCGATCTCCGGCCGCCAGTCTTACGCCCGGAATCTGCGTAGGCTTGTAACGCGTCCCGCAGCTTACGGGCGTTGGCCTCGCTCAAATCAATTTCGTACGAAGTTCGGTCGATGGAAAACCGGACCGTCTCGTCTGCTTGAGAGCCATCGATGTCGTCCGTCATTATCAGGACCGTCTTGCTGGCCATGGTTGTCCTCCAGGAGCGTTGTGATCAAGCCATCAGCAGTACTCGGTAATGATTATTTGCGACTGTAGCTCAACAGCTGGAAGGCCGTCGCAAAAGGGAAAATTGCGCAAGCCTCTTGCGCCACATGGTGAAAATCCGGCCACCAATCGGGCTTTCACTGGCCAGCCAAAGTCGTCCGAAGGTGCAACAGCGCTGCGTCGGTATAAAGCGTTCCCGGGATGGGTGCCGGCGTTGCGGCATGAATCAGCAAAAAGCCCCGCGAGATCGGCTCGCGGGGCTTCTCATGGCGGCAACTTCCGCCTGACTACTCCTGCCCCTCGGCTGTCTCGGCGAGACCATCGACAATGCCGTCGAACTCAACCGGTGGGGTGTCGGGAGCAGAGCTCCGAGGAATTCCGGTAAAGGTAAACGGGTGCTCCGAGCCTGGATCGGCGACATCTACAACGACGATCTCACCGGGCTTCAACTCGGAGAACAAGATCTTCTCAGCGAGGAGGTCTTCGACGTCGCGCTGAATCGCTCGACGCAGCGGACGAGCGCCCAGCACCGGATCGTAGCCACGCTTCGCGATCAATGTCTTGGCCGCCGGCGTGAGCTCGATGCCCATGTCCTTGTCCTTGAGCCGGACCTCGATCTGGCCGACCATCAGGTCGACGATGCACTCGATGTCTTCCTGGCTCAGCTGGCGGAAGACCACGATCTCATCGACACGGTTGAGGAACTCGGGCCGGAAGTGCTGCTTGAGCTCATCCGACACCTTGGCCTTCATCTTGTCGTAGCTACCCTCGGCGTCCGTGCCTTGACTGAAGCCCAGCGTCACGCTCTTCGCGATGTCCCGGGTGCCCAGGTTCGTGGTCATCACGATCACGGTGTTCTTGAAGTCGACCTGCCTGCCCTGGGCATCGGTCAGCCGACCCTCATCGAGAATCTGCAGCAGCGAGTTGAAGATGTCAGGGTGCGCCTTCTCGACCTCGTCGAACAGCACCACACTGAACGGCTTCCGGCGCACCTTCTCGGTGAGCTGGCCGCCCTCCTCATAGCCGACATAGCCCGGCGGCGAACCGAACAGCCGCGAAGCGGTGTGCTTCTCGGAGTATTCGCTCATGTCCAGCTGGATGAGCGCGTCCTCGTCGCCGAACAGGAATTCCGTCAGCGCCTTGGTCAGCTCCGTCTTGCCGACGCCAGATGGTCCGGCGAAGATAAACGAACCACTGGGGCGCTTCGGATCCTTCAGGCCGGCGCGGGTACGGCGGATCGAACGGGAGAGCGCCTTGACCGCGTCGTGCTGGCCGATATAGCGCTTGCCAATCTCCTCCTCCATCCGCAGCAGGCGGGCCGACTCCTCCTCGGTGAGCTTGAACACGGGAATGCCGGTCGCCGTGGAGAGGACCTCGGCGATGATCTCCTCGTCGACTTCGGCGACCACGTCGAGATCACCGGACTTCCACTGCGCCTCACGCTCTGCCCGCGACGTCAACAGCTTCTTTTCGTCGTCGCGAAGCCCGGCTGCCCGCTCGAAGTCCTGAGCATCGATCGCCGCTTCCTTTTCCAGCCGTACGGCAGCGATCTTCTCGTCGAACTCCCGCAGGTCCGGCGGTGCGGTCATCCGGCGGATCCGCAACCGAGCGCCCGCCTCGTCGATCAGATCAATCGCCTTGTCCGGCAGGAACCGGTCGGAGACATAGCGGTCAGCCATCTGAGCAGCGGCGACCAGGGCCTCATCGGTGATCGTGATCCGGTGGTGCGCCTCGTACCTGTCGCGCAGCCCACGCAGGATGTCGATGGTGAGAGCGATCGAGGGCTCGGCGACCTGGATCGGCTGGAAGCGCCGCTCCAGGGCCGCATCCTTCTCGACGTACTTGCGGTACTCATCGAGGGTCGTCGCACCGATGGTCTGCAGCTCACCGCGTGCCAGCATCGGCTTGAGGATGCTGGCCGCATCGATCGCACCTTCAGCAGCACCGGCACCGACCAGGGTGTGGATCTCGTCGATGAACAACACCACATCGCCGCGAGTCTTGATCTCCTTGAGGACCTTCTTCAGGCGCTCCTCGAAGTCACCGCGATACCGGCTGCCTGCGACGAGCGCACCGAGATCCAAGGTGTAGATCTGCTTCTCACGCAACGTCTCCGGCACGTCGCCGCGCACGATTGCCTGGGAGAGGCCTTCAACAACGGCGGTCTTACCGACACCAGGCTCGCCGATCAGGACAGGATTGTTCTTTGTACGCCGGGAGAGCACCGTCATGACCCGCTCGATTTCGGTCTCCCGACCGATAACGGGATCGAGCTTGTTTTCCCGCGCCTGCTGGGTCAGGTTGCGTCCAAACTGGTCCAGCACCATTGAGGATGACGGCGTGCTCCCCTGTTCAGGGGCGCCGGCAGTCGCGGACTCCTTGCCCTGAAATCCGCTGAGCAGCTGGAGCACCTGATTGCGCACCCGATTCAGGTCAGCGCCTAACTTAACCAAAACCTGGGCCGCAACTCCTTCACCTTCCCGGATCAGACCTAACAGGATGTGTTCGGTCCCGATGTAGGAATGGTTGATTTGCAATGCCTCCCGAAGGCTCAGCTCCAAGACTTTTTTCGCGCGAGGGGTGAATGGAATGTGCCCACTCGGTGACTGCTGGCCATGGCCGATGATCTCCTCGACCTTCTGGCGCACCGCCTCAAGGGAAATTCCCAGTGACTCCAGCGCCTTCGCGGCCACACCTTCCCCCTCGTGAATGAGTCCAAGGAGAATGTGCTCAGTTCCTATGTAGTTGTGGTTCAGCATCCGAGCCTCTTCTTGTGCCAACACAACGACACGTCGGGCCCGGTCGGTAAACCGCTCAAACATGTGCACTCCCTCGCCTGCGCTGACGCCGCGGTGGCTCGAACGAACACCTCGGCGCGATGCATCCACTGTAGTCGGCCGCCCCGTCTGAGCTCTGCTCCGGCCACATGCAGCAACAAAAGCGAACGCCCTGGGCGATACCGTCGTTCGCCCAGGGCGCAAATTCCTCCCTGATCTGCTGTCGATCTCCCCTGATCAGCAGCCAATCACTACCCGTGAGCCTTCTCGTAGGCCTCGCGCACCTCTGCCGACACCCGACCCCGGCTGCTGACCTGGTGACCGTTTGCAAGCGCCCATGCTCGGATGTCACTGCTGCTGGAGCCACTCGATGCCCTTGCTCCACGCCTCCGCCGGCCACCAGTCTTACGTGCCTTTTCCGTCCAAGGTGCCAACACGTTTCGTAGATTCGTTGCATTCTTGGCCGAAAGATCGATTTCATACTCGGCGCCGTCGAGTCCGAATGCGACAGTCTCCTCAGCGGGACCACCGTCGGTATCGTCGACGAGAAGGACTTTTACCTGCTGCGCCATACCTAAGCCTCCAAATTGTGAGAGTTGCCTGACGAACCGATATTACCCGACTTTGAAACGTTCGTCACAAAGTCCAGGGCGATATCGAGTGCAGGAGCCGAATGAGTGATCGCTCCCACGGCAACGTAATTAACGCCAGTTCTGGCAACATAAGCGGCCGCATCAAGCGACAGCCCGCCGCTGGCCTCAAAGCGCGCAGCGCTTCCCAGTTCGGCGACGACCGCCGCCATCTCCTCAATCGCCATGTTGTCGAGCAGAATGTCGGTTGCGCCGGCGGCGACAACGGCGCGCGCTTCTTCGCTCGAGGTGACTTCCACCTGAACCGGGATATCCGGATACGTGGACCGAACGGCTTGAAAGGCATCGACGACCCCGCCTGCAGCAGCCACGTGGTTGTCCTTGATCAATGCAGCGTCGGCAAGTGACATTCGGTGATTGACCCCGCCGCCGATTCGTACGGCGTACTTCTGCAGCATTCGCAGGCCTGGGACCGTTTTGCGGGTATCACGAACCTTCGTTCCGGTGCCATCCAGCGCCTGTACCCAGCTGGTCGTCACCGTTGCGACCCCCGACATCAAGGTCACCAAGTTGAGTGCCACTCGCTCCGCCCGAAGCAGAGCTTGGGCATTACCAGTGACCTCAAGCAATACGTCGCCAGGCATCACCTGATCACCATCGGAACGGCGCAGCTCCAGCTCGAAGGGCCAGTCCGTCCCGCAGACACGCGCGATGGTGTACGCCGCCACGGGCAGGCCGGCGAGCGTGCCTGCGGCTCGGGCAACAAGTTGAGCTGAGGCGACTGCATCAATCGGAATGGTGGCGACCGAAGTGACGTCCACGCCGACCGAGCCGACCGGTAGGACGCCCCGACCGCCAAGATCCTCTTCCAGGGCGTCCGCGACGATCTGGGCCACGGCGTTGACCTCTAGACCGCAACCATCAACCAGGTCCTCGACCTCAAAAAGCTCGGTGTATCTCATCGGCCGGCCACCACGGGGTCAGGCGCTGGAACAAACTCATGCCGCATTCCATGATCATCATGGCTCGCGATCAGATGGCCTTGCCACCCTGCCCGGCGTCCCTCGAAATCGTCCCGCCAGTGCGCGCCGCGGGATTCCTCCCGGAGCCGAGCCGACGCCACGATCGCCGTGGCCACGGTCAACATGTTCGTGGCCTCCCAAGCCTCCAGAACCGGACGTTGGCTTCGAACGCCGGCAAGCGAGGTGAGCTCTGCGGCGCAAGCATCGAGTCCGACAGCCTCTCGCAGGCCCCCGGCGTACCTGCTCATGGCCTGTTGCATCGCCGGCACCACCGATCCGTCGATCAACCAAGCCGGCCGACGCTTCGCAGCGGGCCGGCGACGAGGCGGGGGGTTATCCAGCAAGTTAGCCGCAATTCGCCGGGCGAACACTAATCCCTCCAACAGGGAATTTGAGGCGAGCCGATTGGCTCCATGGACGCCCGAGCTGGCTACTTCACCACAGGCAAACAGCCCTGTCAGGTTGGTTGCGCCATTCAGGTCGGTTTCTACTCCGCCGCAAAAGTAGTGGCACGCGGGTGCGACGGGGATCAGGTCGACCACCGGGTTGATACCGGCGCGGCGACAGTTCTGCAGGATGGTCGGAAATCTGACCCGCCACACCTCCTCACCCAGCATCCTTCCATCGACGAAGACATGATCGGTGCCGTCCGCGGCGAGCTGCTTCATGATCGCCTTGGCGACCACGTCCCGTGGGGCCAATTCGGCAAGTTCATGCTGGCCCACCAGAAATCGCTCCCCTTTGCCGTTCACCAAGTGACCGCCCTCCCCCCGTACGGCCTCGCTCACCAGCGGCAGCTGGCCGCGCGCCCCGGGACCGAGATAGAGCACGGTGGGATGGAACTGGATGAACTCGATGTCGCGCAACCGGGCACCGGCTCGCAAAGCAGCCGCCACACCATCACCGGTCGAAACTGTTGGGTTGGTGGTGACGGCATAGATCTGCCCGATGCCGCCGGTCGCGAGAATTACTGCTCTGGCGTGGATGGCGCCCACGCCGCTTCGGCTGCCCTCGCCGAGAACATGCAGAGTCACCCCGGCAACCGCAGGTCTGTCTCTCGGGCCGGTCTCAGCCTCAATGAGGTCGAGAACCAGCGCATGTTCCACAATCTCAATGGCCGGATCGGACTTGACGACCGACACCAGGGCCCGTTCGATCTCGGCACCTGTAGCGTCGCCGCCCGCATGGGCGATTCGATGTTGAAGATGGCCGCCCTCACGAGTGAGCTCCAGCGCGCCGCGGGAATCACGATCGAACTCTGCTCCGCGGGCGATCAACTTGGCCACCTCGTCTGGGCCCTCGGACACCAGGACGCGTACGGCTTCAGGGATACAAAGGCCCGCCCCGGCAACCAGCGTGTCATCGATGTGCTGTTGAACCGTGTCCTCGGCGCCTTGTACAGAAGCGATACCGCCTTGCGCCCAAGGCGTCGATCCTGCTGCTACGACATCTTTGGTCACAACCATTACGTCGCCGAGATCGCGGCATTCCAGCGCCGCGGTCAGTCCGGCAATGCCGGAACCGACGACCACCACATTGACCTCACGCACCCACCCGGGCACCTCCGCCGCCAGACGTCGCGGCAGGTCCGGCAACGGCGGGAGCGGTGCAAACATGGGCATGGAGCCATCGTTTCAGAAGCGCATTTCCTCAGGCAGCGGAATAGGGGCCTGTCGGGATCTTGGTTGATCGCGACCCGGTGCGATCCAGCGCGGGCGGGCGAATGTTACGCCAGCTTGCGGGTGCCCTCGAAGTTCGGTAGTACCTTCGCTTCCACTGTTGGAAGATCAACGACGCCAGCTCCGTCGTAACCGGCGGCAGCCGTATTAATGACCGTTCCATGCTCGGCAAGTGCCCGACGTGGCAGCGCATGGACTTCGGCATCGTTTCCATCGGCCATCAGGGCGATCAGTTCCGCCTCACGAGTGCGCAGCGTGATTTCCAGCAGGTCGATCCTCGCATTTCGCTGCCGTAGGTCCGCGCAAAGGGACACATTTTGCTTACTGACCGAGTACAACTGCGCCTTCAACTGCCCGATAGTGAGCTTCTGGGTCTCGATCACAACAGATCGGTCCGAGATCCGCGATGTCAACACCGAGATCACATCAGCGTTGCGCCCGCGTTCCTCAGCCAGTTGCCGCCCATGCTGGCGATCAAGGTCCAACAGCTGCCTCGCGTGCTGATGCCGGGCTTGTGCTAGTTCCCGCCACGCAAGAAGGCAGGACAAGGTTGCCGCGGCGACAGCCACAGCGATTCCGATTCGGGCTGTCCAGGCGGGTCCGAAGGCCGACGCGAGCGAGATGACAGTACCGATGATCAACACGATCGTGGCGGCGCGGCGCAGTGAGGATGTGGCAGCGCGCCGACCCGGCGATGAGCCGGTGGAACCGGGTGAAGTCACGTTGGTCACCATATTCCCGCCGATCACCATGGCCGCGCATTTCGGCGTCTACTCGTCCGTGTCCTCGACCTCGCCTTCGTCCTCACCACCGGGCACCCGACAGGCCCGCTCCAGCATCAGCCCAGCCACGGAAAGGCCAATGCCGGCGACCACGGCAACCGCTGATCGAATCACCCGATCCCGAGGCGCCTCGGCCTCCAGCCGTGTGACGAACAATAGGGCATACGCGAGATAACCACCGCCGACCAGTGCGCCAGCCAGCGCCGATGCCTTGCCGAGCACCAAGAAAGCCACCGCACGTTGCGGATCCATCCGCTCCTTACGGACTTGTATCCGAGCATGGGTTGTGTAGGCGAAAATCCCGACCAGCGCCGCAATCAAGATCAGGCCGATCGGAGCCGTCCAAGGCACCTGCGGTGCTGGGAAGTCGAGGCTATCAGCAGCCGTAACAACCAGCCAGCCGGCAAGCGCACCAAAAATGGCAGCAACGGCAAGTGCGCGTGGTGGTGTGGTTCGAACCGACCCGCCGGATGGTTCCTCGGAGGCCAAGCGTGCTAATCGCTCTCGATGATCATGTCGCCGCGGCGGACAACCCCAGAGGTGTCAGCAGCGGCCGCGAGTTTGGAAACCGCCCCTTTGCCAGGCAGCTCCGCTGTGGGATCGATCTCTTGCCATGGCACGAGGACGAAGCCGCGCTCGTGGGCTAACGGATGGGGCAACTTGAGATCATCCTGATTACTCTTGGCCGTGCCGACCATGATGAGGTCGACATCGAGCGTACGGGGTCCCCATTTTCCGCTGTCACGAGTGCGGCCGAACGCGTCCTCGATGGCGTGCGCGCGTTCCAGCAACGTCCGCGGATCCAAGGTCGACTCCGCGACGACGACCAGATTGAGAAACATCGGGCTATCGGGGGGAGCCCCAATCGGTTTGGTCTCATACACCGAGGAAATGTCGACCACCATGACGTCGGGCGTGTCGTGCAGGGCGTCCACTGCTCCTTGCAGGTTGCCGAGCCGGTCACCGAGATTGGAGCCGATCGAGTAGACGACTTTGCGGATTGGCTTCATGCCACTGAGAGTGTCGGCGTCGATCGCGTGAGGATTGGGGCTGCTCATCTCACTTACTCCTTGTCAAGGTGACGGCCACGTCGGCCGCCGTCACCGGGATCGGCGCGTCGGGCTTGTGAACGGTGACGGCGACCGCTTCCACCGGTCCGAAGTCGAGGCAGGTACGGGCAATTCGATCGGCCAGGGCCTCGATCAAATTGAGCGGCTCGGCCTCGATGTCGGTGACGATGGCTTGGGCGAGCGTGCCGTAATCAAGTGTCTGCTCAAGATCATCACTCGCGGCCGCCCCGCTCAAGTCGAGTGTGCAGTCGACGTCGACGACGAAGCGCTGGCCACGCTGCCTTTCGAAGTCGTAAACGCCATGATGACCAAAGGCGGTTATGCCGCGCAGCGTGACGCGGTCATGCGACAGCGGCGAAGTAGCTGGAGCAGGGGACGGGCCGGCGCGCTCGAGAGGTTCTGCTGCCATCTCACCTCCTCATAGGGGCGACCCTATCGGACCGGCACAACGACCCCCAATGGCAAGACAGCACTCCTTTCTTGACCTTGACCCAGCGCACAATCCTTGACCCCCGGTTACGGGGGTCAAGGACGTGCGCGGGGTCAAGGTTGGGATTGGGCGAGCCGGCTGACGACTGCGATGGCGTCGCGGCTAGCCCGTACGGAGTGCACCCGGACGCCCCAGATGCCTTTCCCCGCAAGAATTGTCGTCAGCGCTGCAGTGGCGTCGTCGCGTTCTTTGGGCGGCCGCGGTCGGCCATCGGAGTCTGCAAGAAGGGATCCGAGGAAGGACTTGCGCGATACACCGGCGAGGAGGGGAAGGGACAGCGCCGCCAATTCCTCCAACCGCCGCAACAGTTGCCAGTTGTGCTCCCCCGTCTTCGCGAAACCGATGCCGGGATCTATGATCAGCCGTTCGGGGGCGATGCCGGCTGAGACTGCCGCATCAACCTGCTCGCCAAGTTCAGTGATCACATCGGTCACGACGTCGGTGTAGCTGGCCAGCCTCTGCATGTCGGTTGAGTGGCCGCGCCAATGCATGCAGATGTACGGCACCTGCAAATCGGCAACCAACGTCAGCATGGCCTGATCGGCTCGACCACCGGAGACGTCGTTGACCACGCAGGCGCCAGCTGCCAGCGCTTGGGCCGCAACTTCCGGCCGCATGGTGTCGATGCTGACGACCGCGCCAGCTGCTACCAGCTCAGTCACCACCGGCAGCACTCGGCGCAACTCCTCGTCGACCCCCGGCCGCTCGGCGCCTGGACGCGTCGATTCGCCGCCAATGTCGATGATGTCGGCGCCATCAGCCATCAACGAGAGGCCGTGTTTGACGGCGTCAGGACGATCAAACCAGTCGCCACCGTCGGAAAAAGAGTCCGGCGTGACGTTGAGGATGCCCATAACCAAGGTGCGCCCAGGCTGCGGCAGGCCCGGCACGACCGGGAACTGGATCACCTGAGTTACCTTACGGCCGTCCTCAGGGGCTTGTGATCAATTGCATGGCCTCGGCCCGTGTGGTGGCATCCCGGAGCTGGCCCCGTACGGCGCTGGTCACTGTCTTGGAGCCAGGCTTGCGGACGCCTCGCATGGTCATGCAGAGGTGCTCGCACTCAATCACGACGATAACGCCGCGCGGCTCGAGAATCCGCACTATGGCATCGGCCACCTGAGTGGTCAATCGCTCCTGCACTTGTGGCCGTTTGGCAAACAGGTCAACCAGCCGGGCCAGCTTAGACAGTCCGGTGATTCGGCCATCGATGTTCGGTATGTAACCGATGTGCGCGACACCGGTGAACGGCACCAAGTGGTGCTCACAGCAGCTCCACACCTCAATGTCCTTGACCAGCACGAGCTCATCGTGACCCAGGTCAAAGGTGGTCGACAGAACCGATTCAGGCTCCTGTCGAAGCCCCTGGAACATCTCCGCGTACGACCGTGCTACTCGCTCGGGCGTCTCCCGAAGCCCATCGCGATCTGGATCCTCGCCAATGCCGATCAAAATCTCCCGGACGGCTTTGACCAGGCGATCATGGTCGAATCGTCCGGTCGCTCGCGTCCAGGGGAACGACCGCAGGTTACCCGCAGCGTGCCCGTCGGTCATCGGAAATCTGGTCCAGCAGGTGGGAGCTGAGGAGGCACCGGACTGTGCCCGGGAGGCACTGGTGCACCACCGGCCGGCTGAGTGTCACCGGGTGGGAGTTGCGCGCCCGGCTGATGGCCGTTGCCGTGACCGTTCACCGAAGGTGGTGGCGGTGTGACCGGCGGCAGCGTCGAGGGCACTCGGGTGTCGGAGCCGGTCCACGCCGGACGCTTCGGCCATAGCCTCAGCGGCTGGAAGACCACGGCCACCTCTTCACGGTCCAAGGTTTCCTTCTCGAACAGCGCCCGCACCAGATCGTCGAGAACATCGCGGTTCTCAGTGAGAATGTCGAAAGCCTCCTGGTGGGCATTGCCGATCAGCTTCGAGACTTCCTCGTCGATAATCGCCGCGATCTCCTCCGAGTAGTCCCGCTCATGCCCGAAGTCCCGCCCGAGGAACGGCTCCGCGTCACCAGTGCCGAGCTTGATCGCACCGAGACGCTCGGTCATGCCGTACTGGGTGACCATCGCGCGAGCCAGCTTCGTCGCCTTCTCAATGTCGTTGCTGGCGCCGGTGGTCGGGTCGTGGAAGATCAACTCCTCGGCTGCCCGGCCTCCCATCATGTACGCGAGCTGGTCGAGAAGTTCGGCACGGGTGTTGCCGTACTTGTCGGTCTCGGGCAGCACCATGGTGTAACCGAGGGCTCGGCCACGCGGCAGGATCGTCACCTTCTGGACCGGGTCGGTGCCCGGCAGTGCGGCCGCCACCAAAGCGTGGCCACCCTCGTGATAAGCCGTGACCAGTTTGTCCCGCTCGTTCATCAGCCGGCTGCGCTTCTGCGGGCCGGCGACCACCCGGTCGATCGCTTCGTCCAGATACTCATTGGTGATCATGCGGGAGTTCTGCCGGGCGGTCAGTAACGCGGCCTCGTTCAATACGTTGGCCAAGTCCGCGCCGGTGAATCCGGGCGTCCGCCGGGCGACCGCTTCAAGATCGACATCGGGTGCCATCGGCTTGCCCTCGCCGTGCACCTTCAGAATCTGGAAGCGGCCCTTGAGATCCGGACCCTCGACGGCGATCTGGCGGTCGAAGCGACCGGGCCGGAGCAGCGCTGGATCCAGCACGTCAGGCCGGTTCGTCGCGGCGATCAAGATCACGCCGCCCCGTACATCGAACCCGTCCATCTCGACCAGCAGCTGGTTCAGGGTCTGCTCCCGCTCATCGTGTCCGCCGCCCATGCCGGCGCCACGATGCCGGCCGACCGCGTCTATCTCGTCGATAAACACGATCGCCGGAGCGTTCTCCTTCGCCTGCTCGAACAGATCGCGTACCCGGGATGCCCCGACGCC
>JBKPML010000110.1:0-10910 GCA_046732135.1 Actinomycetota bacterium
GACCGGCTCTCGTCCAGTGCCTGCTGCGTATGTTGCGAGGTGAATCGCCGCAGCAGGCAATCGATGCGCCCCGGCTGAACGCGCTGCCAACCCTCGTCCGGCTTGAACCAGGATTCTCCTCCGATGTTGTGGCAGGCCTGCAGTCCGCCGGCCACCAGGTTGCGCTGACTGACCACCGCGACGCCTACTTCGGTGGCGTGTCAGCGATCACGCCACTCGGTGGCGGGGCCGATCCGCGCCGCAGCGGCTACGTGATCATGCTGTGACGTCGTAAGGTCGGCGCCGTGGCGATCCCCTCCTCGACGTATCGGCTGCAGGTGCAGCATGACTTCACGCTGTACGACGCCGCAAACCTCGTGGGCTACGTGCGCGAGCTCGGTGCTGGTGCGGTCTATCTCTCGCCACTGCTGCAGTCGACGACTGGTTCTGATCATGGTTACGACACCACCGACGTCAGTCGGGTTGATCGGGACCGCGGCGGGGATCGAGGCCTGCAACAGCTGTTCGGCGCCACGCGCCAGGCAGGTCTTGGCGTGGTGATCGATATCGTGCCCAATCATCTCGGGATCGCCGTGCCTGCAGAGAACCCGGCCTGGTGGGACGTGCTGAGGCTCGGCAAGGCCTCGCCGTACGCGCGCTGGTTCGACATCGACTGGAGCCTCGGTCGGATCGTCGTACCGATCCTCGGTGAGGATCGGACGTTACGCCTCGAGGATGGCGAATTGCGCTACTTCGAGCACCGGTTCCCACTGGCGCCTGGGAGCTGGCAAGGAGGCGACGATCCATACCGAGTTCATGACCGACAGCACTACGAGCTCATTCACTACTCACGCGGCAATGCCGAGCTGAACTATCGGCGGTTCTTTGCCGTAACCACACTCGCCGGCGTACGGGTTGAGGACGAGGACGTCTTCAATGCCACCCATGCGCGAATTGGCCAATGGGTACAACAAGGCATTGACGGTCTGCGGGTTGACCACCCGGACGGATTGGTCGATCCCGACGAGTACCTCGGCCGACTCCGTACGATGGCCCCGAAAGCTTGGATCACGGTGGAAAAGATCTTGGAACCCGGCGAGGAGCTGCCAACCGAATGGCCGGTAGCGGGCACCACGGGTTACGACGCCATGCGCGAGGTCAACGGCGTCTTCGTGGACCCAGACGGCGAGGCCCCGTTCAGCGATCTCTATCGAAGCTTGACCGGAGACCAGCGAACGCTAGCCGAGCACATCGAGGCGGCCAAACGGATGGTCGTCACAGAGCTGTTGCCGGCAGAGATCCGGCGCATGTCAGCCTTGGCACCGGAGATCCCGGAAGTCGGCGCAGCGCTGGCTGAGGTTGCCATCGCCTTCGAGGTCTACCGCTCGTACCTTCCTCAGGGCGTGCGACACCTCGATCACGCACTCGGCGTCGCCGCGACCCGCCGCCCGGAGCTAGCGACGGCTCTTGATCAATTGAGCGTGCGTCTGCATGATCATTCCGACGAGCTGGCGCGCCGGATGCAGCAGCTCAGCGGTGCGACGATGGCCAAAGGCGTCGAGGACACCGCCTACTACCGATATGGGCGGTTCATCGCGCTTAACGAGGTGGGTGGCAATCCGGATCAGTTCGGCATTCGGCTCGAGGAGTTCCATCGGCTGCAAGCGGCCCGGCAGGATCAGCAACCGCACTCCATGACCAGTCTGTCCACCCATGACACCAAGAGAGGAGAGGACGTACGGTCTCGTCTTGCCGTGCTGTCCGAGCTGCCCGATCGGTGGGCGCGGTTCGCCGAGCAGTTTCTCGCTGGGACGCGTGTCCCCAACCCAGCATTCGGCTACTTCCTGGCCCAAAGCCTGGCCGGCACCGGACCCATCGAGCGCGAGCGGATGCACGACTACGCCGAGAAGGCGATGCGGGAAGCGGCGGATGGCACCACCTGGACGAAGCGAAACGAGGCGTACGAGACATCCGTGCACGAGGCAGTCGATGCCGCCTATGACCAGCCAGCTCTTCGAGCGGCGTGGGAGGAGCTGGACACGCTGATCACGGTTCCGGGCTGGTTCAATTCCCTCGGTCAGAAGCTTGTCCAGCTGACGATGCCGGGCGTTCCAGATGTCTATCAGGGATCAGAGACTTGGGAGAACAATCTGGTCGACCCGGACAACCGCCGACCCGTCGACTTCGGCTCTCGGGCGAAAATTCTTCGCGGCCTGACCAACGGGCCAGCCAAGATCGACGAAACGGGCGCGGCAAAGCTCTGGGTCACTCGACAGGCGCTGAGGCTGCGCCGAGACCATCCGGATTTGTTCACTACCTACCAGCCGCTCCAGGCACACGGCCCTGCACACAAACACCTCATCGGTTTCGATCGCGGCGGTGCCATCACGCTCGCCACCAGGCTGCCGGTCGGACTGGCGACAGCCGGCGGCTGGCGCGACACGACGGTGACGCTGCCGACGTCGTGCGTAGACCAGCTCACCGGACGACCGGCTCAAGGCGAGGTGGTGTTGACCGAGCTGCTGACCGACTACCCAGTCGCTCTGCTCGCGCGGATCTAAAAGGCGGCTTACTCGAGAACGAATGTGACGAGCAGGTTTACCCGATAGGCGCTGATCACACCGTCCGCGACATCGACGGACTCCTTCACCCAAGCCGACGTAACGCCGCGCAGCGTTGCGTTCGCCCGATCGAGGCCTACCTTGACGGCGTCGTCGAAGCTGACTTCGGAACGAGCGCTGATCTCGGTGACGCGAGCGACGGTGCCTGGCACAATGGGCCTCCTTGGTGGGTGGGGAACCCGCTGTTCTCGACCAAGATCATTTAACTCTGCCTGCTGCCGGCGCGCCAGTCCGCCCCGGCAGTAGACGACCGAAAGGCCGCAGAGAACGAGCAGGAGTCCCGGACCAAAACGATCCGGGACTCCTGAGCTAGATCAGGCGAAGCGTCTTACTTGAGAATCTTGGTCACTCGTCCGGCGCCGACCGTACGGCCGCCTTCACGGATGGCGAACTTCAGCTCCTCTTCCATAGCAATTGGCTGGATGAGCTGCACCGACATGTCGGTGTTGTCGCCGGGCATCACCATGTCCGTGCCCTCCGGCAGATTCACTACACCGGTCACGTCGGTGGTGCGGAAGTAGAACTGCGGCCGGTAGTTGTTGAAGAACGGCGTGTGCCGGCCACCCTCTTCCTTGGACAAGATGTAGACCCGCGCCTCGAAGTCGGTGTGCGGAGTCGTTGTGCCCGGCTTGATCACGACCATGCCGCGCTCGACGTCATCGCGCCTGGTGCCCCGCAGCAGTAGGCCGACGTTCTCACCGGCCTGACCCTCGTCGAGGAGCTTGCGGAACATCTCGACACCGGTAACAGTCGTCGTCTGCTTGGTGTCGCGGATACCGATGATGTCGACAGTCTCGTTGACCTTGATCACTCCGCGCTCGATGCGGCCGGTGACCACGGTGCCCCGGCCGGTAATGGTGAAGACATCCTCGACCGGCATCAGGAACGGCTTGTCGACCTCCCGAGTCGGCTGGGGGATGTAGTCATCGACTGCGTCCAGCAGCTCCTCAATCGACTTGGTCCAGGTCGGATCGCCGTTCAGTGCCGGGAAGGCAGCCACTCGGACCACGGGAACGTCATCGCCCGGGAACTCGTACTCGCTCAGCAGCTCCCGGACCTCCAGCTCAACAAGCTCGAGAATCTCATCGTCGTCGACCATGTCGCACTTGTTGAGTGCGACCACGATCGCGGGGACACCCACCTGGCGGGCGAGCAGCACATGCTCGCGCGTCTGCGGCATCGGACCGTCGGTGGCGGCGACGACCAAGATCGCGCCGTCCATCTGCGCGGCGCCGGTGATCATGTTCTTGATGTAGTCGGCGTGACCCGGGCAGTCGACGTGGGCGTAGTGCCGCTTCTCGGTCTGGTACTCGACGTGCGCGATGGAGATCGTGATCCCGCGCTGGCGCTCCTCCGGAGCCTTGTCAATCTGCTCGAAGGCCGACACCTCGTTGAGGTTGGGGTACTTCTCGTGCAGCACCTTGGTGATCGCCGCGGTCAGCGTCGTCTTGCCATGGTCGATGTGCCCGATGGTGCCGATGTTGACGTGCGGCTTTGTCCGCTCGAACCTGGCCTTTGCCACTGAGGCTCCTTCTGCTTTACTTGCCCCGCTGGTCGCGAGGCGTTTGTTGTTGTTCCCTGAATTGCCGATTTTGGCCCGGGCTAAGTTTCCCCGGCCGTACGGCCAACGTCAAACGCTACCGTGCGGCTGGGAATTACTCCCCTCTAGCCTTCTGGATGATCTCTTCGGCGACGTTCTTCGGCGTCTCGGCATAGGAATGGAATTCCATCGAGTACGAGGCTTGACCGGAGGTCTTGGACCTCAGATCACCGACATAGCCGAACATCTCCGACAGCGGGACCAGCGCCTGGATCACCTTGTTGCCGTGCAGGTCATCGATGGCTTGTACATGCCCGCGGCGCGAGTTGAGGTCGCCGATTACGGTGCCCAGGTAGTCCTCTGGCGTGGTTACTTCGACGGCCATGATCGGCTCAAGCAGGGCCGGATCCGCCTTGCGGGCGGCCTCCTTGAACACCATCGAACCCGCGATCTTGAACGCGAGCTCGGAGGAGTCGACGTCGTGATAGGCGCCGTCGACAAGCGTCACCTTGACGTCCTCCACCGGGTAACCGGCGAGCACGCCGAACTGCATGGCGTCCTGGACGCCCTCATCGACGGCCGGGATGTATTCCTTCGGTATCCGGCCGCCGGTAATCGCGTTCACGAACTCGTAGCCGGAACCGGTCTGGAGTGGCTCGAGATCGATGATCACCCTGCCATACTGGCCGGAGCCACCTGACTGCTTTTTGTGGGTGTATTCGATCTTCTCCACCTTGCGGCGCAGCGTTTCCCGGTAGGCGACCTGGGGCTTGCCGATGTTCGCCTCGACTCGGAACTCCCGCTTCATCCGGTCGATCAGCACCTCCAGGTGCAGCTCGCCCATGCCGGCGATGATGGTCTGACCGGTTTCATCGTCGGTATGCACGCGGAAGGTCGGGTCCTCTTCGGCGAGGCGCTGGATAGCGGTGCCAAGCTTCTCCTGGTCGGACTTGGTCTTGGGTTCGATGGCCTGCTCGATCACCGGCGCTGGGAAATCCATGGACTCAAGTACCACAGGGGAGCCGGAGTCGCTGAGGGTTTCACCGGTGGTGGTGTCCTTCAGACCCATCACTGCAACGATCTGCCCGGCGCCGACCGACGCGATCTCCTGCCGCTTGTTCGCGTGCATCTGGTAGATCTTCCCGATCCGCTCTCTGCGACCCTTCGTTGCGTTCAGTACTGTCGAGCCGGCTTGGAGCTTGCCGGAATACAGGCGGATGTAGGTGAGCCGGCCAAGGTGGGGATCCGCGGCGACCTTGAAGGCGAGCGCGGAGAACGGATCAGCATCGGTCGGATGCCGCTCGATCCGCGTCAACTCGTTGCCCGGCTTGAACCCGTCGATGGCTGGCACGTCAAGGGGCGATGGCAGATAGGCGATGACGGCGTCGAGCAGCGGCTGGACACCCTTGTTCTTGAACGCGCTGCCACACAGTACAGCGGTGATCCGGGAATCCAGTACCGCGCGACGGATCGAATCCTGAAGAAGCTCAGGAGTGATCGACTCCTCGTCGGTCAGGTATGCCTCCATCAAGTGGTCGTCGTGGTCGGCGACCAACTCGATAAGCGCATGATGGGCTTCCTGCGCCTTGTCGATCATGTCGGCGGGGATGTCCTCGACGGTGTAGTCCTCCCCGATCGTGGTCTCGCCGCGCCAGGTGAGGGCGCGCATTCGAATCAGGTCGATCACGCCGATAAAACCCGATTCCGAGCCGATCGGTAGCTGCACGACGGCCGGAATCGCGTTCAGCCGGTTCTTGATGGTGCCGACACAAAAATCGAAACTCGCACCTGTCCGGTCCAGCTTGTTGACGAAACAGATCCGCGGGACCCGATATCGGTCGGCCTGCCGCCACACCGTCTGGCTCTGCGGCTCGACACCGGCGACGCCATCGAACACCGCGACGGCGCCATCGAGCACCCGCAACGACCGCTCCACCTCGACGGTGAAATCGACATGCCCGGGGGTGTCGATGATGTTGATCTGGTGGTCTTTCCAATGACAGGTGGTAGCAGCGGACGTAATTGTTATGCCGCGCTCCTGCTCCTGCTCCATCCAGTCCATGGTCGCAGCGCCCTCATGAACCTCACCGATCTTGTAGTTGATCCCGGTGTAGAACAGGATGCGCTCGGTCGTAGTCGTCTTGCCGGCATCGATGTGGGCCATGATCCCGATGTTGCGGACCTTGGACAGGTCGGTCTTGATGTCGACAGCCATGTGGCGGCCTCAACTCTCCTCGTGAATATTGCGTGCAGCTAACGGAGCCCTGGTACGAGCTCCCGGGTAGCGACAGCAGGAGCTGGGATTACCAGCGGTAGTGGGCGAACGCCTTGTTGGCCTCCGCCATCTTGTGGGTATCCTCCCGACGCTTGACGGCGGCGCCCAATCCGTTGGATGCGTCCAGGACCTCGTTCATCAAGCGCTCGGCCATCGTCTTCTCCCGCCGCTGCCGGGCGAAGGTCACCAGCCAGCGCATTGCAAGCGTCGTCGCCCGAGCCGGCTTGACTTCGACAGGCACTTGATAGGTTGCGCCGCCAACGCGTCGACTCTTGACCTCCAGCGACGGTCGTACGTTGTCCAAGGCACGCTTCAATGTCTGAACCGGATCCACTCCGGACTTGCTCCGCGTCCCTTCCAGGGCCGTATACACAATGCTCTGCGCGACGGTTTTCTTCCCGTTGAGCAAGATCTTGCTGACCAGCTGACTGACCAGCGGAGATCCATAAACCGGATCCACCATCACGGGGCGCCTGGGCGCGGGGCCCTTGCGAGGCATTACTTCTCCTTCTTCGCGCCGTAGCGGCTGCGGGCCTGCTTGCGGTTCTTCACGCCCTGGGTATCCAGCGTGCCCCGGATGATCTTGTAGCGAACACCCGGCAAATCCTTCACCCGGCCACCCCGGACGAGCACCATGGAGTGCTCCTGAAGGTTGTGGCCGACGCCGGGGATATAGGCGGTGACCTCCACCTGTGAAGACAGCCGGACCCGCGCGACTTTGCGCAGGGCCGAGTTCGGCTTCTTCGGAGTAGTCGTATATACCCGCGTGCACACGCCTCGGCGCTGGGGGGAGCCCTTGAGCGCAGGCGTCTTCGTCTTGCTCACCTTGTCCTCGCGGCCCTTGCGGACCAGCTGCTGAATTGTGGGCACCGCGTGCTATCTCTTTCTGCTACGAATTTCCTGGGGCGCGAACCACCGGCACTTACCGAAGGATCGCCGTGCGGGACACCACGACGTCGGGAGACATCCGGGCACGCACCAAGAGTCGGGCAAGCCCGAACACAAGGAAACAGGTTATCTCGATAGTGTGCGGCGGTCAAAAGCAACTGCAGACCTGCCTGCGCAGCTCAGCGCCGCATCCATGTAGCTCTCGCTCGATAGGGTACCGAGCACGACTCGGCGACCCGAAGGGCTGGCAATGGCAGACAAGACGGTAATCACGTTCGGCACATTCGACGTGTTGCACGTCGGGCACATTCGCGTGCTGAATCGCGCGGCGGCGCTCGGTGGCCGGCTTGTGGTGGGTGTCTCGTCCGATCAGCTGAATTTCTCCAAGAAAGGCCGCAACCCGGTCTTCGGCCAGGCCGAACGGCTCGAGATCGTCGCGAATGTCAAAGCGGTCGACGAAGTGTTCGTCGAGGAAAGCCTGGAGTTGAAGCGGGATTACGTGCTGCAGTTCAAGGCTGACATTTTGGTGATGGGTGACGACTGGGCCGGAAAGTTCGATTATTTGAACGACATCTGCGAGGTTGTCTACCTGCCCCGCACGCCGTCGGTGTCCACCACAGCGATCATCGAGCACATCTCCGGTACGGCGATGTGAACGCGGGCTGAGCCCGCTACCCGGTCAAGGCGATTTTGTCGCGGTTTCGATGCCTCGGCGCAGCTCCGGCTCGAGGTCGTCACCCGCCTCGAGCAGGCTGGGCATCAGGGCGGCCTCACTGGTGAGCGCTCGGAACGCCAGGGCAATCGTGACCTGGTGATCGGGACGATGGATGGTCTCGATCAAATCCCCGGAGGCGATCGTGCCGGGCCGGACAACCCGAAGATAGGCGCCCGGGTTGCCTCCAGCGGTGAACATCTTCAGCCAGCCAGGGATCCCAAGGAAACCGCGGAAGGTCGCGCATGGAATGCGAGGTGTGGTGACCTGCAGCACCACGTCCCCGATGCGCCACAGCTCGCCGAGCCTCGCTTGGCTCACGCCCAGCCCCAACGTGGTCAAGTTCTCCCCGAACGACCCATTGGGCAGAGCTCGATTGAGTTCCCGCTCCCAGCTGTCCAGGTCCTCACGCGCATAGGCGTAGACGGCTTGGCTATCTCCGCCGTGATTCTTCGTATCCCCGATGAAGTCACCCACCAGACCGCTACCAACGCCGTCTGTCCTGGGCCCGGGTGCTCGTACTTCGATCCGGCCATCGAGCGGCCGCTTACCGATGCCCGTCCGCTCGTCCTTTTTGTACGGGTTGGGTTGGGGCCGGCCGATGTTGACCGAGTGCACAACTGCCACTGAGCCAGGCTACGACGCGTGCCGACCTGTACGTCCGCTGTGAGCTGCTATGGCGGGGGTGTAAAGATCACCAGATCGGTGTCATTTCGGAGACGCCGCTCGTAGCTTGGCTGTCACCGGCCGAGGCCGGAACCTCAAAAGAACGGAAGGCATCCGAGATGCGCGTGAATCATCGCGAGGACGAACTGGAGAACCATGATCGGGGACTCGACTACGACCTCCCGCGCCTGCTCCATCGCCGCGGAATGCTCAAGCTGGTGGCCGGTGTGGCGCTGGCAGGCACGGGACTGTTCACTTTGGGTGCGTGCGCGGACAACACGTCTGGCACCAGCACGGGGTCGGCGAATGGTCTCGGAGGCGCTCCGACTGGTGCCGGCGGACCGCCCGGTGGGGCACCGGAGGGCCAAGAGACCAGCGACACCGCCAACGGAGAGCTTCCCGAGGAAACCAGCGGCCCGTATCCCGGCGACGGTTCTAACGGACCGAACCTGCTTGCCGAGAGTGGAATCGTGCGCAGCGATATCACCACCAGCTTGGATTCAGCACGACCAAGGCGGAGGGCGTGCCCCTTCACATCACAATGACGATCAACGACTTCTCCGCGAACAAGAAGCCGCTGGCCGGCGGTGCCGTGTACCTCTGGCACTGCGATCGGGAAGGCAGATACTCGCTCTACTCGCAGGGTGTCACCGGAGAGAATTACCTCCGCGGTGTTCAGGAGGCAGACGCGGGAGGCCAAGTGAAGTTCACCACGATCTTCCCGGCCTGCTACTCGGGTCGCTGGCCACACATCCACTTCGAGGTCTATCCCGGTCTCGCCAAGGCGACCAGCAGCTCGAACAAGATCGCAACCTCACAAATGGCCTTACCTGAGGACGTCTGCAGAGCGGTCTACGCCACTTCCGGATATCAGCAGAGCCTGACCAATCTGAGCCGCGTCAGCCTCGACAGCGACAATGTCTTCGGTGACGGCTACGACTTGCAGCTGCCCACTCTGACCGGCGACACCGGCAGCGGCTACCAGCTGGACTTCACCTGTGCGATCTGACGCTCAGGGCTTACGGCCATCGCCCTCTCCTGGTCGCAGCATCTGAATGATTTCGACCTAGGATGCGGCAGGGTAGGTCTCGATCTCGGATGCTTTCACAGCCGCCCAGACCTCGGAGCCGCTGGTGATGCGCAAATCGGCAACCGCGGCGGGAGTGATTTCCGCCAAGATCGACGATCTTGGTTCAGGTACTCCGTCGATTTCGATCCGCACCCCCTCGCCATGCGGCTCGAGGGTGCTGACCCGGCCCGGCCAGACGTTGCGAGGCGATCCCTCCGGCCGGCGATTGAACAGCGACACGGCCGCCGGGGAAAAGGCGACATGCACCGGGCCGATCGCCGATTGGGCCAGGTGTACAGCTCCACCGCCCGGCATGGTCAAGAGGTGGCCGGAGGCGACGCCGGCCAAAAGGTTCAGGCCGACCAGCCGGGCCACGTAGTCGGTCCGCGGGCGCCGAGCCACATCCAGTGGCGAGCCCACTTGGACAACCCGGCCGTGCTCGATGACCACCAGTCGATCAGCGAGCACCGCCGCATCGACGGGGTCGTGAGTGACCACAACAGTTGGGCCAGCGAACTCGGCCAGATGTCGTCGCAGCTCAGCCCGGACCAGCAACCGAGTCCGGGCGTCGAGCGCTGCCAGCGGCTCGTCCAGCAGGAGAAGCCGGGGGTCGCCGGCCAACGCCCGAGCCAGCGCGACTCGCTGCGCTTGGCCACCGGAGATCGCTCGCGGCTTCGCGGAGGCGATATCTGCAATGCTCATCCGCTCCAGCCAGTCGGCGGCGATCGTACGGGCCGCATGTGTTGACCGTCCCCGAGCCTTCGGCCCGAACGCCACATTGTCGAGCGCGCTGAGATGGGGAAACAGCAGGTAGTCCTGGAACACAACGCCGATTGGACGCTCATGCGGAAGCCGGTGTACGCCGGCGCCGGCCAACGTCATGCCATCGACGATGACCCGCCCGTCATCGAGCCGGAGCAGGCCGGAGATGGTACGAAGCGCGGTGGACTTGCCGGCCCCGTTGGGCCCCAGCACAGCAACAACTTCTCCGTCGGCCACCTGCAACTGGATATCGAGTACGAAGTCAGCCCGACGTACCAGGAGTGTGGCGATCAGACCCGATGACGTGGCTACCAACGTTGGACCCACCGATCGCGAAGCAGCACCAGAACCGCAATCGAAGTCGCCAGCAGCAGCACCGAGAGCAGCAACGCGGAGCC
>JBKPML010000111.1:0-18829 GCA_046732135.1 Actinomycetota bacterium
TGGGCTGGTACTCGCTTGACCCGCCGTCCTAGTCCCGAAGCGACGGCGCAGATTGCCGAACGGTGATTGCCGCCTCTCTCGGCGCCGGGGACGCGAGCCATCTTCAGACCGCAAACGCCCAAGCTCAAAGCTGAATCACGGAACGCTAGCCATCTCCAGGCCGCAAACGCCCAACTCCAGACCTAAATCGGGGGACGCCAGCCATCTCCGGATGGCAAACGTTCCTGGAGCCAATGGCGAACCCCATCCAGCTCGGCTCGCAGTTCCGCAAGCTGCTCGCGAACGCGCGGTTCAGCGGTGCCACCACGACCGGAGCGGCTGTTGATCGACCCCGCAACACTGAGCACCGACCGCACACCGGGGGTGAGATGAGGTGAGATCTCCCGGAACTCTGCGTCGGACAGATCGGTCAAATCGATGCCGTTCGACTCACATCGACGCACGCAGGCGCCGGCGATTTCGTGCGCCTCGGCGAAAGGGACGCGCTGCCGGACCAGCCAGTCGGCTATGTCGGTGGCCAGCGAGAATCCCTTTGGCGCCAGGTCAGCCAACCGATCCGGCTGAAAGGTCAGCGTCGAGATCATGCCGGCCACCGCAGGCAGCAAGATCAGCAGCTGGTCGATGGAGTCGAAGATGGGCTCCTTGTCCTCCTGCAGGTCTCTGTTGTACGCCAGCGGCATTCCTTTCAGCGTCGCCATCAGACCGGCCAGATTGCCGATCAACCGCCCCGACTTGCCGCGGGCCAGTTCGGCGATGTCGGGATTCTTCTTCTGCGGCATGATGCTCGAACCGGTCGACCATTCGTCGGCCAAGGTGGCGAAACCAAACTCCTGCGTCACCCACAAGATCACATCCTCGCTCAACCGAGAGAGGTCGACGGCTACCTGGGCGCAGACGTACGCAGCCTCGGCAACAAGATCGCGCGCCGATGTACCGTCGATCGAGTTGGCGACGCTTGAGGAGAAACCCAGATCACGGGCGACGGCCTCAGGGTCCAGTCCCAAAGACGTACCAGCCAGCGCAGCTGAGCCGTACGGGCTAAGATCGAGCCGCCGGTCAAGATCACGTATCCGGTCGCAGTCGCGGATCAGCGGCCAGGCGTGTGCCAGGAGATGGTGGGAGAGCAGCACCGGCTGCGCGTGCTGCAGATGAGTACGACCAGGCATCGGCACGCTCAGATGGGACAGCGCCTGGTCGGACAGCGCGGATATTAGTTCCTGCAGGGCTTGGGCCAGCTGGCGTAGAGCGTCGCGCAGATAGAGCCGGATCAAGGTCGCGATCTGATCATTACGCGACCGGCCGGCGCGCAGCCGGCCCCCGAGATCGATTCCCACCACCTCGATGAGCCGCCGTTCCAAGGCGCTATGGACGTCTTCATCGTGCTCCGACGGTCGAAACGCCCGTGACGCGACTTCAGCGCCGAGCAGGTCAAGCCCGGCGACCATGTCGGCCAGCTCGGCGTCGGTCAGCAGCCCCGACCTGTGTAACGCCCGGGCGTGCGCCTTCGAGCAGGTGACGTCATATTTGGCTAGCCGCCAGTCGAAGGGGGTGGATCGGCTGAGCACCGTCATCGCTTCCGCCGGACCGGCCCCGAACCGACCGCCCCACAGTCGCCCCGCACCTGCCATCAGGAGAGGCCGGCGTCACGCCGAGCCGCTATCTTGCTCGACATTCCGTAGAGCTCGATGAAGCCGCGCGCGTGCGACTGGTCGAACACATCGCCTTCGTCGTAGGTTGCGAGGTTGAAGTCGTAAAGACTCAGCTCACTGCGACGGCCGGTAACCGTTGCACGGCCGCCGTGCAGGGTCATCCGGATTTCTCCGGAAACCACGTGCTGGGCATCGTCGATGAAGGCGTCCAGTGCTCGTTTCAGCGGGGAGAACCATTGCCCGTCATAGACCAGCTCGCCCCACCGCTGATCAACGCCGCGCTTGAACCGAGCGAGCTCTCGCTCAATGGTGACGTTTTCCAACTCCATGTGCGCTGTCATCAAGGCGATCGCGCCCGGCGCCTCGTACACCTCACGGCTCTTGATTCCGACCAACCGGTCCTCCACCAGGTCCAGCCGCCCAACGCCTTGCGCGCCTGCGCGGTCATTGAGGATCTGGATCGCCTGCAACATGGAGACCTTCTCGCCGTCGATGGCGATCGGCACGCCCGCCTCGAACGTGATCAACACCTCGTCGGGACTGCGCGGAACAGTGGGGTCGGCGGTATAGGAGTAGACGTCCTCAATGGGAGCGTTCCAGATGTCTTCCAAGAACCCGGTCTCGACGGCACGGCCCCAAACGTTCTGGTCAATCGAGTACGGGGACGACTTGCTCGCCTCGATCGGCAGCCCCTTCTCCTCCGCGTACGCGATGGCCTTCTCCCGAGTCCACGCATAGTCGCGGACCGGTGCGATCACCTTGAGCTCGGGCGCCAGGTTGGCGATCCCTACTTCGAAGCGGACCTGGTCGTTTCCCTTGCCTGTGCAGCCATGGGACACGGTGCTCGCACCGTACGTTCGTGCTGCTGCCGCCAGATGACGGGCTATGAGTGGTCGGGATAGCGAACTGACCAGCGGATACCGATCCATGTACAGGGCGTTGGCGCGCATCGCGGGCAGGCAGAAATCCTCGGCGAATTCATCCTTCGCATCGACGACCACTGCCTCAACCGCGCCACAATCCAGCGCGCGCTGGCGAATGACCTCCAGGTCCTCGCCACCTTGACCGACGTCCACGGCGAGGGCCACGACCTCCTGGCCGGTCTCCTGGGTGAGCCAGCCGATGCAGACGCTGGTATCAAGCCCGCCTGAGTATGCCAAGACAATTCCTTCAGTCACGTCTCACTCCTAAAGGGAAGTTGCGTCCAAGAATTCCGGAGCCGGCTTGCCAGTACGGCTCATAATCAAAAACCGGTCCGCGATCGATGCGCCGCCCGAGGGCGAGCGCGTGATCAACAAAACGGTGTCGTCTCCTGCGATGGTGCCCAGGATTGCTTCCCATCCCACCCGATCGATGGCCGAGGCGAAGTACTGGGCAGCCCCGGGAGGCGTGCGCACAACCACCAAGTTGGCGGACGCCTCAGCGCTAACCAGAACCTCGCTGCACAATCTGGCCAGCCGTCCTTCGAAACTGGCGGACTCGCCGATGTACGGGGTGCGGTCGCCACCTTCACCTGGCACTGCGTAGACCAGATGGCCGTCGCGTCCACGAACGCGGACCGCGCCGACCTCCACCAGATCACGGGACAGCGTGCCCTGGTTGACCTGGATTCCGTCCGAGCTCAGCAGTTCGGCAAGTTCGGTCTGCGACCGAACCTCCTGCGAAGACAGCAGGCTAATGATCTTGGCGTGCCGGGCGGCTTTGCTGTGGTTTTGGGCGAAGGCCGTCATGATCGCACTCCGTGCAAGAAGGCCAGGACGGCCTTCTGCACATGCCGCCGGTTCTCCGCCTGATCCCAGACCACCGATTGCGGACCGTCGATCACCTCCGCGGCGATCTCCTTGTCGCGGTAGGCCGGCAGGCAGTGCAGCACGATGGCATCTGGCTCTGCTCGGCGGAGCAGCGCGGAGGTCAGCGCGAAGGACGCAAAGATCGACTGGCGGTCGCGGCCGTCGTTCTCCTGACCCATCGACACCCAGGTGTCGGTCGCGACCACGTCCGCTCCGGACACGGCCTCGACCGCCGACGAGGTCACTTCGACACTGCCGCCGGACGCAGTCGCTGCGGCTTTGGCGCGCATCAAGATGTCCGGCTCGGGCTGAAATCCAACGGGGGCACCGATCCGGACGTGGAGTCCGGCACGAGCACCGCCCAGAGCATACGAATGCGCCATGTTGTTCGCGCCGTCGCCGACGTAGGCCACAGTCAGGCCGGGGAGGGTCGACTTGGCCTCCCGGATGGTTTGCAAATCGGCCAGCAGCTGGCAGGGGTGGAAGCTGTCGGTGAGGGCATTAATCACCGGGACGCTCGCGTGAGCCGCCATCTCCTCAAGTTGATCTTGAGCGAAGGTCCGCCAGACAATTGCCACGCAATGCCGGCTCAGCACGCGGGCCGTGTCGGCCACCGATTCGCGGACGCCGATTCCGGCGAGTCGGCCGTCCACCGTCAATGGGAAGCCACCCAGCTCGGCGATGCCGGTGGCGAACGAGACCTGGGTGCGCAAGGTGGGCTTGTCGAACAGCAGGGCAACACTGCGCGGCCCGGCGAACACTGGAAGCCGATAGGGATTTGCCTTCAAGTCGTCGGCGATGTCGAGGATCGTCGTCTGCTCCGCCTGCGTCAGATCGTCGTCGGCAAGCAGATGCCGGACTGTCATCCCGCCTCCTTTGCGCCATCGATAAGTCCTGGCAATGCGGCGGTGAAGGTATCCAGCAGGTCAGCGGTGATCAACAGCGGTGGTGCCAGCCGGAGCACGTCGGGACACGGAGCATTTATAACGAATCCAGCTTGGAGGGCCGCATCGGCTACGACCGCCGCGATCGGATCAGAAAGGGTGATACCGCGCAACAGGCCACGCCCCCGAACACCGGTGATAAGGGGATGATCCAGTCGCGCGACGGTGGTGGCCAGGTGCTTCCCCATCGCGGTGGCGTTGTCAAGCAGGCCATCGCGCTCGATCACTGCTATCACCGCGAGCCCGGCAATCGCGGCCACCGGATTGCCGCCGAACGTGCTCCCGTGGGTCCCCGGGCCGAGCAACCGCGCCGACGAGCCGGTCGCCAGGCAGGCGCCGATCGGGAACCCGTTGCCTAAACCCTTGGCTAGGGTCACGATGTCTGCCCGGACGCCATCGGCAACGTGGGTCAGCCAGGTGCCGGTACGGCCCATTCCGGTCTGCACTTCATCGATCCACAGCAGGGCACCATGCTGGTCGCAGATCTCGCGCGCCCGCACCAGGTAATCGGAGGGCGGCACCACGATCCCGTTCTCGCCCTGGATCGGCTCGAGGACGATAGCTGCCACACTGTCGTCAGTTGCTGCGGCGAGTGCGTTCGCGTCCCCGTACGGCACGAAAATCACCTCCCCGGGCAGTGGGGCGAACGGCTCTCGGTACTTCGGATTGTGAGTGATGGCGAGCGAGCCCATCGAACGGCCGTGAAAGGCGCCCTCAGTGGAGATGATCTTGGTGCGACCGGTCAGCCTGGTGATCTTGAAAGCCGCCTCGTTTGCCTCAGTGCCCGAATTGGTGAAGAACACTCGAGCGTCATCCGCACCGGTCAGTGCCGTGAGTCGCGATGCGAGCGCGACCTGGGCTGGCGTCGCGAAGAAGTTGGAGACGTGACCCAGGGTTGCAATCTGGCCCGTGATTGCCGAGATGATCGTCGGATGGGCGTGGCCGAGCGCATTGACTGCAAGCCCGGACAGTAGGTCGAGGTAACGGCGACCATCGGCGTCCCACAAGAAACAGCCCTCGCCGCGAACGAAAACCCGCTTCGGCGGACCGAAGGTGTTCATGATCGAGTGCGAATATCCGTCCAGCACGGCAGCCGAGGACGTCATTGATGGCAGCCCGGACAACTCCCGGCTGAGCACCGTCGAATCCACCGTAGTCATGCCTTGGCCTTCACGATCGGCTCGCCTAGCGGGGCGGGTCCGAACTCGCCGTTGTCGTATTCGTGCGGCGGAATCCCCTCCGCTCGAGGGAAGACCCGGCTGCCGAGCCGAACCAAACCGTCCTGCGTGACCATCGTGCCGATGCCGGCGTTGGTGAAGATCTCCAACAGCAACGCGTGCGGAACCCGCCCGTCGGTGATCGTTGCGCGGGTCAATCCACCTTCGACTGCGCGCAGACAGGCCTCCATCTTCGGCACCATGCCAGACTCCAGGTTTGGCAAAAGCTCGCGCAGCTCCGAGGCGGACATCTCGGTTATCACCTCAGAGCTATTGGGCCAATCGCGGTATAGGCCCTCGACGTCGGTCAGCACCACAAGCCGCTCAGCCTCGAGCGCGACCGCCAGAGCGGCCGCTGCGGTGTCGGCATTGACGTTGTGCACCACGCCCTCCCGATCTGGGGCGATGCTGGCGACGACGGGGACGCGGCCAGCAGTGATCAGGCCTGCGATCGCCTCGGTACGCACCTGCACCACGTCGCCGACAAGGCCCAGATCGACCTCCTGGCCGTCGACCACGGCCCCGCGCCGCTCCGCGGTGAAGAGGCCGCCGTCCTCACCGGAGAGCCCGACCGCCAGTGTGCTATGCGCGTTGATCAGACCGACGAGCTCGCGCCCGACCTGCCCGACCAGGACCATCCGGACCACCTCCATCGCATCGGGCGTTGTCACCCGGAATCCGCCCTGGAACTCGGATGCGATGCCCAGCCGGTTGAGCATGGAGGTGATCTGCGGGCCGCCGCCGTGTACGACGACGGGGTGTACACCGCAGCGTTTCATGAACACGATGTCGGACGCGAATGCCCGCTTGAGCTGACCGTCGATCATGGCATTGCCGCCGTACTTGATCACCACTGTCTTGCCGGCGTAGGTCTCCAACCAAGGCAGCGCCTCGGTCAGGATTGACGCCTTCTGCACAAGGGTCAGCGGTCGATCGGGGGTCGGATTTGCTGACTCGGTCATGTCGAGTACTCCGCGTTCTCTTTGACGTAGTCGTAGGTCAGATCGTTGGTCCAGATCGTCGCGCCATGCCTGCCGTTGTGCAGGTCGACGAGCACCTCGACGTTGCGAGCGCTCAGGTCGACAAGTTCCCTCGGATCCCCGATTCCGCCGTCCCGGCATACCTGCACGCCATTGAAGGAGACATCGATCCGATCGGGGTCGAAGCCCGCTGCGGTGGTGCCGATCGCCGCCAGTACCCTGCCCCAGTTCGGATCTTGACCGAAGATCGCGCACTTGAAGAGGTTGCTCCGAGCAATGGCCCGACCGACCTCAACCGCGTCCTCCACGGATGCGGCGTGCTGAACGACTATCGCAATGTCGTGGGCGGCGCCTTCCGCGTCGGCCACGAGCTGTCGGGCGAGATCGGCGCAGGTTTCGTCGAGGGCATCCTGAAAATCCGCGGTAGTTGGTCGCACGCCGGAAGCGCCGCTGCTCATCAAGATCACCGTGTCGTTGGTCGACATGCAACCATCACTGTCGATCCGGTCGAAGGTTTTCCGGCACGCTTCGGTTAGCTGATCCGGTAGCCTCTCGGCGTCGACGACTGCGTCGGTGGTAATCATCACCAGCATGGTGGCCAAGCCCGGCGCCAGCATTCCGGCACCCTTGGCCATGCCGCCGACAGTCCAGCCCTCGTCCGCGTAGCTGACCTGCTTGGGCACCGTGTCGGTTGTCATGATCGCCTCGGCCGCGGCTAGACCCCCGTCACAGTTGAGCTGACCAACCACTTCCGTGATGCCGGAAGCGATCTTGTCCATCGGCAGCCGCAGCCCGATCAAGCCGGTGGAACACACGGCAACATCGATCGGGCCCAGCTCGTCAAAGCGACCCTGAGCCTGACGAAGGTTATCGGCCACCAGCTCCGCCGTCCGATGCGCATCGGCGAAGCCATCGGGACCGGTACAGGCGTTGGCGCCGCCGGAGTTCAAGATCACGGCCCGCAGCCGGCCGACCTTGATCACCTGTTCCGTCCACTGGACCGGCGCAGCCTTCACCCGGTTGCTGGTAACTACGGCCGCGGCCGCGAACTGCGGTCCCGTGTTGACGACCAACGCCAGATCGTTCTTGCCACTGCTCTTTAGACCAGCCGCAACGGCGCCTGCTAGGAATCCCGACGCCCTGGTGACGCTCATCGCTGGCGGCCGATCATGGAGCGACGCCAACCGCGCTTAACCCCGTCGCTTCGGGCAGTCCCAGCGCAAGATTCATGCACTGAACCGCAGCGCCGGCCGTGCCCTTCGTCAGATTGTCCAAGGCTGCTACCGCGATCAGCCGGCCCGCCTGCCGATCGACTGCCACCTGCACCTGAACGGCGTTGGACCCCAGTACCGATTGGGTTTGCGGCCACTGTCCCTCCGGCAGTAGATAGACGAACGGCTCGTCGGCATACGCGGCCGCATATGTCGCGTACGCCTGCTCTTGCGAGAGCGACGGATCGCTGAGCGGTGCCGTACAGGTTGCGAGAATGCCTCGCGACATGGGGACGAGGACAGGGGTAAACGACACCGAAGGCTCCTCCGCGCCACAGGCACGGAAGTTCTGCAGCAGCTCTGGCGTGTGCCTGTGCACACCGCCCACGCCATACGCGCTTGCGGACCCCATCAGCTCCGAACCGAGAAGATGCGGCTTCAATGATCGACCGGCACCAGACGGACCGCTCGCGGCGACGATGACGACGTCACGAGCGGCGGTGAGGCCGGACGTGATCGCCGGGAGAAGAGCCAGCGTGCCCGTCGTGGGATAACACCCGGGCACTGCAATCCGGCGGGCACCTGCCAATTTGCCGCGCTGACCAGGCAGCTCGGGCAACCCGTAGGGCCAAGTGCCCCCGTGAGCTGAGCCATAGAACTGTAGCCAGGCATTCGCGTCGTCCAGCCGGAAGTCAGCTCCGCAGTCGATGATTACCGTTTCCTGTTCCAGGGACGCTGCAACCTCAGCCGATGCCCCGTGCGGCAGAGCCAGAAAAACGACATCGTGACCGGCGAGCGTCTCGGCGTCAGTGGTTGCAACCAGGCGATCGGCCAGTGGCACCAAGTTGGGGTGGTGCTGACCCAGCGGTGTGCAGGCGTTGGATGCAGCTGTCAGGGCGCCGATCTCTACGTGCCGATGCCCCAGCAGCAAACGGAGCAGTTCTCCTCCTGCATAACCAGTAGCGCCAGCCACTGCGACCTTCACAGCCACGGCATGATTATGCCATTGTCGGCAGATCTATGCAGGGCAGTTCATATGCTGACGACCACTACAGCCTGCCTCCACGGTCCACGCCTCGCACTCGACCGCTACTTGATTCGGAGACGCCAGCCGGTCATCACCCTTCCCGGCCGGCGGAGCGAGGCGCGCCCTGAGACGAGTCCCTTGCCTTGCAGCACCTGGTATGCCCCCTGCCCGCTTCTCACAATCCGCCGGCAAAGACGGCCGGTTGGTGCCGCCCAGGGTCGATCTGGAGTTCGAAGACCACATCATGCTGACTGCCGGACGGGAGCACGAAACAGAGCCGGTACGGATACGACGTCGCGCCGATCGCGATGAGCTGCACACCGCCCGGGTCGCCGTAGGGCGGAGTGATCGGGCACCGAAGGGTGGTGCGACGCTCCGGGCCGTACCGGAGCTCGCCGATCAACCATGCCTCGAAGTTGTGGCGGGACCCGTTGCGCACCACGACGGTCAGCTCGGCCACCGGCAAGGCCAGCCGGTGCCCAACCCAGGTCTCGGTGACCTCCACCTCGAGTCCGTCGAGGTAGGCATACGTCTCGGCGAACGCCGGCGGCCGCCGATCGACCTCCACCGAAGTCGAGTGGTGGAGAAAGACCCCGGACTGGACGAGCAGCGTGCAGACCTGGCACACAGCGACCACGAGCAACCGCAGGGCGAGCGGCACCGGATAGATCATGGCTTCGACTCTCGCGGTGGATCTTCCCGGGCGGCACGAGGCCGCGCACGCCGCCGCGCGGGAAGTCTCCTTAGGTCAGACCGCGGCTGCCGAGCCCCGCGTCCCGGGCCATCGCGACCGCTTGGGCGCGATCGGTCGCTCCCAGTTTGAGCAGGATCGAGGACACGTTGTTCTGAACGGTCTTGCGGCTGATGCCCATCCGGTCGGCGATCGCGGCGTTGCCCAGCCCGCGCGCGATCCGGTCGAGAACTTCGAACTCGCGCTCGGTGAGGACCGGGAACGGACGGTCGGATCCGGGCGCTGCCGCGACGGTGAGCACATGGCTTGCGACGCCGGGATCGAAGATCGCCTGACCCTGGTGTACGGAGGTGATCGCACGCACGATCGCGGCCGGCTCCGCATCTTTGAGCAGGTAGCCGCGAGCCCCGGCGCCGAGCGCCTGCTGAAGGTGGCCGCCGTCGGCGTGCATGGTCAGGACGAGGACCGCGGTGTCCGGGCGCGTGGCGAGGATCCGCCGGGTGGCCATCTCACCGCCACCGCCCGGCAGGTTGAGGTCCATCAGCACGACATCCGGCTGGGTGTCCGCGCTGACCGCGACCGCCTCGTCGGTGGTGCTCGCCTCGCCGACTACCGAGATGTCCGCCACCCGCGCAAGCAGCGCGCGCAAACCCTCCCGGAACACGGCGTGGTCGTCGACCACCACGACACTGATCATGTCGGCATCGGGACAATGGCGCTGAGGCGCGTGCCGCTCACCGCTCCCGGGGCGAGGTCGAAAGTGCCGCCGAGCGCCTGAATGCGGCTCCGCATCGAGGTGACGCCCAATCCGCTGACGTACGGCTCCTCGAGACCAACCCCGTCGTCGGCTACCTCGAGCACGAGCTCGTCCGGGCCGCCGTTGACCCTCACCTGCACGTGCCGCGCGCGAGCGTGCTGTACGACGTTATTCATCGCCTCCAAGATCACCAGGTAGGCCCCCTGACGGACCGCACCCGGAAGGGGCTCGGCGGCCTGGATCGTCAGCTCGATCTCCGGCACCGCAGGACCTTTGAGCGTCGCCACGTACGAGCGCAGGTCGGCCTCGAGGGACCTAGCGGCTGCCCGGTTGAGGGCCAGGTCGTGCGCGAGGCGGCGTACTTCGCTGGCCGCTGTGCGCAATCGCGACCCGAGCTGCTCCGCCTGCCGCTCGTCGTCGGTTCCCTCCGGCATGCCCATCCGCAGGGCCTCGGCGGACAGACCCGCGCCCGCCAGCAACGGGGCGATCCCGTCGTGCAGGTCTCTACCCACTCGGCTCTGCACCTCGACCACAGCCTCCAGCGACTCCCGGCGCACCTGGGCGAGCTCGAGGTCGCGGCGCAGCCCGTACACCAATGCTGCAGTTTGATGAGCGAGTTGGTCGAGCAGCGCGATGTCCGAGCGGCCGTAGCTTTCGCCGGGAGTGCGATTGCTAACCCGCAACTCGCCGAGCCGCTCACCTCGATACACCAACGGACGCACCAGAGGATGCTCCTCCCCCTCCCCTGTGCTTGCCACCGTTTCCAGCTGTGGTCCGCGATGAATCGCAACGACCACCGAGGGCGAGCGCACAGCGGAGGCCACCGTCTCCGCCACGGCTTGCAGGACCGCCGTGTCGTCCGTAGTGCGGTTCACGACTCGGTCCTGCAGGCGCGCCAACGCCGCCAATGGGTCATGGCGTGCGCCCAGGAACCGCGCCTCCAGCAGGGCCGTGAGCCGGTGCCGGGCCGGCTCGGCAAGCAGCACGACCCCCGCCGCCGCTGCCACGCCGGCTACCCACCGGACCCGGACGTCGTCCAGCGTGGTGGAGGCACCGGCCAACACAGCTGAGTACACGCCGACGAACAGAATCGTGATCAAGCCAGTCAATGCGCCGTAGACAACGATCCGTCGAACGACGACCCGGATGTCGAAGAGGTGGTGTTGTAGCACGGCCGAGGAGATGATCGCTACTACGGCGAGCGGCCACACGATGGCTACCATGGGGATTATCCACTCTTCAGCGGTGTAGCCAATCGTGATCAACACGGCGGTGGTTAGGCCGGCTGCTGCCAGCCAGCCGATCTGCTGCCTCACGAGTCTGGAACCTCGCCGCCACCGCACGAGCAGGGTGGCCGCAGCGACGAGTCCGGCGACGCACAGGGGAACGTTCCACAGCACTACCTCCCAGGTCTGTGGTACGACCACTATGTCCTCGTACTCCTCGAGCACCCCGTCATGGCTCACGTCTCTCCACCAGACGATCTCGTACATGTACTCGAGACGGGCCCAAAAGACGACCGTCGGGACCTGAACGACAAGCGAGGTGACCAGTACCGCAAGCCAGCCCGGGCCCGGGAGTAGCCCATCGGGGAAGATCTGCGGCAGCACGATCAGCATGAGGACGAAGAACGCGCTGAACAGCACGTTGAAGGCAATGGCCGTGAGCGGTCGGGAGTAGCCCCACGGCGGGACGTTGTACAACTCCCAATACCAAAATCCGCACACCAACAGGTACAGCGAGCCGACGCAACCACATGCGAGCAGAACACCCCCGACGGGGCGGGCCTGGCGATTACCGAGGAGGATCGCTCCGGCGATCGAGAACACGATCGCTCCGGGCAGCACCTCCTTAACCAGCCAGAGCCGGTAGCGCCAAATCGAGGGGTCCGTGTCGAATAGAACGAATCCGATCACCGCGGCGACGATCGACACCACGGCGACCATAACCGGTACCAGCCGCAGCGGTCGGAAAGCCGGGGTTCGGCCCACGCTCCCATGATTCACCCGGATTTTCCCGGGCGCCACGGGATCCCGGGCACGCCGCCCAGGAAGATCCAGCACCGCAGCTCTTTCGCAGCTCGCCTTGCACGCGCGTCCTGCGGCGTAGTCGCCGTCGGCACTGCATGCCGAGATGCACCTGGTGCTACCGGGCGGCCAGATCGCTGCTGCGCTCGCGCCGGACCCAAGCTTCCAGCCGTCTAGCTACACCGGTCGAGGGCCGGCGTCAAACAGTTCGCTGCATCGCGCCCGTCTGCTCGGTCGCGGCAGCAACAGCGGTATCCCGGGCTCCCGCGGCTTCCGATTCGGTCAGGGTGCGATCCGGAGCACGAAACCGGAGCGCGAAGGCGAGCGACTTCTTGCCATCGCCGACCTGGGCGCCGGTGTAGATGTCGAATAAGGCCACCGACTCCAGCAACGGCCCACCCCCCGAACGCAGCGCCTGCTCCACAGCAGCGGCTGGTACGTCCTCGTCAACGATCAGCGCCACGTCCTCCTTGGCCACTGGAAACGCCGAAATGTGGCTCACATCGCCCCGATCGGGCGCCGCTGCGATTAGCGCGTCAAGATCGATTTCGGCGGCTGCGGTTCGTGCTGGGACGCCGAAGGCTTCACACACGCTCGGGTGAAGTTCCCCGGCGTAGCCGAGCGCAGAACCGTCTGGTGTAACGAATTCTGCGCACCGGCCCGGGTGCCACGGCTCCCGTTCAGCGGCGCGACGAGACAGCTGTAGCCCGATTGCACGCGCCGCAATCTCAACGAAGGCAATGGCTTGCGGCCAGCCGGCGGGCTGTCCGGGACCAGCCCACCCTTCCGGTAACCATTGGCCGCAAAGAATCGCGGCCAAGTGCCTGGGTTGCCGCCCGAGCGCCCGATCGAGTGCCTCTATCTGGTCGGGAGAGGGACGCTGCGTTACCGGCACCCGCGGTGCAGCGATAAACGGGTCATTGGCAAAGAAGACCGAGCCCGACTCGAACAGTGCAAGATCATCATTGCCCCTGCTCCGGTTTCTGGCCGTCGCGGCCAAGAGCCCCGGCAGGATGGTCGTCCGCAGGTACGGGCTTGTCTCGGACAGCGGATTGAGAATTTTGTTCAGCTTGCGGCGTTCGTCGGCAGGTGCGATCCGCAGCCGATCAAGCTCATCGATCGAGAGAAACGGGAAACTCAGCACCTCGACGAACCCCGAAGTCGCCAATGCAGCAGATATCGCACGCCGAGCCCGCTGATTCCGGGACAGGCCACGGCCAACCGGCGCCCGCGGAATCACCGGCTCGATCGTGTCGAGGCCGATCAGCCGGCCCACTTCCTCGACATAGTCGTATGGGGCGGTCAGATCGGGCCGCCATGTCGGCGGCGTGATCGTCAGCTGAGCATGATCATCATCAACGGCGGCACCAATGCTGCGCAGCAGTCGCACGACGGTGCCATGATCGACATCGGCCCCAAGGATTGCTCCTGGCAGCGTGTCGGCGATGGTCGTACTCGCCAAGGCCGGCACTACTCCCCGTACGGTCTCATCGGCACTGAGCGTGCCACCAGCCAGTTCGACCAGCAGCTGGGCCACCCGCTGAGCCGCCGCATAGGTCGCCGCCGGATCGACGCCCCGCTCAAACCGGCGGGATGCCTCCGACGACAGCCTGTGTCGCCGCGAGGTCCGCGCGATGGTCATCGCATCGAAGTGGGCCGCCTCGATCACGACATTCTTAGTCGATGCGGACAGCTCTGTTGATGCCCCGCCCATCACCCCGGCAAGACCGATCGGGCCGGAACCGTCGGTGATCAGCAGATCGTCGGGATGCAACGGTCGAACGGCGTCATCGAGCGTGGTGAGCTTCTCGCCCTCGTTTGCCTTGCGCACCACGATGGGGCCGTCCAGCAGGTCGGCGTCATAGGCGTGAATGGGCTGCCCGGTCTCCAGCATCACGTAGTTCGTTATGTCCACGGCGAGTGAGATGGACCGCATGCCGGCGAGCTGCACCCGGCGGGACAGCCAACGGGGGCTCGGGCGGGTCGGATCGATACCGAAGACGCTGAGAGCAACGAACAGGGGACAGGCATCAGACTCCAGCCGCACCGGATGGCCGTCGCACTTCGAGGCAGGAACCGGCCGATCGACCGGATCAGTAAAGGCCACGTCGATCGCCTGCGCGGCTTCCCGAGCGATACCGCGAATGGACTGGCAGTACCCGCGGTCCGGAGTGACGGCGATGTCGAGCACATCATCGCGGAGCAGCAGGATCGGGACGGCATCGGCGCCGGCCACCAGATCATCGTCGGTCAGCCGCAGGATGCCGGTGTGATCATCCCCGACGCCCAACTCGTTGGCCGAGCAGATCATCCCGTCTGAGATGTGGCCGTACGTCTTGCGCGCGCCGATCTCGAAACCGCCCGGAAGGACCGTGCCAGGCAGGGCGACCACGACGTAGTTACCGACCTCGAAGTTGTGCGCGCCGCAGACAATCCCTCGAGAACCGCTGGGATCGTTGTGCCGGCCGACGTCGACCCGGCAATAGCGGATCTTCTTGCCGTTCGAGTGCTCTTCGACGTCGTAGGAGAGCACCTTGCCGATGACGAGTGGTCCGCGGACATCGGCACCGGGATGATCGATGGTTTCGACCTCCAGTCCGGCTCGGATCAGAGCCGCTGCCAGCGTCTGGCCGTCGAGGTCTGCGCCCATCGCGGCGAATTCGCGAAGCCAGCTGATCGGGGCTCTCATCGCGCGAGACCAACCAACGAGCGGCTGTACCGCACGTCGCCTTCGATCATGTCGCGCATGTCCTCGGAGTTGTTGCGGAACATCAAGGTACGGTCGACACCCATGCCGAACGCGAACCCGGTGTAGGCCTCCGAGTCGACACCACAAGCCTGCAGGACCCGCGGGTTGACGATGCCACAACCGCCCCACTCGATCCAGCCTTCGCTCTTGCACGTGCGGCATGGATGTTCGGGGTCACCGACCGAGGCACCATGACAGACGAAGCATTCAAGATCAACTTCGGCCGACGGCTCGGTGAACGGGAAGTAGTTCGGCCGCATCCTCGTCCTGGTCTCCCCGAACATCGCTCGGGCGAAATGATCAAGGGTGCCGCGGAGATGTCCAAGCGTGATCCCCTTGTCGACTACCAGTCCCTCAATCTGGTGAAACACCGGCAGGTGCGTTGCGTCGTACTCATCGGAGCGAAACACCTTCCCCGGGCAGACAACATAGATCGGCGGTTCCCGATCCAGCATGGAGCGGATCTGGACTGGTGAGGTATGAGTGCGAAGCACGACACCGCTGTCTTCTGGGGCGACGAAGAGGGTGTCCTGAAGCGTTCGCGCAGGATGGTCCGGGATGAAATTCAGGGCGTCGAAATTCATCCATTCCGCCTCAAGTTCGGGGCCCTCGGCCACCTCCCAGCCCATCCCGACAAACACGTCTTCCATCAGATGCATCAGCGCGGTCACGGGGTGCACCGCGCCGGCTGGCTGGAGCGGCACGGGCAAAGTCACATCGACGCGCTCAGCTGCCAACGTGCGGGCCAGCTCAGTCTCCGAGATCTCCGCCTCTCGCGCCCGAAGCGCTTCAGTGATGACCCTCCGCGCCCGCCCGACTCGTGCTCCGGCGGCCTTGCGCGCTTCGGGCGGAAGCGCGCCGATTTCCCGGTTGGCCAAGGCGATCGGCGATCGGTCGCCCGCGTGGGCGAGCCGGGCCTGCTTCAGCTCGGCCATCGTGGTTGCCGCCGCATACGCATCCTGTGCCTCGGCGACCATGGCGTCGATGCTGGCTGCACCCAGCGCCGCAACCTCTACGGGGTCGTAGCTGGCGTTCGGCCCGGACATGGGCTCCTCTCAATGATCGTTGGGCCCAAGCGGGCGCCTCGGACAGTCTAGGAATGTGTCGACTGCGTGGGCCAATGAGTTTGTGGGATGGAACTTGTGTCAGTCCGTCGCTGAACGGTCGCTGAGGCATACAGGCAGATGGCCGCAGCTGCGCCCAGGTTGAGACTCTCTGCCGCGCCGTAGATCGGGACCCGAACGACGGCGTCGGCCAGAGCGACGTGCTCGGCGGGCAGTCCCCACGCTTCGTTGCCGAACATCCAGAGCGTTGGTTTTGCCAACCCCCCGCCGGCTGTCAGCTCGGCCAAATCGATGCTTCCGGTGCCATCGGCAGCCAGCACCTGAAGGCCACTCCCGCGTGCTGCTCGTACAGACTCTGCCAGCGGCACTTGCAGAACGATCGGCAGATGGAACAGGCTGCCTGCGCTCGATCGGATCGTCTTCGAGTTGTAGGCATCGACCGAGCCCTCGCTCAAGATCACCGCCCCTGCGCCGAAGGCGTCCGCGCAGCGGATCACCGTGCCGGCATTCCCAGGGTCCCGTACCTCAGCACAGCAGGCCACCAATGCCGGACGCCGACGGAGCGCCTCATCCAGGGTGCGGTCGATCGTCCGGCACACCGCCACGACACCTTGCGGGGTCTGGGTGTCGCTCAGTGCCACAAGATCATCTTCGGTAGCGGTGCGGACGAGTATGCCGCGCGCGCTGGCCGCCACGATCAGCTCGCCGTGCCGCTGCGAAGCGCCTTCCGACACGAAAAGCACCTCGACGCAGTCGCCGCGAAGAAGCGCTTCGCGTACGGCTTGTGGCCCTTCGGCGAGGAATCGGTGCTGCGCGGCACGATCCTTGCGCCGAGCCAGCCGCCTAGCCGACCGGAACTCACCTCGTGAGGCGGGTGCGATCCCGATTGGCTCTTCCAAGATCAGCGTTCGCAGCTCAAGCGGCAGTGGTTGCGTCGGTCGCTGGCGCGTTGTTGCGAGCCACCCTGACCAACGCGGCGAAAGCTGCGGAGTCCGTGACAGCGAGATCGGCGAGAATCTTGCGGTCGACTTCGACACCGGCTGCCTTGAGGCCTGCGATAAACCGGTTGTAGGTCATGCCTTCAGTGCGCGCGGCTGCATTGATCCGCGAAATCCAGAGCTTGCGGAAGTCGCCTTTCCGGGCCCGTCGGTCGCGGTAGGCGTAAACCAGCGAATGCGAGACCTGCTCCTTGGCCTTCCGGTAGAGCCGAGAACGCTGTCCGCGATAGCCGGACGCCTGCTCAAGAACCTCGCGGCGCTTCTTTTGAGCGTGAACTGCGCGCTTGACGCGTGCCATTGTCATTACTCCTTGTTCTGGGGCGGTGCGAAGGGATCAGGCGCGCTTGCCTAGGAGGCGTCGAGCCTTGGCTGCATCGCCGCTGGCCAGCACCTTGTCGCCGTCGAGGCGACGCGTCCGGGTGCTCGGCTTGTGCTCGTTGAGGTGCATCTTGCCCGCCTGGCGGTGCATGACCTTGCCCGAACCGGTAATCCGGAATCGCTTCTTGGCACCGGAGTGCGTCTTCATCTTCGGCATGTCGCGCCGCTCCATTCTTCGTCGTGCGTCTACTGCCCCGGCTGGTCGCCGACGAACAGTTTGCTTCCGGCTAAATCAGGTCGATATCTGGATCGAGATTGTCGGCTGGGCCCCGCCGCTTCTTGGTCACCGGCTGCGCCGCCGCCCTGGCCCGGCTGGCCGCTGCCTCGGTGCGCTCGGCCTCGGCATCAGCGAGCCGCTCGGCAGCGCGACGGTCGCGCTCCGCTCGGGCGTCCGCGCGTGCCTCAACCTTCTTTTTGACTGGGCTCAGGACCATCAACATGTTGCGACCGTCCTGCTTGGGCGAGGATTCGACGAAGCCGTACTCGTCGACGTCCTCGGCGAGCTTCTTCAGCAGGTTGTAGCCGAGCTCTGGTCTGGACTGCTCCCGGCCGCGAAACATGATGGTGATCTTGACTTTGTCGCCAGCCTTGAGAAAGCGGACCACGTGACCTTTCTTGGTCTCGTAGTCGTGGCTGTCGATCTTGGGCCGCAGTTTCATTTCCTTGATAACGGTGTTGGTCTGATGACGACGGCTCTCTCGGGCCTTTTGTGCGTTTTCGTACTTGAACTTGCCGTAGTCCATGAGTTTGGCGACCGGCGGTCGCGCCATCGGGGCTACTTCCACCAGATCCAGTTCGGCCTCGCGGGCCAGCCGTAAAGCGTCCTCGATACGTACGATCCCTACCTGCTCCCCCGCCGGCCCCACGAGCCGGACCTCGGAGACGCGAATACGGTCGTTGATTCGCGGTTCGGTGCTGATAAGTCCTCCAGTCGTTTGCGTACGGAACCGATGGCCGCGTCGAGCGGGATCTGCCGATCGCGGGGCCGAAGATGACGAACGGGCCCACGCTCGTGCGAAGACCCGGAAACAGCGGAATTGCGGCGGTCAGCCGCCTCCCGCAGACGAACCCGGCAACCGTTGTTGGCTAGTCGCGCGGGTGGGAGATCGGGTCTCCACTTGCAGATCCAGCTAGACGCCGGATCGGTCGGACGTTAAGCCTACCACCGCGGAGTGCGGCGACTTTCTGTCAAAGCAGTGCTGCCGTAAGCGCCGAGCCGGCCGGGCTCAGTCGTCGGTCGGGACGGCCCATCCGAAGACGTTGGGCTCGATTTCGAGCAGCCGGTGACCAGCCGCCAACTGGTTGAGTATGTCGCCTTCGATGACCAACGAGTCCGGACCCGCGATG
>JBKPML010000112.1:0-7180 GCA_046732135.1 Actinomycetota bacterium
CACGGCCGCCTGGTACAGGTAAGGCATCAGCCGGTTCTTCAACCGCACGAAGCGGCGCAGCACCTCGACGGATTCCTCATCGACCAGCCATGGGACCCGGTAGGACGTACTCCCGTGCAGACGGCTGTGGCTGGACAGCAGCCCGAAGGCAATCCATCTCTTGAAGACCGCGGGTTCGGGTGTGCCCTCGAAGCCTCCGATGTCGTGGCTCCAGAAGCCAAAGCCAGACAACCCGAGGGACAGCCCCCCGCGAAGGCTCTCCGCCATCGACTCGAATGTGGACGTGTTGTCGCCACCCCAGTGCACCGGGAACTGCTGGGTGCCAACCGTCGCCGAGCGCGCAAATACCACACCGCCGGGCTCGCCGTGGCGTTTCCGAAGCAGATCGAATACAGACTTGTTGTAGAGGTACGGGTAGTAGTTATGCATGCGCAGAGGGTCCGACCCGTCGTGCCAGACGACGTCGGTCGGGATTCGCTCGCCGAAATCTGTCTTGAAACAGTCGACGCCCATGTCCAGCAGGCCCTCGAGTTTGCCAGCGAACCACCGGCCGGCGTCCGGGTTGGTGAAGTCCACCAACGCCATCCCGGCCTGCCACGAATCGGACTGCCATACCGCTCCGTCGGTGCGCTTGACGAGATAGCCCTTCTCGCGGGCTTCCTCGAAAAGCACCGACCGCTGCGCGAGATAGGGGTTGATCCAGACGCTGATCTTGAGCTCCGAGTCCTTGAGACGGCGCAGCATCTGCTCCGGCTCTGGAAAGACACGGGCGTCCCAAACCAGATCGGTCCAGTGGAATTCACGCATCCAGTAGCAGTCGAAGTGGAAGACCTGGAGCGGGATGTCCCGTTCTGCCATGCCGCCGACGAAGGTATTGACGGTCTCCTCGTCGTAATCGGTAGTGAACGACGTGCTCAGCCACAGCCCGAACGACCAGGCCGGTGGGAGCGCCGGACGACCGGTTAGGCCGGTGTAGCGCTCGAGAATGCCGGCCGGCGTGGGCCCGTCGACGACGTAGAAGCGCAGTGTCTGGCCCTCGACGCTGAACTGGACGGCGCTGGTGTTTTCGCTGCCCACCTCGAACGACACCTGGCCGGCGTCAGCGACCAGCACGCCGTAGCCATGACTCGACAGGTAGAACGGGATGCTCTTGTATGCCTGCTCGCTGGCCGTGCCAGCGTCTGCGTTCCATGTGTCGATCACCTGGCCGTTCTTGACGAACGCGGTGAACCGCTCGCCGAAGCCGTACACCCTTTCGCCGACGCCGAGGGAAAGCTGGCCGAACATGTGATGTTCCCCGGCCGGCGTGTTCACGAAGCCCAGTGCCTTGGCGCCGTTGGTCGTCAGCACCTGGCCATCGTGCAGGAACTCCAGCTGCCATGGCCCAGCTCGGTGCACCCGCGCGGTCAAGGATCCGCTGCGAAGCTCTGCGAAATCCTCGGTGATCGTCGTCTCCGGCCGGTGCGCACTGTCTCTGGCCAAGCCGAAACACGGCCCGCGATCTGCGCCGCCGGCGTGGTGCGTGACTTCGACGCCGATGACACCAGCCATTGGCGCGGTCAGCCGAACGGTCAACAGCGCGGTATTGAGGACTGAGCCGCGGTGCTCAATGCGGCGCTCGGGGGCGTACACCGTCAGGCCCTCCGAGGTGGCGGTCACGTCGTACCCCTCGGCCGCATGGTGCGGATCCATACCCTCCCGAATCAACCACATGCCGTCAGTTATTTTCATGACTCTCCAGCGCGGCCCGGACTCCAGCGTTATCCGCAGATCCTAGGCAATAGCGGGTTGCACCCGGCCTTGCCTTCAATCCCGCCGCAACCAAGACTTGCGACTGTGGCGCGATTGCTGAGCTCCCTGGTCGCAGTCTCCGTCGCCCTAATGCTGGGAGTCCTCGCCGCCGTCCTGGTGCCACCGAGCAAGGCCTACGCCTGTGACTGCGCAGGAATCTCGACCGCTCGCGCCCTGCGCCAATCGACTGCGATCTTCCGCGGCACGGTGGTCGACAAGGACTCGGTGGGCCGCGGTGACGACGCGCGCACCGACATCAGGTTTCACGTCGACGCCGTCTACAAGGGAACGGTTTATCGCGACCAGGTAGTCGCGTCGCCGCGCGAGTCCGCTGCCTGCGGACTCAATCCCAAGGTCGGCAGCACCTGGGTGATCTTCGCTATCGATGGGATCGAGGGCGCTGGTGATGAAGCGGTTCAACGCCTGATCACCAGCCTGTGCAGCGGCAACGTCCCGTCCGGGAATGCGCCGTCGATCTTGGGTCCGGGCAAGCCACCGCTCGATGGGGCCTCGGATCGGGAGGAGCAATCGATCAATACCGACCAGGCGGTGAGCCGCGGCTTGGCGATCGGCGGCATTGTGCTGCTCTGCATCTGCGCTCTTGCCGTCACCGGCCTGGCGGCGTTGTGGCGCCCCGGCAGGCCACTGCGCTGACACGGTTCGTTAGGGCCGAAACGACGAACCAGTGCGCTCCAGCGCACCATCCGATACCGGAAGGACACCTCGGCGCGCCGCATCGACCAGCAGCGCGTGATCCGCCTCGGTCTGGTCGGCGTAGGCACGAGCGAAGTTGGCCAGCGCCCGATCCAGCTTGTCGCTGGCACCTGCATATCCGGCAATCATGGAGGCTCCGCTGGTCCGCGCGTGACCCTTTGCCAGCAGGTGACCAACGATGCCGGCGTAGTCGGTGAGTGCAGCAGCGTCGATGCTGTCCAGTGGGATGGTGCCCTTCATGTTGCGGAACTGCCGGACGTAGTACTGCAGATCCTCGATTGTCGTCCAGCCGAGCAACGGATCGCTCACGGTTTGCAGCGCCTGCTGGTACTCAACCACTCGCTGACCCTGATGCGCATGCCAGGCGGAGTCCCCATGGACGTATGGGGCGAGCACCGAGCGGCGGGCCTGCTTGAGCTGCAGAAACAGCACGTCATTCGGGCTGCTGCCTTCCAGCAACGCGACGTAGGCCCGCAGTCCGACGCTGCCAACCCCCACCACCTTGTGCGCGATGTCAATGAGGGTGTAGCCGCCGACGGCCCGGCGCCAATGCGGCGCCAGCGTCAACAGATACGAATCAAGTCCCTCCGCAATCGCCTCGGCCTCGGCGTCGGTGACTCTGGTAATCAGTGGCGGTTCTTCCACGATCCGGCGCGTTCCTTCATGTTCAGCGGTGAACCGTGGCAACGCTCGGTCGTTCGTTCGAGAGCGAGCCCGTTTTGCTGATCGCTCGATCTCGTCACGCAGCGACTTCTCGGTCGCCGTCTCGTGCAACCGCCCAACATCGAGCCGGTTGTAGCTTCGCGTCAGCAAGGGCTGCGCCGCGAGTAAGCGGACTTCGTCACGGTACGCGGCAACACAGGCGAGCACCGACGCCCGGCACTGCTCCTCGCTCGAGCCGTTTTCCCGGCCGGCCACCCAGATGCTCGCCGCAAGCCTCCGTAAATCCCACTCCCAGCAGCCCGGATGAGCCTCGTCGAAATCGTTGAGATCGATCACCAGCTCACCCTCGGGCGAGGCGTAGAAGCCGAAGTTGCCCAGATGTGCGTCACCGCAGATCACAGGGTTGATGCCGGTCGCCGGCAGTTGGGCGAAGTCCGAGGCCATGACAATGGCTGCGCCACGCAAGAAGCCGTACGGCGAGGCAACCATCCGCGACACGCGGACCGGAATCAGCCACTCCAACCGGCCCGAATGCGACTCCATGATCAATTTCACCGGATCGGGCCGGTCCTCCGGCCGCCGCCAGCGACCCAACGTCTTCCGCGGCACCGTTTTTCGCAGAGCCTTGCCCATCGCATAGCGCTCTTGCCTTGAGGTGGCGCGCTTGCGCAACGAGGTGAACAGCTCGCTGTCGGCCGAGGCCAAGACGGTGTGCCCGGTCGAGCGGCCGCCGGCGACCATGCCGTGCTCGAGCTCTGCCATCTCGACACCCTATCGGCCGCAATCGGAAGTCAGCTTCGGATCATCAGCTCCAATCGCTTGCCGAGAAAGGCCGCCAGGGCCGCCGCAGCAGCATCGATTGTCGCCCGCTGTCTTCTCGACACGGTCGGTGAAACGACCACGTCGATGATCACTTTCTGACCCCGAACGACTCGGCGCCACAACCCGACATTGGTCTCGGCGACGATCACACACCCAATGAATACGTCTGCTCCCGCTGGGTGCGGATGCTGCTCGACCGGCGGGAAGTTGATCGACGGATAGCTGAGGGTAACCTCGTCGAAAAGCGGCAGCAACAATGCGCCGTCGAGCGGTGCGGCATGGGGAGCATCGGGATCGAACCAGTACTGCACGCCGTCAACCTCCAGTGCCTGGAACTCGTCAGAGACCTCGGTCAGTGCGTCGCGCGCCTGCGCTGAGGTAAGCGAGGCCCACCGAGCGAACTCGGGGGCACTGACCGGTCCGTGCCCCGTTAGGAACCGCCGGGCAAGTTCAGGCAAATCCCCTTCACGTCCATTGGCCCGGGGAACCCGCTCATCCAGCAAGGCGTACGTGTGCTGGGCACGTCGCATCGGCCCGCTGCAGATCACGGCTTCCAATTCAGCATTCATGATCAGGTACGCCAGCCGCAGCCCCTTCGCCTCGATTCCCGCCTCCGCCAGGCCCTGTCCAAGCTCCGCACGGGTGAGGTGCCGATCACCACGCAACAGCTCGATGATCACCTCCATGCTGCGATCCAATTGCGCCCGGTCGAGAAACTCTTGCCGATAGATCCTGCGGTTAGTTTGCTGGACTCGCGCCGAGGTCGCCGCGAGGATCCACCGGATGTCCTCAGCCGCTACGAAGTGCCAGGTTGGACGCAAGATATGTGTCCGCAAGAACCGGCCGGCATCAAACTCGGCCTGCACGCTGAGATATGTGGTACTCGCCGACCGCATGCCCAACGACCAAAAGGCGTGAGCGCACTCCTGCGATTGGACGCAGGTCAACATGCGCACAACATCAGCTGCGCTGGCCAGCTTCGGCCCCACCAGCCGCTGGGCGGCAAGCCGGCGACGCAAAATCATTCGCCGGACCGAAGTCACCTGGTCCTCACGAGATCGTGGAGATGACCTGCGGCAACCGGTCGGTGTCCGGCGGTGTCCAGGTCGCGGCGTCGGCAGCAACCTGTGCGCCCGAGCGGAGATCCTTCACCTCACCGGCCTCGCTCGAACCGAACCACACGTACGGGATGCCACGGCGGTCGGCATAGCGGATCTGACGCCCGTACTTCTCGGCCTTCGGAGCCACCTCGGTGGCAATGCCGCGGCGCCGAAGTTGCTCGGCCACCGCAATCGAGTTCGGCCGGGTCTCCTCGGCTTCGACAGCGACCAGGATCACGGTCGGCACCGGCCGCGAAGCACGCAACATGCCCCGTGAGAAGAGCGGTGCCAGCAACCGCGTCACACCGATCGACAAGCCCACTCCCGGATAGGTGGTCCTACCGTCGCTGGCAAGTGAGTCATAACGGCCACCCGACGAGATCGATCCCCATGCTTCGAACCCGACAAGATGGGTCTCATAGACCGTGCCCGTGTAGTAGTCCAGGCCACGCGCAATTCTCAAGTCAGCAGTCAGCCGACCCGGAACATAGGCACCGGCGGTGCGTACGACCGCGGCCAGCAATTCCAACCCGGCCTCCAACTCCTCGTGCTCGACGCCGAGGGCACGTACCGAGTCGACGAACGACTCGTCGGCGGAGTTGATCTCGGCAAGCGCGATACACAACTTGGCTTGGAACTCGGAGAGGCCAACGTTGCTGACCAGCAAGTCGTGCACCGCATTCGGGCCGATCTTGTCCATCTTGTCGACCTGACGCAGAACTTCCCCCGGGTCCTTGATGCCTAAGCCCAGATAGAACCCCGAGGCCAGCCGACGGTTGTTCACCCGCATCAGCACCGGCGGGAGGCTGAGATCGACGTGCAGCCGCTCCAGCGCCGCAAGGGTGACCAGCGGAAGCTCGACATCGTGATGCGCCGCCAAGGTGTCTGTGTCGACGATGTCGATATCGGCCTGGGTGAACTCGCGGTAGCGGCCCTCTTGCGGGCGTTCGCCTCGCCACACTTTCTGGATCTGGTAGCGCCGGAACGGAAAATGCAGCCGATGCGCGTTCTCCAAGATGTAGCGGGCAAATGGCACCGTGAGGTCGAAGTGCAGTCCCAGCTCGGCCGGCGCGTCGGGCTCGGCCCGCAGCCGCGACAAGACGTAGATCTCCTTGTCGATCTCGCCCGACTTGGCCAATGTCTCCAGGGGCTCCACCGCGCGAGTCTCGATCGGGGTGAAACCGTGCAGCTCGAAGGTCTCGCGCAGCCGGTCGAGCACGAATTGCTCGACGATTCGGGCTTCCGGGGCGTATTCCGGGAAGCCGGACAGCGGCTTTGGGCGACTCAACGCAGTTCTCCTAGGCGGGCGCTGCCAGATGACGATCTTGCAGGTACGGGTTCCCGGCCCGTTCCCGGGCCATCGTCGTCTGCGGACCGTGGCCAGGCAGAACCGCAACACTGTCGGGCAGCGGCAGCACCTTCGTCCGCAGGCTATTCAGCATGTCGGCAGGGCTGCCGCCGGGCAAGTCGGTTCGGCCGATGGATCCGGCGAACAAGACATCGCCGGAAAAGAGCACCGAGTCAACCTGGTTCGCAAGCTGGTCTGCAGGTCCGGCCGGGTACGCGCTGCGGAACATGATCGAACCCGGTGTGTGACCGGGCGCGTGAATCGCATCGAACGTCAGACCCGCCACGGCGACCGATGCACCGTCCGTCAGCTCCCGCACCTCGTCGGGCTCGGAGAACCGTACGGCCCCGGCGGTTAGCCTCGACAACAGCGTGCGGGTCTCCTCACCCATCGCGCGAAGGGGATCTGTCAGCAGCACGCGATCGTCGGGGTGAATCCAGCACACCGACTCGTATTCCGCACAGAGCGGTGTTACTGAGAACATGTGGTCGAGGTGCCCGTGGGTCAGCATCGCGGCGACCGGCTTGAGCCGATTCTCGGCGACAAGTTGGGCGACACCCTCCGCCGCATCCATCCCAGGATCGATGATCACGCACTCCTCACTCGCGGCGGAGGCGACCACATAGCAGTTGGTCTGCCAAGGCCCGGCCGGGAATGACGCGATGAACACTCGATGAGATTATCGGGCAGGATTGAGGCATGAGTGAAGGCGCGGGCCCAGCCGCGTTCGGACGGGTAGATC
>JBKPML010000113.1:0-36413 GCA_046732135.1 Actinomycetota bacterium
CGCCGGCCTCGATGGCCTGGGTCATCAGGCCGATGGCAGCGTCCAGGCCACCATCTGCGGCCAAAGTGGCCAGACGCTCGAGCCTGTGGCTCACCTCGTGTGCAAAATTGCTCGCGGCTGGCGCGACGACGCTCTTGGTCACCGGTCGGTCCGCTCCCCGGCCACGGCGTCCACTTCCTCGAGCAATGCCTCGGGACCCGCGGCCGTCGCTCGTTGCGGCGTGCGGCGTGGCCGGCGATGGGACGAGACGGCGAGACCGGAAGCCGCAAGCTTGGCGCTCGACCGGTCAAAGTTCTCCTGGGCGACCAGCAGGTAGAGCACATCTAGTACGAGGAGCTGCCCATGCTTGGCTGACAGATCGTCCGGCTGCAGGAAATGTTCATAGATCGAGGTCACAATGCTGCGCTCGGCGAGTTCGGCCAGCGGCGATATGGGGTCGTTGGTGATCGCCACCGTGAAGGCGCCGGCCCGACCGGCCTCGGCCAGCATCTCGATGGTTTCCTCGGTTCGTCCGGTGGTCGAAATGCCGATTGCCACTGTGTCGGAATCTTGGATGGCCGCACTGGTGAGACCGCTGTGGACCTCCGACCAGGCATAGGCGGGAACGCCGATTCGGTAGAGCCGGCCCTGCAGCTCCTCTGCGAGCATGGCGCTGCCGACGACGCCATAGATGTCAACGTGCGAGCTAACGGCGATGCGCCGCGAGACCTCTGTGATGACGTCCAGATCGATGGCCGATGTCGCCTCCCGCAACGCCTTGGTGTGGCTGCTGATCAGCATTCCCAGCAGGTCCTCGGGAGAATCGTCGGGGCCGAACTCCCCCCCGATTTCGGTCGTCCATGAGTCGCGTGAGGCGCTGCGGCCGACGTCGGTGGCGATGCCCACCCGAAGCTCGACGTATCCGGGGTAACCGATCGTCCGGCAAAAGCGGGTCACGGTTGCCGGCGATGCCCCGGCTTGCTCGGCAAGCTCACCGATTGAAAACGTCAGCGGCGCCTGTGGATGCTCGAGTAAGTAGTCGGCCACACGCGCCACGGCAGAAGGCATCTCCGGCAGCAGGGATCGGATACGGTCTTGTACTGCAGGGTTCTGTTCCCGGGTGCGAGCAGCACGCGCCGGTGTGAGAATCACTATCACCCTGCTTCTAGAGCCGTGAAATTTCGTCTTACGCTAATCTCTAGCGTTCCTTGGCGCAACCGATGAGATCGAACTGAGACATTGCCAATGCTTCTAGCCCTCGACGCCGGTGGCACCAGCACGCGCGCCGTCTTACTGGACACTTCCGGACGCACATACGGGTATGGACGCGCCAGTGGCGGAAACCCCACAGCGGCAGGCATTCGCCCAGCGGTGGACGCCATTGGCTCTGCCGCGGAACAGGCTCTCGCGGGCTCCAGTGCCTCGGCCCGACCGGCGTCGACTCTAATAGCAATGGCCGGGGAGAAGACCGCCGCCTTCCGGGAGCAAGTTTCCGGTCGACTGGCTACGCTCGGTCTCAGCCACGTCGTCCTCGAGCATGATCTGCTTGGCATTTTCCATTCGGGGACTGCGGCTCGCGACGGCTACGCCCTGATCGCTGGAACGGGGACTGTCGCAGCCAGGATCCGTGGAGGCCAGCTGGATCGGGTGGTCGGCGGCCGGGGTTGGCTTCTCGGCGATGCGGGCGGAGGGTTCTGGATCGGACACGCGGTGGCCCGGGCAGTCATCGCCTCACTCGACGGCGAAGGGCAAGGCACAGCGCTGACCGATCTGGTTCTGGAAGCGACCGGGATTCAGACCGACACCCGCACCATCGCGGGACGCGCAGCGGCTGCGCGGCAACTGGTCTCGGCCCTGTATGCCAGGCCGCCCATCTCCTTGGCCGAGTTTGCGCCACTGGCGTTCCGGGCCCACGAGGATGCTGTAGCTCGACCAATCCTGGTCGGCGCGTCCGCGGCGCTGTCGGATTTGCTTTTGGCCGTACGTACGCCCAACCTGCCAGGCCCCGTCGTGGTAGGCGGCAGCATCATCGTGCGCGGGATGTTTGCTGCGCCGTCCAGCCTGCGGACCGAACTCGTCCCGCCGGCGGGCGGCGATCCCGTCATTTCGGTTTCGGACGGCTTGGTGGGCGCAGCAGTGCTAGTCCTCCGCCATGCGGGTTCTGAGGTTGACGAGGTCCTTTTCCGTACGATTCAGGCCGAAGTCGCGCGAGCCAGCAAAGCCGGCGGCTAGCAAGGGCGACAGCTTAGGCGGGGTTTTCTGCGAGCCACATCAGCAACGAACGACCCATCAGGCGCGACGCACCGAACGTCGCCACGTCGGCGTACCGGCGGTCATCGGATGGCCAACCCATGTCCACCACCAGCACGTCGACGCGAGCCGAACGCAGCCGGTCAATCGCTTGTCTCGCAAACCGGTGCTGGTGGATGTCGCGCCCAATGACAAGGACAGGATCGCCAGCTTGGACTGGCGGCAGCGTCGACCGGTGGGTGGAGATCGAATACACCGGTTGCGCCGCGAACGTCGACCGAGATTGAGCCGCTCCGGCGGCGGCCACGGCGGCGAACGGCCCCCACGGCGTGGGCCCCACGGCGATATTGGGATCCGCCTCAAGACGTATGACGGAATATCGGCCTGCTGCCCTACCTCGCCAGTCCGCTGCTCCGGGTTGGACATCAAAGGTGCCTATCAGCCCGGCCTCGCTGTTGGGCCAGTCTGGGCCGCCATTGAACCGCTCCCCCGCTGTCGCCCGCGCCATTGTCAGGTTCTCGGCAAGGCGACCCACGCGGCTTATTGCCTCCTCCATCCGCTCGGATCGAAGGGTGCCCTCGGCAATCGCGCCGTTGACCTCCCGCTCGATCTCGACGAGCTGCGTATCGGTGTTCTCGGTCCCGAGACAGAGCAAATCGCACCCGGCTCGCAGCGCAGCGACGGCGGCGCCGGCCATCCCCAGCGAGCCGGAGGCGCCCACCATGTCCAACGCGTCGGTCACGACCACTCCGGAAAAGCCGAGTTCTTCGCGCAACAGTTGCTGCAGGATGATTCGACTCATGGTTGCCGGGAGGTTTGGGTCCAGTTGCGGCACCAGGACATGGGAGGTCATGACGGCCCGGCATCCTGCGTCGATGGCTGCAGCAAACGGCAGCAATTCCCGGGAGCGCAGCTCGTCCAGGGAACGGTTGACGACGGGTAGCGAGACGTGTGAGTCCTGGGATGTATCTCCGTGCCCGGGGAAATGTTTCGCGGTTGCCGCGACGCCGGCCGACTGGAGGCCAGCCACCCAGGCTGCCCCGTGCAACGCCACGCGTGCGGCGTCGCGACCGAAGCTGCGGATGCCGATAACTGGATTGTCGGACCGGGAATTGACATCGACGCAGGGGGCAAAGTTCAACGTGCAGCCGACCTGACGCAGCGACCAGCCGATAGCGGTCGCGGTGTTGCGGGTGGCGTCGAGGTCATCAAGCCGGCCCAGCACGGCGTTGCCAGGAAACGGCGCGCCGGTAGCGGCGAAGAGCCGCGTGACGTCACCGCCCTCCTCATCCATAGCGATGATCGCATTCGGGTTCTCGGTCAGGATTGCGTCGGTGAGATGCCGCAGCTGGTCGGCGGACTCAATGTTCTGGGTGAATAGGCAGACACCTCCCAGACCGGCCCGGAGGCGGTCCGCCAGCCACGCCGGCAGTGTCGTCCCGACGAACCCCGGCAGCAGAGTGGTCAGCACGTCAGAAGCCTTGCCAGCTCGGTTTGCCCTGATAGGTCTCGATGTAGTACGAGGCGAGCTGAAGGCGGGAGGCCGCCGCGGCATCCAGCAGCACGGTGACGTGCGGGTGTAGCTGCAGTGCCGTGGCTGGCCACATTGCCGACACGGGCCCTTCGATCAGTTGGTGGACGGCCTCGGCCTTTCCTCGCCCAGCGGCGAGCAGGACCAGGTGGCGGGCCTCCATGATGGTGCCGATGCCTTGGGTCAAGCAGTGCTGTGGAACGGCATCGACGTTCCCGCCGAAAAAACGAGCGTTGTCTTGGCGAGTCTGGCTGGTCAACGTCTTGATCCTCGTACGAGAGGCCAGCGACGAGCCGGGCTCGTTGAACGCGATATGACCGTCGGTGCCGATCCCGAGAATCTGGAGGTCCACACCACCGGCGTCCGCGATGGCTCGTTCGTACGCCTCGCAGGCATTCACCAGGTCCGCGGCCAGTCCATCGGGCCCAAACACCTGAGCCGGATCGATATCGACCTTGTCGACGAATTCATCGCGGATGACGTTTCGATACCTCTCAGGATGGTCTGCCGGCAGCCCGACGTACTCGTCGAGCATGAACGCTCGCGCCTTTGCCAGCGACAAGGACCCCTGCTCCATCCGGTGGCCGAGCTCGTTGTAGATCATCAGGGGACTTGATCCCGTTGCGACCCCCAGTACGGCGTCCGGCCGCCGCCCGAGGAGTTCCTCGATCGCGTCGGCGGCCAGCTGGCTAGAATCCTCCGGCGTCGGGCTGATGACCACCTCCATCGCTTAGCGCTCCCCCTCCCCCAGGGGCCGCCCATCGATCCAGACGCCCCGGACCTGCCAGTCGGTGTCGAAGAGGACCGCATCGGCGACATATCCCGGCTCGAGGCGGCCAAATCGATCTTGCAATCCAAGGATCTGAGCCGGAACCTCCGTCGTGGCTTCGATTGTCGCCAGCGGGGTGAGGCCTACGTTCTGGATGGCGCCGGCGATAGCGACGTCTAAGGTGAGGGTCGAGCCGGCGATTGCGTTTCCCTCGGCCAGCCGTGCGACCCCGTTGATGACGTCGACGTCCAGGTTCCCGAGCCGGTATCTCCCGTCCCCGGCGCCAGCCGCAGCCACGGCATCGGTGACCAGAGCCACCCGTCCGGGAGCCAGTCGACAAAGCATTCGAATCATTTCAGCTCGGACGTGGACACCGTCATTGATGACCTCCAGCCAACCCCTGGGGTCTTCGGCGAACGCGAACACCGGGCCGGGAGCACGATGATGCACGCCCGGCATCCCGTTGAACGCGTGGGTTAGTAGGGTCACTCCTCCATCGATCGCAGCTTGGGTCTGTTCAAATGTCGCAGCCGTGTGGCCGGCCGCAACGACGACCCCCGCGTCCCACAAAATCTGTGCCGACTCGGCGAAGTGAGGCAACTCCGGCGCCATTGTCACCTGACGCAGGGTGCCGTCGGCCGCACCCAGGAGCCGCCGAACCAGGTCAGGGTCGGGATCGCGGACGAGAGCCGGATCGTGTGCGCCGCAGTACTCGCGGGCCAGGAATGGACCCTCGAGGTGTATTCCAAGGATCGTCGGATCGCGCCGACTTTCGGCGCCCGCGACCTGAATCTGGGAAAGCAGCACATCGGGTGGCGCCGTCACCAGGGAGAGGAGCTGTCGAGTCGTGCCGTGCTCCCGGTGGAATTGCCGAGCCGTACGGATGGCATCGGGGCCGTCGCCGTACGAGGCCCCGGCACCGCCGTGGTTGTGGATGTCGATCAGACCCGGGGTGAGGACGTGTCCGGTGCCATCGAGAACATCGAGGTCGTCTCGCGCGAGCTCACGCCAGCCGTTGCCGATGCCCGTGGCCAGGACACGACCGTCTCCGAAAGCGACGAATGCGTCTGCGCGGTCGAGACCTGCGCTGATTAGTCGTACGGAGTGGATGACGGCGGAGGCGGCGTCCACGGATCTGGACAATACGCTGATGGTTGTGTCAAGTGTGGAGCCGGGGGACGAGCCTGCTCGGCCTTCCAGATATGTCTCGGCGGAGCTCGCCGACCAGCCGTCGGCCTGGGCGCGGGCTGCGAAGCTGGCGCTGACCGAACTTGTCCAACGTGCTCTTCCCGAGCGTGGGCAACGGGTGGCGGTTATCGGATGCGGCACGTCCTACTTCATGGCCCAGAGCTTCGCAGATTTGCGCGAAAGGTCGCGGCAAGGCGAAACGGATGCCTTTCCCGCTTCAGAGTTTCCGGCCCGCCGTAGCTATGACACAGTCGTCGCACTGAGCCGTAGCGGCACAACAACGGAGGTCCTCCGGCTGCTGGAGACCCTGCAAAGCGGAGCCGGCCAGTCCACGGTCGCGATCACTGCCGATCCAGTGGCACCGATACTCGACATAGCCGATCATCACGTGCTCCTCGACTTCGCCGATGAGAAATCAGTCGTTCAGACCCGTTTCGCCACCACGGCCCTTGCGTTGTGGCGGGCCTGGCTCGGTGAGGACCTCACCGCGGTTATCGAGCAGGGGCGCTCGGCGTTGACTGACCCATTGCCTGCTCGCGCCCTTAGCTCTGCTCAGTTCAGCTTCCTGGGCAGCGGTATGTCTGTTGGTATCGCAAACGAGGCGGCGTTGAAGCTGCGCGAGGCCTCCCGATCTTGGACAGAGTCCTATTCGGCGATGGAGTTTCGTCATGGTCCCATCAGTGTGGTCGGTCCTTCCTCGACCGTCTGGCTATTCGGCTCCCCTCCCCCGGGGCTCCTGGAGGACCTCCAGTTGACCGGTGCCTACGTGGAAAGCAGCGATCGTGACCCGATGGCCGACTTGATCAGAGCGCAGCGGCTGGCAGTAGCCCTTGCGGAGGTCAAAGGGCTTAACCCCGACGAGCCCAGGCACCTGTCGCGCTCGGTCGTGCTTTCCTGAGGATGATCACTATGCGGGGCGAGGACGGTCGGGATGCGGTCCAGCGCGAGTTTGTCATTGGCGTCGACGTCGGGGGAACCACCATCAAGGCCGCGCTTCTCGACTCTGCCGGGCACGAAAAGTCCACCAGCGAGCTTGTTACGCCGAAACACCTCGGGCCAGAGGCGGTCATCGCAACAATCATTGAGGTGATCGACGGGCTGCGAGCACAGGTGCCAGAGGCGGCGCGTTTGCGCGCGGTGGGTGTTGTCGTTCCCGGAATCGTAGACGCGCAGCAAGGGATTGCCCGCTACTCCACGAACCTCGGCTGGCGCGAGTTACCGCTACGCCGCATTGTGGCGGAGGCGGTCAGCCTGCCGGTGGTACTTGACCACGACGTGCGGGCCGCCGGGCTGGCCGAGCTCGAGTTAGGAGCCGCTCAAGGGTTTCAGGAGGTGCTCTTCGTCGCGTTGGGCACCGGTGTGGCGGGAGCCGTTATCACTCGAGGTCAGGTCTCAGCCGGTGCCACCGGCAGGGCTGGCGAGCTTGGCCACATCCCCGTGTTGCCGGAAGGAGAATGGTGCGCCTGCGGGCAGCGCGGATGCACTGAGATTTACGCGAGTGCTGCCGCCCTGTCGCGCCGGTACTCCGCCGCCAGTGGCATCAACGAGATCTCTGCCGCAGATGTCATCAGCCGGGCTCAAGGTGCGGACATGCTTGCCCAGCGGATCTTTCACGAGGCAATCGTTGCCCTGGGCCGGGCGTTGGTGAACTACGTCCTAGCCATGGACCCCGAACTGATCCTCATCGGGGGTGGCATGGCCCGGTCCGGCGCCACTTTGCTCGACCCGCTTGCCAAGGAGTTGCAAGCCGGCCTGGCATGGCGGCCGGCCCCCAAGATCGCCAATGGCAGATTCACCGGCGATGCCGGACGCCAAGGAGCGGGGCTATTGGCGTGGCGCGCGCTGAAGCTGTCAGGGTCATGAGCTCCCTGAAGCGGACCTCGACGTGCGGCGCCTATTCATCAAACATCGCCAGTCACGGAAACTCCTCAACCACAACCTCGCTCTGCAACCGGTCGATATCCGCGTGGTCGACCTGGCCCGCAACGGGTTGCAGCACTGCAGCAGCCGACCACGCCACGGCCGCCCGGACCATCTCCTGCGGCGTCGATCCCGTCGCCATGCCAGCCGCCAATGCCGCTGCCGCTGCGTCGCCGGCACCGGTCGGATTGCCCTGAAGAGGCTGCCTTAGCCTGCCGCGCCACCCTCGTCCCTGGAGCGGCAGGAGCATCAGTCCATCTCCTCCCGCCGAGATCGCGAGGTCGCGCGCTCCCAGGCGCCGAAGTTCGGCAGCGCCGAGGACCGGGTCGCTGACGCCCACCGCCTCGGCGACCTCTGCCAGGTTGGGCTTGGCCAGGTCGGGGCCGGCGGAGATCGCTGAGCGGAGCGGAGCAGAGGAAGTGTCGATGATCGTTCGGCCGCCCAATCGACGACATAATGTGATCAGTTCTGCGTAGGCGTCCTCGTCCACCCCGCGGGGCAAGCTCCCAGACAGCACAACAACCGAATCAGCAGTGGCATGGACAAGGTCCGACAGGTTCTCCAGCAGTTGCTGCCAGCGAGAAGGCGACAGCTGAGGCCCCGGCTCGTTAAAGATGGTGGCTTCGCTGTGCGCCCCTGATACGACATTGATCGTTCGGCGCGACTCGACGTCGCAATCGACAAGACGATGGGCCACCCGGCGGAGGTCGAGATCCGCCTTGATCTGGGCACCCGTTATGCCCCCCGCAAAGCCCAGCGCAACAACCTCGTAGCCCATCAGCGCAAGCACAGACGCTACGTTGATCCCTTTGCCACCAGCCCTCTGGCGGACAGCTCGAACCCGGTGACTATGTTGCGGCTTCAGCTCGTCGACCTGGTATGTGATGTCGAGAGCCGGGTTCGGTGTGACCGTGATGATCACGACTCAACCTAGCTCGGAAAGTGGGTCGATGCTGCGGGTGTTCAACATAAGCGCTGGTCCCGCGAGCCCATCCGGCACCTCGCCAAGACTCCTAACCGGCATCGCCGAGCGGTGATGATGATCATTGGGTCATGGCGATATCCCATTGCCGGGTAGGTCTCGGTCCAGAATGGAGCTGACTCCCGAAGCTTTCTGGGCCGCGCTGCGGTTGGTCCCCAAAGCCAACGCAAAGGAGACGACATGACGACGGAGGTTAGGCCTCTCACGGCGAAGAGTTCGATCGGCACCTGGTTGAAGCACCCGGAAGGCGGTCCGCTGATCCGGGAACTGTTGGCCCAGGGAGGGTTCGACGAGAACACCCTCGCGCCAGTGCGGGAATCTGCCCCTGCAGCAATTGGTGACCCTGAGCCAAGGCCAGCTTTCCCAGACCGTGGTCGATGATCTGGTGGCTGGGGCTAATGGAGGGATGGCCCCAACCGAGGACGTCGACGAGACCACCGAGTAGCAGGAGCGAATCACATCGGGCAGGTTCAACGGCCGCAGGATCATAGTCACCGGCGCCGCGTCTGGTATCGGCCGCGCCACCGCCTCGCGTATTGCCCGCGAAGGCGGCGAGGTGATTGCCGTCGACCTCTCCGGTGAGCGCCTGGACGACCTCGTCGCGTCGTTGCCGGACGCCAAGGTGGTGGGCATCGCCGGCGACATCACCCAGCTGGAAGACGTCGACCGGATCATTTCGGCTGCGGCGTCGCGGATCGACGGTCTGGCGAATGTCGCCGGCGTGATCGACGACTTCTCCCCCGTTCATGAGACGTCGGATGTCATGTGGGAGCGCGTTATCGGTATCAACCTAACCGGAGCGTTCAAGCTCATGAGGGCGGTGCTTCCGGCGATGCTAGAGGCCGGCCGTGGTTCGATCGTCAACGTCACTTCGGAAGCCGCCCTACGCGGCAACGCCTCCGGTGCGGCGTACACCGTCTCCAAACACGCTGTCATCGGACTGACGCGCAGCGCCGCGTTCATGTACGGGTCGCGAGGTATCCGGGTTAACGCCGTCGCACCTGGCGGTGTGGCGACCGGTATCCCCATGCCAGCCTCGGTGTCGGAGTACGGCAGCGCACGCCTCCGACCATTCCACAATTTGGTGCCATCGATCGCGACCGCCGAGCACCTCGCGGCGTCGATCGCGTTCCTGCTGAGCGACGATGGGGTCAACATCAACGGCGCCATCCTGCCCTCCGATGGCGGCTGGTCGATTCAGTAGGTCCAGCCCTCCAGCAGCCAGTCCACGCTGCGCCGAATTAGCTCGACGTGGCCGGCACTGTCGTACGATCGCGTGTCGTGACCTAGCCCGTCGTAAACCACCCGCGCCGTACCTGACTGCCGTGCCCAAACGACTGGGTGCACCTTCTGGTCAGTGGAATGCTTGCATAGCACCGTGACGTCGGCGTTGGTGTGAAGGTAGCTGTACCGCTCGTCGAAAACGGTGAAGTCGGCCAGGTCCTCGACAATGGGATGTGCTCCGGTGCACACGACGATGGTCGCGAGATCCTGCTTTGGATGCATCGTCCGCCCTCGCACCCAATGCCCGCCCAGCATGCGTGACCATCCCGGCATCGTCGTCATGGATGTTGCGCTCACGTGCACGCCGAGGATTGCGCCACCATTCTCCAGATGTCGATTAAGTCCTCGCTCGGCGTTGTCGATCAAGGACTGCGGTCGCGGGTTGTGAGGGTTTCCGATGTTGATCACGATCAGGTCCGGCTCGCCCGGTTCGGCCAGTGCCTGCTCCACCGCATCGCTGATTGTGACGTGGTGACCCAGCCTCGAGATGATCTTGGTTAGGCATTGCGACGTGTCGGCGAACCGGTGCCATGGGTCGCTGTAGCAACCGGCACCACTGACGATCAGGACTTCGGCGATGACTGGATTCTGCCCGATGTTGTCGCCTGCTGGACATCGCCGCCGAAATGTTTGCCGATCAAGGCGAGAGCCATGTCGCGCTGGCGCTCACTGATACCTCGGGCGTCTTCCTCCCAGCCAAAAACGCAGCTAGAAATCACACCGTCGAACTCCACCGAGGCGAGCGCGGCGAACACGGCATCGTAGTCCACCTCGCCCAGGCCCATCTCCATGTGCTGGTGGACCCGAGTGGTGTTACCCGGCGGGTTGGAGATGTAGCGCAAACCGCCTGAGCTGCGATGGTCCCAGGCGTCCGCCAAATGCACGTACCGCATCTTCTCTCCGGCAGCCGCAATCACTTCGCCGGCGGGATGGCCCTGATGGAACGCATGAGGCGTGCAGTAGAGGAAGCCGATCCAGTCCTTGTTCAGGCCCCGGATCAGATTCACCGCCTCGATGCCGTCTTCAATGAAATCGTCCGGATGGGGCTCGATGATTAGCTGCAAACCTTCCCGCTCGAATATCGGCAGCAGTTCGTCCATCGACTTCAGAAACTGCGCCTCCGCCGTCTCCGGTGCCTCCGGCCTCCCGTTGAATTCGCTATTGATGACCTCGACGCCAAGATCGACGGCGATCTGAATGATCCGCTTCCAGGCCCGTACGGCGGCCTGACGCTGGTCCTCGTCCGGACCCGACCAGCGTTGCAGCGGCAGCACTGAGGCAAAGCCAACACCGGCGTTCCGGGCGATTTTCTTCAGCTTCTTTACGCCGGCATCGTCGACCCGGGGATAGCGGAAGAATGGAACGAAATCTGCCTTTGGCGAGAGCTCGATCCAGTCGTAGCCGAGGCTCGCCACGATGTCGGGAAGTTCGTACACCGAACTGGAGGAGTAGAACATCTGGGGGTCGAGGGCTAGTTTCATGTCGGTCTCCGATCAGCTCGGTCCCGCGGTCGAGATGCCGGCACGGCGGGCCGCGTCGAGCAGCACCTTCGACGCCACCTCGAGGCCTTCGATACGACCCAGGCTGACGTCCTCGTGCTCGATGTTCACCAGCATCTCGGAGTCCACTGCAAGTAGCGCGGCGAGCCAGGTCGACCAATAGGCTGCATCGTGCCCACGTCCGAGGGCCACGAATTCCCACGCAGCGTCCTTCGGCCATTCATTCGCCCACTCATCGCCCCCGAGGTTCGTACGCGGCTCATCTGGTCGGAGTCGGCGGAACCGGTTATCAAGCACGCCATAGACGGCGGCCGCTGGATTTATCCGCACGTCTTTCGCGGCCGCATGGAACACGAGGGTGCCGAGGTCCTGAACGACTGCCACCGGGTCCATCCACTGCCAGAACAAGTGGGAAGCGTCGAGCTCAACACCGATGTGCGTGGCGTTCGTACGCTCGACGAGCTCCCTAATGCCGGCTGGGTTGAAGACGAGATTTTGCGGATGGAGTTCGAGCGCCACTTTGACGCCAAGGTCTGCGGCCTCACGGTCGATCTCACGCCAGAACCTTTCGGCGACGCTCCACTCGTAATCGAGGACATCCAACGCGGCGGAGTTCCATGCATTGACGATCCAGTTGGGTCGCCTACCGCCAGGTTCGCCGGCCGGCAAGCCGGACATCGTTATGACCCGACGCTGGCCCAGGCGATTCGCTAACTGGATGCTGCGGCGGACGTCATCGGCATGTTTCTGCCCTATCGCGGGGTCGGGGTGCAGCGGATTGCCATTGCAATTGAGGCCGGCGATCTCGACACCTGTGCCCTCGAACAGTGCAAGGAAGTCGTCCCTGGCGGCGTCCGAAGAAAGGATGCTGTCGAAGGTGGCGATGTGAACCGGTGGTAGGAAGCCTCCCGAGTTCAGCTCGATGCCGGTGAGGCCCAGCCCGGAAATGACCTCGATCGTCTCCGGCAGGCTGCGGTCGTGCAGGATCGCGTTGTAGACGCCGAACTTCACCGAGCACCCTCCTCAAACAACGCCGAGTGCTCAGGTGCTTCACCTTGGGCTGGAAAACGCATCTGGGCTGGGACCTTGACCGTCGCTCCCCCTTTGGCGGCCGATTCGGTCACGGCGGCAAGCACCTCCATGTTGTGGACACCCTCATCGAACGATGCACATCGCGGCAGTGAGTCGGCCTCGTCGACTCCGGCGACCTCCTCCAGGAATGCACGCGCCTGGTAGACGAACCCGTCGTTCTGGCCGAGGCCCACGCCCGGCGCATCCATTGGCAACCCGCCAGCGACATACGGGTGCTCGGGGCCGATGATGACACGGCGATACCCACGCGTTCCGGCGGCGCCCTCGTTCAACATGAGCTGGAACTCGGCGGGTCGCTCCTGTTCCCATTTCACTGCGCCTTGGTCGCCGAATACCTCGAGGGTGAGACCATTCGGATGTCCAGCCGCGACGCGCGAGACCTGCACCACGCCGACGCTGTTTTCGAACTTGGCGCTGAAGCCGGCGTAGTCGTCGTTCTCCACGGCCTCATAGCGGTCGCTGAGCGCAGCCTGACCGTGGCCGATCACGGTGCCGAGCGGCACTGGCCGTTCCGTGACCGAGGTTGCGAACTGGCCCCCACTGACCTCTTGGATGTCGCCGCCGAGGAACTCCGCCAAGTAAGCGGCGTGGCTGCCGATGTCAGCCAGCGCACCGGAACCCGGAGCTCCCTTGAATCGCCAGCTGATCGGAGCCTTCGGGTCGCTGGCGTAGTCGCACCAGTACCGAGCGTCAACGTGGAGAATGCGACCCAGCACGCCCGAGGTGACGAGCTGTCGGAGCGCCGCTACACCTGGCGCGCGACGGAAGGTGAACCCGATACGTACGACCGAGTCGGCGCCGCGGGCGACATCGGCCATTGCCCGAGCGTCTTCAAACGTGTCGCTGAGCGGCTTCTCACACAGCACGTGTTTGCCGGCTGCGAGCAAGCCCTCGACTATCTCGCGGTGCAGAGAGTTGGCCACTGCCACGCTGACAACCTGAATGTCGGAGTCGTCGGCGATCGCGTGCCAGGAGGAATCGGACCGCTCGTAACCGAAGCGGAGAGCAGCAAGCGAGCCCAATTCGGGGTTGACATCACCGATGGAGATCAACCTCAGCGGTGGCATGATCGGCGAGTAGAGCGTCGGTGCGATTCGATAGGCCGCGGCGTGCGCGCGACCTGCCATACCGGCTCCGATTACAGCTATCCCAATCGCCATCGGTGTGTCTCTCCCCTGAGCAGCAGCGCCCCTTCGTCGGCGACGGTTTTTGGCGTGCGCCAATGATCCGATTACCAGGCCGGTCTATCGCCCCTGGACCTAGACCGTAGAGGGGCGCCAGCCCACGTTCTCGGCCATCTCAATCCTCATCTGAAATCGACATTCGGCTTGATCTCCGCCAGAACCGAAGGTCGCCGGGGCGAGAATGCGGCCGTGCTTGACTCATACACTGAGCCGGCGGGCCGGGGGGAGGACTGACGTGGGCGATCCGCTGGATGAGCAGGCCGAGACGCTGGCAGCACTCAAGCAGGTCGTTGAGGCGGCGGGGCCGTGGCTGGAGGAGTTGCCGGAGCGGCTGGTTTACAACCGGGCTGCCGAGCCACTGCTGGATGAGCTCGGTGGGCCGCTGCCGGATGATGGGAGCGGGACCGGGGCCGCAGTCGAGCGGCTGTTGCGGATCGGCACGGCCACGGCTACCGCTTCAGCGGGGCCGCGGTTTTACCACTTTGTGATCGGCGGCTCAACACCGGCGGCGCTGGCCGCCGACTGGGTGGTGTCGATGCTGGACCAGAACGCGTTCGTACGGGCATCGTCGCGGCTGGCCGACGCGGCTGAGACTGTCACGCTGGACTGGCTACGCCAGCTGGTGGGCCTCCCGCTGGGATGGGGTGGTGCCCTGACCGCCAGTGCCACTTTCGCAAACCTTGTCGGGCTGGCAATGGCCACGCACTGGTGGGCCGAGCGAAACGGCGTGGACGCCACCTCGTCGGGGTTGGCCGGCCTGCCCCGGATGCCGGTGCTTTCCGGGGGTTACCTGCACCCCAGCGCCCGCAAGGCCCTGCAGCTGCTCGGCCACGGCAAGGACACCGTCGAGGTCTTCACCCGCGACGACGTCGGCCGCGTCGATCTGAGCGGCCTCAGGCAGCGTCTCGGCGAGCTCGATGGAGCTCCGGCAGTGCTCCTCGCCACCGCAGGCGAGCCAAATGCTGGAGACTTCGACCCGCTCACCGACCTCGCGGGCTTGGCTGAGGGGTTCGGCGCCTGGCTGCACATCGACGCCGCGTTCGGCCTATTCGCGGCCCTCTCCCCACGCACCGCCCACCTAACGGCTGGTATCGAGCGTGCGAACTCCATCGCCGCTGACGCTCACAAGTGGCTCAACGTGCCCTATGAGAGCGGGTTCGCCCTGGTCCGGGAGCCTGCTCGGCTCGGGTCGGCATTTGGCATGCCGGGGGCGGCATACCTTCCGGGCCCGGATGACCCTCGCGGGGGCTATGGGCTGCTTGGCCCAGAGTCCTCCCGACGGGCGCGAGCCCTCCCGATCTGGGCCACCCTGGCTGCCTACGGCCGGGGCGGCTACCAGGCGCTGGTAGAGCGGCACTGCGACCTTGCGGCCTACCTGGCCGCGGCCGTCGACGCAGCGCCCGACCTGGAGCGCTTGGCCGAGGTACCGCTCAATGTCGTCTGCTTCCGTTACCACCCCCCCGACCTGTCCGAGCCAGAGTTGAACGACGTCAACCGCCGGCTGAGCGAGTCCCTGCTCGACGACGGCCGGGTGTTCGCAGGCGCCACCATTTACGGTGGCCGGGTGGCGCTGCGGCCAGCGATCAGCAACTGGCGCACGACAGCATCCGACCTCGACCTCTTCATCGAGGTTGTGCGCGAGCTGGGCGCCAGGGCAGCCAGCGCGGGCTAACAGGGGTGTCGCTCGTTCGGATGCCGCACGGTCGGGAATGCCGTCGGCACCGGCGTTCCGAGCCTGTTGTCCCTATTCGGTGGGCGCCCGGCGCGCCGTGCGGTAGAGCTCCACGAGCTGTTGAGTCGTGGTGGCATCCTGTGGTTCCTTGTCGTCCCGCCAGCGGCCGGTGAACCGTGGAAACCGCATTGACAGGCCGGCGTCATCCTTCAGCTCAGCCCATCCGGCGGTGTGGTTCGGCGACAGGGTCAGCTCGGCGCTGAGCACCTCGAGAACCATGCTTGGCTCGAACCACACATCGGCGGGAACGTGTGAGTCGACTCGGGCCGGCCGTGAAGTCCGGATCAGCGGCGCCAGTTTTGCCGGAAGCGCGGCCAGCTCGGCGTCAGAGAAACCGGTGCCGCATCGACCCACCGTCTGATAAAGCTCCGCCTCCGGGTTGTAGGCGGCCAGCAGCACGGCGCCGTACGTGCCGCGCCGTCTACCGCGTCCGGTGTACGCACCCACAACAACGAGGTCGACGGTGTCGGCCAACTCTGTGCGATAGTCGCGCTTGAGCTTGATCCATAGCCAGCCGCGAGCACCGGCCTGATATATCGCGCCTGGACCCGTTGCCTTGCAGACCAGACCCTCAGATCCGTCCGCGACCGCCTGCTCGAACGCGGCGTCAAGCGTGGAAGCGGTCGCCACCTCCATCGCCGTGGTCAATCGCAGCCGGTCCGACAACGTGACCGCGTCGGCGAGCCGTGCCCGGCGGTCCGGATACGAAAGGCCGGTGAAATCCTCGCCATCGGCATACAGCAACTCGAAGCAGAACAACCCGACCGGCACATCCCGGGCGGCTTCGGCTATGCCGTGCTTGCGGCGACGAAACATGACCTCCTGGAAGGGCCGCAGCTCGCCGGCCGCTGCGTCATACGCGACCACCTCGCCCTCCAGGATCGCCTCGCGCGGACCCAGCCCGGCCTGCAGCAGCTCGACAACATCGGGGAACTGGCTGCTCACACGCTCCTGCCGCCGCGTGAACAGCTCGACTTGCCCATCAGCGGTGCGATGCGCCTGCAGCCGCATGCCGTCGTACTTGTACTCCGCCATGCACTGTCCGCCCAGCCGGGCGAGGATCTCATTGGCATCGGACAACCGCTGTGCCAACATCACCCGCACTGGGTTTCCGGGCCGCACCCGTAGCTCCTTCACCGCGACCAGCCCACCGGACGCCAAGGTGGCGGCGACCAGGCCGAGGTCGCAGCAAATGTTGTACGCCCGTTCGAGCACCGGCCGGTCCTTGCGGTTTCCGGTATAAACCTGGGCAAGCGCATCCAGAATCGTCGGCGTGCCGATTCCAAGGCGCAGGTTGCCGGTCACCAGACGTAGCAAGTAGCGGGCCTCTAACGGGGTGGCCAGCACCAGCAGGCCGGCCAGCAGGTCGAGCTTGCGCCCTTGTGAGCCGGAGCCTTGGGCCCGCGCGATCTCGTGCAGTGTGTCAACCACTGAAGCCACCTGCAGGCTTGGCTCCCGATCGCTAGCTGTCACGGCCAACAACTGCTCGGCCGCCTGACCTAGGTCACCGGCCTCCCGCACCGCAGTGACGACATCGAGCGGCTCGACGCGAGTGGCCGTCGCAACCGCGCGCACCGCCAGTTTCTCAGCCAGTCCCAGGTCCACACCGGCAAATTCGGGCGCCACCAGGCTCTGGCAGAGGTAGCAAACGGTGGGCAGTACATCCTGCGGGGTCTGCGCCAGCAACGCCGACAGACGATCGATCAGGGCCAATCGACCAGACGCCTGTTCCAAATCTCGATATGCCTCAGCTACGATCTGATACTCCACGCCGCCATCCTCGTTCCTGCCGCCGACTCGATCTGCAACGCATCCCTTGGGCAAAGGCCCAGCCAGCCGGCGAGGTCGTCGACCTCTGCCTCCAGGGCAGCGGATGCGGTCTTGTTGGGCTCGATGTCCCAGTGAAGCCCGTTTACCGACAGGACGCCCGTCTTGCGGTCCGCGGTCGCGTCAAGCTTCCCCACCAGTCGATCGTCCTACAGGATCGGCAGCGCGAAGTATCCCCAGCGCCGTTTCGCGGCAGGCTGGTACATCTCCAGGGCGTATTCAAACTCGAACAACTCGACCATGCGCTTGCGATCGTGCAGCAGTCGGTCGAAAGGTGACAGCAGGGCTGCCCGTCCGGTGGAACGGCTGATCCAACAGCGATGGATCGACCCGCCAGGTGCCCCGAATGCCGATCGCAGCTGTCGGATCGATCTGGAGCAGGGTGATGTGGCACACCCCGGTTTCGCCGATCGTGGCGGCTCTCGGTTCAAGTGGTTTAATCCAGCTGACAGCAGCTACTTCAGCCCAGCCCTCGAGCCAGTGGCGCGATGGCGCTGAAACCCAAATTTGGCTCCCTGTGACACCGTGAATCCCAGAAGCACCCATCGAAGGTGGTGAAGCAGTGCGAGCGTCCATCTCCCTAGGCCGCATCGCTGGCATCCGGGTCGGAATCAACGCCAGTGTGTTTCTGATCGTTGCGATCTTGGTAACTGGGCTCGCGACCGGGCGGCTGCCGGCAGCGTATCCGGGCCGCAGTGTCGCCTACTACATCATTGGGGCGATCGCCGCCGCGGTGCTGTTCCTGGCCTCGTTGCTAGCGCATGAGTTGGCACACTCTCTGGTGGCACGCCGAAACGGTATTGAGGTCGAGAGCATTGTGCTCTGGCTGCTGGGTGGCGTGGCACAACTGCGTGGCGAAGCGAAAACCCCGGGAGCGGATTTTCGGATAGCCGTGGTCGGCCCGCTGACAAGCCTTGGGCTAGCCATCGTGTTCGGTGTTGCGGCCGGAGCCATCGGATGGGTGGGCGCCGCTGGATTGCCATTCGGCGTGCTGGCCTACCTTGCCGCAGCCAACGCGCTGCTCGCAGTGTTCAACCTCATTCCGGCTGCACCGCTGGACGGTGGCCGGGTGTTGCGAGCGGCGTTGTGGCGCTGGCGAGGTGACCGACAGGCAGCGGCAGTCAGCGCCGCACGGGCCGGCCGAGTCGTCGGCTTCATCATGATCGCCCTCGGCGTCTTGCAGGTCGTCATCGGGCGCGGACTGGATGGGATCTGGCTCGCGCTGATCGGCTGGTTCGTGGTCAGCGCCGCCACCGCCGAAGAGCAGCAAGCCCGGCTAGGTGGCCGTCTGGCCCGTCTCACAGTCGGCCAGGTAATGGCGGCACGGCCTACCGTTCTCGACGGCAATCTCAGTGTTGACGATTTTGTGAGCCAGGTGGCTTTGACTCACCCGTTCTCCACCTATCCGCTCATTGATCCGTACGGGCGACTCACCGGCTTGGTCACTCTCAATCGGGTACGCGCGGTGCCGCCAGGCCTTCGGGCCACCACGCGGCTAGGTGACATCGCCTGCGCGCCGAACGAAGTTCCTATTGCCCACCCCGAGGAGCCGCTGGTCGAGCTTTTGGAACGTATGCATGGCTCCACCGATGGCCGTGCTGTTGTGGTGGACCAGGACGGCCGGATTGTTGGAGTAATCTCCGCGAGCGATGTCGCCCGCGCATTACAGGTGGCTGACCTGCGCTCATTAGATCCCTACCGCGCGCCATCCGGAGCTGACTTGACCTCTATGCCTCCACGGTGGGAACGCGCGCCCGGTGGTTGACCCACACCCCGAGCGCCTCTGAGAGTGCAGGAGGTACTCACCGGCTTCGCGACAATTGGCGCCGTCATCGGTCTCGGGATCTTGCTCGCCCATGTTGGAATCCTCGACGCGGCAAGTCAGCGCCTGCTGGTCCGGTTAGCGTTCTTCGTCGCCAGTCCGGCGCTCATGATCACCGTGCTCGGCGAGGCTGACATCTCCCGAGTGTTCTCGGCCAACCTGATGGCTTCGGTCTGCAGCGTCGTTGTGGTTGCCTCGACGTACCTGCTGTTGGCGAGGCTGGTGTGGCGGCGCACGGCAGGTGACACCGTGATCGGGACCTTTGCTTCGGCCTATGTCAACGCCGGCAACCTGGGCCTGCCAATCGCTGCGTACGTGCTTGGTGATGCCTCGCTGATCGCGCCGATGCTGCTGACACAGGTGCTGGCCCTTCAACCGCTCGGTCTCGCCCTCCTTGACATGGTGACTTTTCGAGGCCGGGCATTGACCAACCGTCGGCAGCAAATCCTGCGCATCCTCAGTCGGATCATTCGCAATCCGATGACCGTTGGTTCCCTGCTCGGATTGCTGCTATCGCTGTCAGGACTGAGACTCCCGCCGTTGGTCGCCGACCCACTGCATCTCGTCGCCGGCATGGCGGTGCCGGCCATGCTGCTGGCGTACGGCGTTTCGCTTCGGCTGGGTCCGCTGCCCGGGGCCGGTGAGTCCACCGTCCAAATCGTCACGATCGTGGCGCTCAAGCTCGTCGTTCAGCCGGCCTGCGCCTATCTGGCCGCCAAGTTGCTCAGGCTGGAAGGGTTGGACGTGTTGGCGGTCACCGTGATTGCCGCGCTCCCGACCGCCCAGAATGTGTTCACCCATGCCGTGCGGTACAACACCGGAGTCATCCTGGCGCGCGATAGCATCTTCATCTCAACGCTGGCCTCAGTCCCGGTTCTCGTCGTCATCGCGGCCCTGTTGACGTGACGGCTGGCCCGATGAATTCGTGCCGCGTCTCCGGTCTATTCCGTCAGCCCACCACGAACCACCTGGGCGTCCCGGCGGCCGCCTGTACTACGAGGTGCGGGGATCCGGTCCACTCCTTTCGTGATCGAGGGAACCACAGTCGAAGCTGGTAGGCCACAGCTTGCGTCGATGGTTCAGGCAACCGGGCTGGTGCCCAAAGCAACGGTGGTCGTGTGCTGGCTTTCCCACTGATCGATCCAGGTGATCTTCACACGATCTCCCGGATCGTGGCTCTTGAGCACGGCCTGGACATCCCCAGCCGACGTAATGACGTGTCCTCCTACCGCGGTGATGATGTCACCCGATTCGAGCCCAGCCTGCGCCGCCGCTGTGCCATCCACTACGTCACTGACCACCGCGCCGGATGCACTGCCGAAGTAGTTTGAATCGGGGTAGGAACCCGTGCCGCTCAGCTCGACCCCGAGAAATGCAGCTGCGCCAATTTGTACGGTACTGCTCTCCTGTCCCGACCTAATCTGCTGCACAATCCTGAGCGCTCGCTCGATCGGAATTGCGTAACCATTGATCTCACTGCCGGTGGATGCCGCGGTGTCGATACCGACGACTTCACCTTCGGCGTCATACAGCGGGCCGCCCGAGTCCCCTGACACGACATCAGCAGTAGTTTCGATCATCGAGCTAAGGGTCTGTGGCGCCACAGATCCTTCCGCTTGGGTCGTCAGAGAAGCCCTCAGCGAGGAAATGGTGCCAGTGGCGGCGGTCAGTTCACCTGTGCCGCCGGCGTTTCCGACCGCGGTGACCTTGTCACCCACTGCTACTTCGTCGTTGTCCAACATCACTGTGCTGAGGCCGGAGATCCCCTTGAGTTGGAGCAACGCAACGTCGTCAGTTTCATCGCTGCCGACCACCGCTGCCGTATAGACCTTCCCGGTCTGCACCACAGTTACCTTGATGGTGCTGGCGTTCTCCACAACGTGGTAGTTCGTCAGAACCTGCCCGGTCGAGGTCAGCACCATTCCGGTCCCCGCTCCGCGCGCATCCTGATATGGCAACACGGTGTCCACCACCACGATCCCAATTGATTGAGCCTGCGCCGCCGGCTTCGAAACCGCAGCAGCAACCTCACTCGAACCGGCGCCCGGGCCCGTCTCCTGGTCGCTTCTCGGGTCGCTCCAAGGTCGTTGCCAGTCAGTCCGTACCACCGCCACTGCACCAGTGGCTATTGCCACAGATACCGCACCAGCTCCGGCCGCTGGAGCAATCAGAGCAAGGCTGGCCAGCACGGCGCCTAGCTTCCTTGACGCTTCGACGATCACCTGAACCTCACTCCTACAGTTCACAACCTGACGGCAAGTAGATCTGGGCAGTTGATGAGACGGCTCAGAGGCGGCTGTGAAGATGTTGTGACAGCAGGCTGGTCACTGATGCAAAAGGCTATTTCACTCGTCGGCGGCTTCCGTCTCTCCAGCCAAGATCAAATACAGCGACCGCCGAGCTTGGCTCAAAACGCGCGCCGCCGCCTCTACTTGCGACACGTTGCCACCCGCGGCGATTTGACGCGCCGCCGCATGCAGCTCGTGCAACGGATCTCTCAAGTCCGGCCTATCGGCAGCGTTCGCGAAACCGGCGAACGGATCGCCCACGCGAGACCGGCGCTCCTCAAGGTAGGTTCGCCCCTCGGCCGTCAGCGTCACCAGCCGGCGACCGTCTTCCTTTCTTGTCGTGACGAGGCCCTCATCCTCCAGTTGAGCAATCGTCGGGTATACCGCGCCTGCACTTGCTCGCCAGGCGCCTCCAGTCCGATCGCTGATCGCCTGCATGATCTGGTAGCCGTGCATTGGCTCCTCGGCCAGCATCAGCAAGATCGCGGTCCGGACGTCACCCCGCTGAGCGCGCCCACGACCGCGACCACCGGCTCGGGCTCCATCACCATGCATATGACGCTCTCCGCCGGGACCGCGCCTCCCGGGCGGTTCAGATTTGCCACCTTCTCGGCGGTAACCACGCTCCTCGAAACCGTGTCGTTCTTTGGGCATCATGGACACTCCTCGTTTCGGCAATACGATCATGATATATCGTGATCGAAACTCCTTGCACTGGCTTGGGCGCCGCCTCCACGAGGTCTCAAGTGAGATGGTCGAAGTCGCCGCGCACCCAGGCGATATAGCGCTCCGCGGACCGCTGGACCCAGTACCTTGCGTCGGCGGCAACCCGACCAGCAAAGTTGTCGTACAGCCGGTCGAAGTCAAGCGCAGTCACCCGCGCGGCTACCCGCGCCACGGTGCCAGCCGAGAGCGGCAGCTTGTTCGGAAAACTGCGCATGAACGAGACCCAATGCTCGTCCGGCGTGCAGGCAACCGTGTCGCCGCAGAGCAACACCCCACGACCGTCGACACCGCTGAAGTGGGCGACCGCGCTGCCGACGAAATGGCCGCCGATCTGGTGCAGCGTTACCCCTGGCACCACGACACACCTGCCCTCCCAGGACTGGATCAGCGGGTCGTCGCGCTGCACCCACTCCCGATCCGCCGCCGTCACGTACACCGGGACCCCACCGAACCGTTGCGCCCACTCGACCTGCACTCCGAACATATGCGGATGGCTTGACGCCACAGCCGCCAAACCGCCCATGGACTCAACCGCGGCGACCAGCTCGTTATCGAGGTAGCCGGTTGGATCCCATAGCACATTGCCCTCATCGGTCCGGACCAGAAGGGCCCGCTGCCCGATCCCGACCGAAGGCGAGATGGTGATGCCGTACAGCCCGGGCTCGACTTCGGTCACCGTGCCGTCCCGACCCACCTGGAGTTCCGTGAGTGTTGTCCACGCCTGTCCGGAGGGCAGTACGTACTGGCGTTCATCGCTGCAGATGTGGCAGATGGCCGGCGGACGATCGCTGTCGCGCTGCTCGACGCCGCACGTTCGGCAGATCCAAGCGGTCACTGGGCCTCCTTCGCTAGCCGACGTGCCACTCAGAATGCCCCACCGCTGACTCGGCGGCACTCCTGGTTGCAGTTCATCGCTTCGCGGGGGCACTAGTTGGTGGGACCGAGCACCTCGTGCAGCCGCCGTTGCAGGAACCGTCGTTCGGCTTCGTTTCGCACCAGGACCAATGCCTGGCGGTAGGCTGTCGCGGCTTCGGCTCTGCGGCCGACGCGGAGCAGAAAGTCCGCTCGGACGGCGGGCAACAGGTGGTAGGTCGCTAGCCGTGCGTCGTTGTCGAGCGGCGCCAAGGCGTACAGTCCGGCCTCCGGCCCGTCACGGAATCCCAGCGCCACTGCGCGGTTGAGTGATACCACGGGTGACGGCTGAATCTTTAGCAGAGCGTCATAGCCGGCGACTATTTGCTCCCAATCGGTCGTGGCGGCTGTGCGAGCGGTGGCGTGCAGGGCGGCGATCTCAGCTTGCAGCCGATACGGTCCCGCCGGCCGGTCGGAGGCACGCGCCGTCTCCAGGACAGAAAGGCCGGTTGTCACCATCGCGGCATTCCAGTTTTCGCGGTCCTGCTCCTCCATCGACAACAGCTCGCCGGTCGCGTCCGTGCGGGCGCCCCGGCGGGCATGTTGCAGCAATAACAGCGCCCGCAGAGCCTGAACCTCGTCATCGTCAGGAATCAGTCGAGTGACCAGCCCGGCAAGCCGGACCGCTTCAGCTGCAAGATCAGCGGGACCGTCGGGTTCAGCAGCTGAATACCCCTCGTTGAACACTAGATAGATCACGGCCAACACCCCGGCTGTCCGTTCGGCGATCCGGTGTGGTTCCGGCACTCGCAGCACGATGCCTGCATGCGCGATCTTGTTCCGGGTTCGTAGCAGCCGCTGGCTCATCGTCGCCTCGCTGACCAGAAATGCGGCAGCGATTTGCCGAGTCGACAGCCCTGCAACCGTTTTTAAGGTGAGGGCCACCCGACCGGCAAGCGGCAGGGCCGGGTGACAACAAGTGAACAACAGCCGCAATTGATCATCGCGGTAGATGTCCGCGTAAGGGTCGAAGTTGAACCCGCTGGCTGAGCGCTCGCGATCGGCCATGGCCGCCACCTCCTTCAGTTTGCTCGCCTCAATCCGACGCCGACGCAGGACATCAAGTGCTCGCCGGTAGGCCGCGGTCGTGAGCCAGGCGGCCGGGTTGTCCGGTAGGCCGTCCCCCCACCGCACCAGCGCACTTTCGACCGCGTCCTGGAGGCAGTCCTCGGCAAGCTCCCAATCACCCGTCGTGCGGATCAGGCCCGCGAGGATGCGCGGCCGCTCGCCGGCAACCAGGGTGGCAAGCAGTTGTGCGGCGTCAACATGATGGCCGATGGTTCAGTCCTCGAACGGCCAGAACGGTCGCAGCTCGAGTCGGCCGAAGCGAGCCATCGGGTGCTTAGAGGCGATCTCGATGGCATCATCCAGGTCGTCGCATTCGAGGATGTCGAATCCCGCGATCCACTCCTTGGCTTCGGTGAATGGGCCGTCAGTGACTAATAGCTCGCCGCCACGGACTCGGATAGTGGTCGCATCCTCGACGGGACGCAGCCGATCGCCGGTGACCCATTTGCCGCGACTGTTCACGTCGGTAAACCAGGCATCCATGCTCTCCCGCGATTCCGTCCCCGGATCCGGGTCGGTGTCGGTAGCGACGAACATCATGTACTTCATTGCAGGACCTCCTTACAGATTGACAAGACAACCAGACGACGATCGGGAGCCCGCGAATCCGACAACCTCAATGATTCGGACCAGATCGCCGAGCTTCGCCAGCCGCCCTGGGCGGCATGGGCACCGGGCAGCGCCCGCACTACATCCGGCTCAATCCGGGCGTTGTTACCGGCCGCCGAACCAGCATCGCCGACATTCCCTTAAATTGGTGGGGCCGATTCGCGAGAGGTATGCGAGCGACTGTTGAATCCCATCCCCAACGTTGGTATGTCGTTAATTATCCAGTGACAAGGAGGATCCGATGAGCGACATTGCCCCTAAGCGCCAACCGGCCCGACAGTTGTCGGAGTGGTTCGACTGGGACGCTGGCTGGCCATCCTTGAGCGAGTTGTGGCACGGAGCATTCCACCCCATTCGCATCGAGGACACAGTCGAAAACGACCGCTATGTCGTGCGCGCCGAGCTGCCAGGGATCGATCCGGAAAAGGATGTGGAGGTCAGCGTCGCAAACGGTGTGCTCAACGTGTCAGCGGAACGCCAGGAGCAGACCACCGAAAAGGGACGCTCAGAGTTTCGTTATGGATCGTTCCGCCGCCGGGTCACGTTGCCGCAGGGCGCGCAGGAAGACGCGGTGGAGGCGAGCTACAGGGACGGCATCCTGGAAATCTCGGTGCCTATTTCAAGCTCCGGTACGACCTCGCGCAGCATTCCAGTCGCACGGTCTGGCGAGTCGCAGACTAAGGTTACGACACAGTCCGGCACGGCACCGCCGTCCGATGTACCTCCAATGACGGAGAGCGAGCCTCAGTCAGGGACGGCTAGCTGATCGCCGGCCGACCCACTTGATCGAGTCGAGTGGGTCGGAGGTCGGCCGGTCGTCAGTGAAGCGCGGCACTGGCCAACGCCGCGATGTCCGACGGACCGACGCGGCAGCATCCACCTACGTAGCGCGCACCGGCATCGATCCACGCTTTGCCAAGAGCAGGGTCGAAATGGTCCGGACCCGACCAGACGTGCCGTTTGGCGTCCCACGCTTCACCCCGGTTGGGATAGGCAACCGCGGGCAGTCCGGTCGTATCGACGGCGAGGCGAACCGCTGGCAGTACGTCGTCGGGCGTGCAGCAGTTCACCCCGACGGCCACGACAGTGCGCGCCGACGCAGCAACTCGGAATGCCTCCTGCAGTGGCTGCCCGGCTCGGGTCTCCACACGTTTGGCGGAGAAGCTGAACCACGCCGGCAGACCGATCTGCTCGAGCAGCCCGACCAATACCTCCGCCTCATCGATGTCGGGGATCGTCTCGACAGCTATCAAGTCCGGCCCTGCGGATGCCAGCAGCTCAAGCCGCCCAACGTGGAAGTCGCGCAGCCTTGCGGCGGCAACGCCATACCGCCCGCGGTACTCCGATCCATCGCCGAGGGTCGCACCGTAAGGACCGACGGAGGCCGCGACGAATCGCTCAGTCCCGTCTCCGGAAAGATCCTCGCGAACTCGTCGCGCCAGGAGGACACTCCGGCGGATCAAGGCCTGCGCATCGGCAGTTGTCAGCCCAAGCGTTCTGAAACTCGCCACACTGGCTTGGTAGCTTGCTGTCGTCGCAACCCGCGCACCAGCGGCGAAGTAGGCGCGATGGACGGCAGCGATCTCCTCTGGTGCGTCGTGCAACAACCGAGCAGTCCACAGCGGGCCCGTGAGATCGTGCCCACGCTCCTCCAGGGCATTCGATAGGCCGCCGTCCAGGACCATCACGATCGACGACGGATTCATCGACCTAGTGTCGCGCAGGGCAGCTGGTTTGTCCGAGGAGGTCGTTAGCTTGGGGATGTGTCTGAGAAGCCCGCCGTCGAAGTGATCGCATTCGGTAATGCTGCGCAGTTCGAGGCCTGGCTTGACGAGCACGGCGAGGGTAGCTCCGGAGTGTGGCTCAAGATCGCGAAGAAGGGATCAGGTGTTGCGTCGCTGATCGATGACGATGCGGTCGACGTCGGTCTCTGCTACGGCTGGATTTCCGGCAAGCGGATGTCATACGACGATGTGTACTACCTGCAGAAGTACGTCCCCCGCCGCCCGCGTAGTCGATGGTCACAGGTCAATGTGCGCAAGGTCGAGGCGCTCATCGCAGCAGGGCGAATGCGACCGTCGGGTCTCGCCGAGGTGGAGGCCGCCAAGGCCGACGGACGTTGGGACGCCGCTTACGAATCGCAGAAACAGGCCACCGTGCCGCCTGATCTTGCCGCTGCACTTGGTGCAAGTCCACGAGCGGCCTTGGCCTTCGAGTCGCTCAGCAAGACGAGGCAATACGCCGTGATCTTGGATCTGGTGACAGCCCACAATCCCAGGACTCGAGCTGTCCACCTCGGAAGGGCCATCGAGGCGTTGGAGGCCCGTGGCGCCGAGGAGTGAGATCAGGTGTGGTTCTCTTCCGTGGTGTCTGGCGTGTCCGGAACCGCATCAGCACCGCCCGTTGCCGACTGGACGTTGTCGAAGCTGGATCCCGCCTCTGAGACCTGTCCCGACGGGGTCGATTCGTCGGGTTGTTCGCTGGCGGGTTTCTCCCGGCGGTCCTGCCGATCGCCGCTTGTCGATTCCCGTGCCCGGTCGAATATGCCCATGCGGTGAAGTTATCGCGACTGCTGGCCGGCGTTAACGCTTGCGTCAGGTCGTCACGGCGTTCGGATAGGTTACACAGCATGGTTCGCAAGGTCGCACTCCTTACGGCGGGCGGGTTCGCGCCTTGCCTGTCCTCTGCCATCGGTGGACTGATCGAGCGCTATACCCAGGTGGCGCCGGAAATAGAGATCATGGCCTACAGGTACGGCTATCAAGGTCTGCTCCAGGGCGATTCGCTTCTCGTGACGCCGGCCGTACGGGAAAGGGCGTCGGTGCTTCATCGCTATGGGGGCTCGCCGATCGGGAACTCCCGCGTCAAGTTGACCAATGCGAGTGACCTTGTCAAGCGGGGTCTCGTCGCAGAAGAGGTCGACCCGTTGCGGGCGGCAGCCGATCAGTTGACCGCTGATGGGATTGACGTCTTGCACACCATTGGAGGCGACGACACCAACACCACCGCAGCCGATCTTGCCGCCTTCCTGGCCGAGAACGGCCGCCCTCTCATGGTGGTCGGCCTTCCCAAGACGATTGACAACGACATCGTTCCGATCCGCCAATCACTGGGTGCCTGGACCGCCGCCGAGCAGGGATCACGATTCGCGCAGAACATCATCGGGGAGCACAACTCGGGGGCGCGGATGCTGATCGTGCACGAGGTGATGGGTCGCAACTGCGGCTGGCTGACTGCGGCGACCGCTCAGAATTACTGCGACTGGTTGGAGAGCTGCGAGTGGCTGCCAGAGATCGGCCTTAACCGGGACGCCTGGGACATTCACGGCGTCTACGTGCCGGAGGCAATTTTTGATCTTGAAGGCGAGGCCGCCCGTCTCAAACAGGTGATGGACACGGTCGGGTCGGTGAATCTCTTCATCTCCGAGGGCGCGGGTCTGGACACCATCGTGGACGAAATGGAGAGATCCGGCGAAGAGGTCGCCCGGGACCCGTTCGGCCATGTCAAGATCGACAAGATCAATCCTGGTGCATGGTTTGCCAGCAAGTTCGCCGAACGGCTGCAGGCGGAGAAGGTCATGGTGCAGAAGTCCGGTTACTTCTCCAGATCCGCCCCACCGAACGCACGCGATCTCGAGTTGATCAAGTCGATGGCCGATCTCGCGGTCGATTGCGCACTGCAGGGCATGCCGGGCGTCATCGGCAACGACGAGGAACGGGGCGACGAACTCCGCGCCATCGAGTTCGAGCGGATCAAGGGCGGCAAGCCGTTTGACATTACGCAAGACTGGTTCGGTGGGCTACTCAAGGGCATCGGGCAGCCGGTCGCCGAGCCGATCGCCGATCCCACGTGATGCTCAGCCAGATTTATCCTTCGGCTTGTTGCGGCCACGAATAGCCGACAGCGCGTAGGCCAGCATGGCGCTGAGACCGGCGCCGGTCGCTGCCCCGGTGAGATATCCGGCCCTCATCCCCGCCCGTACGGACCGCGCCGCCACCTTTTGCGTCACCATGGCGGGGGAATCGTCCGACTGATCGGGCTGTGGCGGTAATTGCACCGCCTCTTCCTCATCGACCGAGTCTGCCTGTGGCTCTGGGGCGGTAGCGATCCAGGCGGCGATCATCAAGATCAACCGGGCGAAGAGGTTGAAGAAGATCATCAACGCAATAACCGGGCCGAACAACAGAGCCGACAGGCTTCGGGAGAATACGACCATCAAGTAGCTGGCCAGATACTGCAGAATCGCGAGCCCGACTGCTCCAAGCAGGGCGCCTCTGCGGACGGTCTTCCAGCGCGCCCGGCCCTCCGGCAGGACGGTATAGAGATACATAAAGGTCAGCCAGCCGGCCGCGATGGAAAACACGATTGGCAGGATGCGTAGAACTGGTTCGAGCCAACCAACCTGATCGAGGCCCAGCCAACCGATGACGCTGTCAGCGAGCGCGGTTGAGAGTGACGCCAGTGCAAACGTGACTGCGACTGCGATGATCAGCCCGAGCAAGGTCACCACGTTGATCGCTGTTTTGATCACGATGTTGCGTCGGACGAAGTGCAGGTCGAAGTCCGATCGCCACTGTGCGCGGATGGCGTCTCGTAATGTGCCCATCCAGCCGGCGCCCGAGTACAGCGCGGTTGCCAGTCCCACAATCCCAATTGCCGTGTAGTTACTGAGTGCCCGCTCGATGAGCGCCTGGATTTTGTCCTCGGCGGCTGGGTCAGCGCTTCCCAAGTTGTCGGCGATCGTACTCGCCAGAGGCTGCAGCAGATCCGGCCGAACGATGGTCAACACGAAGCCAGCGATCGAGAAAGCAACCATGAAGACCGGGACGACTGCAAGTACGGAGAAGTACGTAACGGCAGCGCCCAGTTGGGCTCCCAACCGAAGGTTGAAATGCTCAACCGTGCGCAGCAGGTGCGCCAGCCACGGCCTCTGCTTCAATCGATCGATCCATGCCGCCATTACCGCCGCCTTTCGGTCTGCGATGCCGCCTCGGTCGCCATCACGACCTCAAACTGACAAAGCGATCTTGACACCTTCCGGCCAGATGCCTTTGCTGAAGACATGAGCCGATTGCTGACCGCTGCCGAAGTTACGGACCAGCTGGGGAGCCTCCCGGATTGGCGCGAGCTGGGGCCCGAGGGCAAGGCGATTTCGGCGACATTCAAGTTCGCCGATTTCAAGGGGGCGCTGAAATTTGTCAACCTCGTCGGTGACGAGGCGGAGGCCATGAACCATCACCCCGACATCGACATCCGGTGGAACAGGGTGACGTTGACCCAGAGCACGCACTCGGAGGGCGGCCTGACCGCGCTGGACTTTGAGCTCGCCCGGCGCATCAGCGCCAAAGCTGCCGGGCAATAGCTCCTGTGCCACTCAGGCCTGGGCGAACGAATGCGGGGGCGGACAGGTACACAGCAGGTTGCGATCGCCATAGCCGCTGTCAATCCGGCCCACGGGCGGCCAGTACTTGTCCGAGCCGTCGGCATAGAGCGGACCGGCATGGAGTCCGGCGGGGAAAGCCGCAACGCGCCGGGAGTACGGGTGCATCCATTCCTCCTCGGTGACTTGGGCCTGGGTGTGCGGGGCATTCAGCAGAGGATTGTCGTCTCGCGGCCACTCCCCTGCCTCGATCTGACCGATCTCGGCTCGGATCTTGATCATGGCATCGCAGAACCGATCCAGCTCAACCAGGTCCTCGGATTCGGTCGGTTCGACCATCAGCGTGCCCGGTACCGGGAAACTCATCGTGGGTGCATGAAAGCCGTAGTCGATCAACCGCTTGGCGACGTCCTCCGCGGTGACCCCAGTAGCTTTGGTAAGCGGCCGCAGGTCAAGGATGCATTCGTGAGCGACCCGTCCACTGCGGCCGGCATAAAGTACCGGGAAGTGATGGCGCAACCGCTCGGCAATGTAGTTCGCGGCGAGCAGGGCGTGCTGGGTCGCTGCGGTTAGTCCTGCTGCACCCATCATCGCGATGTAGGCATAGCTGATCGGCAGAATGCCGGCAGACCCATACGGTGCAGCCGAAATGGGCCCCAACCCGACGGATGGTGCTGCGTCGTCGATCATGGGATGACTCGGCAGATATGGGACCAAATGCTCGGCAACGGCCACCGGGCCGACTCCGGGTCCCCCGCCGCCGTGCGGGATGCAGAACGTCTTGTGCAGATTGAGGTGGCTGACATCGGCGCCGAACCTGCCGGGTCGTGCCAGTCCCAGCAGGGCGTTGAGGTTGGCGCCGTCAATGTAGACCTGTCCACCGGCGTCGTGCACGCGGTCGCAGAGCTCGCGAATTCCTTCCTCGAAAACGCCATGAGTTGATGGATAGGTGACCATCGCCGCGGCGATCTGATCCGGCTGCCGATCGATCTTGGACTGTAGGTCGTCCAGGTCGATTGAGCCATCCGCTTTTGCCGCGACCACCAGCACGCTCATTCCAGCCATCGCCGCCGACGCAGCGTTCGTACCATGGGCCGAGGACGGAATCAGGCAGATCCGCCGATCACGATCACCTCGAGCCTCGTGATATCGCCGGATTGCCAACAGCCCGGCGAGCTCGCCCTGGCTGCCTGCATTCGGCTGGACGGATACCCGGGCATAGCCGGTGATCTCAGCCAGCCACGACTCCAAAGTGTCGATCAAGGTCGCATACCCTTGAGCGTCTTCCACGGGTGCGAATGGATGGAGGTTGGCGAATCCTTCGTAGGAAATCGGCTCCATCTCGGTTGCGGAATTGAGCTTCATGGTGCAGGAGCCCAACGGGATCATGCCCCGATCAAGGGCGAAGTCGCGGTCGGACAAGCCCCGCAGGTAGCGCAGCATCGCTGTCTCACTGTGATGGGTGTTGAACACCGGATGGCTGAGGTATGGCGTCGCTCGTTCGCTGCCAGCGAGGTCACCGTACGGGCTGGCGCCGCTGCCGGAGATGCCGAACGCGCGGCGCACGGCAGCAAGATCAGCCTCGGTGGCATCCTCGCCAATCGAAATCCCTACCTGGTCCCCATTCACCTGGCGCAGGTGCACGCCGGCCCGGCGCGCCGCCTCCACGACCTCAGCCGCTCGGCCTGGTACCTCCGCCACTACGGTGTCGAAAAAGGAGCCATGCCTGATTCCGACTCCGGCGGCCCTCAAACCCCCCGCCAATTGAGTCGCCCGAGCATGAATCTCGGTCGCGATCCGAGCCACTCCGGCAGGTCCGTGGTAGATCGCGTACATGCTGGCCGCCACCGCCAGCAGCACCTGTGCAGTACAGATATTTGAGGTAGCCCTCTCTCGGCGGATGTGCTGTTCGCGCGCCTGCAGGGCCAGCCGGAACGCCGGAACGCCATCGACGTCCTTCGACACGCCAACCAATCGTCCAGGCAGCGAGCGCTCCAGCCCGGTCCGTACTGACATGAAGGCGGCATGCGGCCCGCCGTAGAACAGCGGCACGCCGAAGCGCTGGCTCGACCCGACCGCAACGTCGGCTCCCCACTCGCCGGGTGGCGTGGTGAGCGTGAGTGCCATCAGGTCACACGCAGCGACAACGAGCGCGCCGCGGCTATGAGCCGCGTCCGCAATATCTCGAAGCTCCTCGGTGGAGTGGACTAGGCCACTCGCACCAGGAGTTTGCACCACCACGGCGAACGGGTCGCTCGATTCCATGGCATCAAGCAGGCCATCCTCAGCCTCCATGACATCGATGCCAAGGGCCGCTGCGCGAGTCCGGATGACGCCGACGGATTGCGGAAACAGGTCGGCATCGAGGAGCACGGCAGAGCCCGTCTTGATGTTCCGGCGAGCGAGTGCAATGGCCTCTGCGACCGCAGTCGCCTCATCCAGCAGGCTGGCACCCGCGGTGGGCAGGCCCGTAAGGTCCGCCACCATGGTCTGAAAGTTGAGCAATGCTTCAAGCCGGCCTTGGCTGATCTCCGGCTGATAGGGCGTATATGCGGTGTACCAGGACGGATCCTCCAACACATTGCGCCGGATGACCGAAGGGGTGATGGTGCCGTAATAGCCAAGTCCGATCATCGCGCGACCGGGGCGGTTCTTGCCGGCCAGCTCTCGTAAGTGCGTCAGGGTGTCCGCCTCGGTCAATGGAGGTGGCAGCTTCAGCGGACCATCGAGCCGAATACCCCGGGGAATGGACTGGTCGACGAGCTCGTCCAGATCGGCAAGGCCGATGGCGGCCAACATCTTGTCCCGCTCGTCGGGTTGCGGGCCGATGTGGCGAGAGGCAAAAGGTCCTATCGAGGTGTCTTGTGATGGGCTGGCCACCGCAGCTCCCTGGTGTCGAAGTTCAGCGGCCGTCGCCTAGAGGGCCGCTCCCCCTCTGTCACCGTTGGCTTCAGAGTTGCCTCACCACGTGGTCTGGGTGCCTGAGAGGTTCCGGGGAGGTTGCCCCTTCGGCGCCACCTGATTGTGGACTCTCCCGCGTGGCGTGTACAGCACGGCCAGATTACTCCGGCATAGCCGGCTGAATTGTCAAATGAGTCAACTGAGCTGTCGGGGCCATGCTCTTCTCCAGGAGCGCCGTTTCAGCCGGCGGCGCGAGCGCGCCGCCGTTGCGACAGCTCGTCGTGAGCGTGCGGTTCGGTCTCGGCCTCGGCCCGTTCGGCGGGCAGCTCTGCCAAAGTCCCTTCAATGCTGCGCCAGACCCCTCCGAGGGCGATGCCGAAGACGCCCTGGCCGCCGCGGAGCAAATCAATGACCTCGTCATCGGAGGTGCACTCGAAGACCGACACTCCGTCGCTCATCAGGGTCACCTGCGTAAGATCTTCCACCCCCCGCGCCCGAAGATGGTCTACAGCGGCCCGGATCTGCTGCAATGAGATCCCCGCGTCGATCAGTCGCTTGATCACCTTCAAGATCAAGATGTCGCGGAAGCTGTAGAGTCGCTGCGTTCCAGAGCCGGCGGCGCCACGGATCTCCGGGACGACCAATCCCGTGCGCGCCCAGTAGTCGAGCTGACGATAGGTGATGCCTGCCGCATTACAGGCAACCGGTCCACGGAAGCCAAGATCGCTGGGCAACGGTGAGAAATCACCCTCGAAGAGCAGCTCTTGTCCGCCCGACTTCCGCTCCGCGCCCGTCAGGGTGTCGGCCGGCTCAGCCGGGACTTCTGTGCTGCTCATTGCACCCTCCAGTCAGACAACACGATCTCAACGAGGAAAACGGGTAGTTCCCTAGCCGTAATTCCACAGTCGGGATTACCCAAGAAACGCTACGACTCGGCTGCGACAGCGGTCAACGACACGCCGGAGTGAACCAGCCCGATACGAAACCCTCGAGCGGAAGATGAGGCAGGTCCAGATAGGAGGTGACGGGCAAAGCCAAGCCTCAAGTCTACCTTGAGAAATGCCTCTGGCTAGGTAATATGTATCAATCCCGCTTCGGCTCGTCGCCGGTGAAGAAGTCGTCTGGATTGACCTGATCCAGGAACTCGCGGAACTTCTCGACTTCATCTTCATCAGCCTCGGGGATCTCGATCCCTGCTTCGTCGAGGACATCCTCGGCGCAGTAGATGTCCGAACCGACCCGAAGCGCCAAGGCGATGGCATCTGATGGACGGGCGCTCACTTCAATGCCGTCGACCAGCAGAACGGCGTAGAAGGTGCCTCCCTCGAGCTCGGTTATGTGGACCTCAGTGAGCCGATGACCGAGCGTGTTCAAGGTGTCAACCATAAGATCATGGGTCAACGGCCTTGGCGGTACGACGCCCTCCTGGGCGTTGGCGATCGCGGACGCTTCGCTCGCTCCGATCCAGATCGGCAAGTACCGGGTGCCGCCGACTTCGCGCAATAGAACCATCGGCGCGTTCGACGGCATCTCGACCCGAACGCCGACCACATCGAGCTCACGCATGAACCAACCCTACTTCGCCGTCGAGCCCGAACAACGCACACCCGACCGCTTGCGCCCGCACTCGGCGGGAACGAAGGTAGATACGTACGCCTCCTGCGCTCCTGCTCAGCTCCAAGATCAACTAGCTGCTAGCGCTCCATAGCTGTACGGACTAGCGCGGCATGGAAGCTGATCACTAGTTGAGTGACCTCGACGGTGACGTCCTTGTTGCCACCGGGTCGGCGCATGTGCGGGGCGATGGCCTGCTCAACCAGGCCGACCTCTCGGTCCGCGGAAATCTTGAATGCCCGCAGGTGTCGTCCGTCAATTCCGTAGTCGGCTAGCCGTTTCGCCGCGATGGCCAGCGTCAACGCATCCCTTCCGTAATGAGTGGAACCACGACGCGTTTGCACGATCTGATTACGCTCCAGCTCCGCCAGCGCCAGCTCGCTCAAGCCGCTGGCTTCGAGCAACTCGGCCCGGGACAAACGAACCGGCTGCTTCGCCGGTGGTTGGGCCACCGTGCCTGTTCCGGACGCTGCTTGTTCCATCGACCGGAAGGGCGACTCCAATGGTGGCGGCGATTGGCCGCGGTCCATCGCCTCCAAGTTCTCCCGGATCACTCGTAACGGCAGATAGTGACTTCTCTGCACTGAGAGGACATAGCGCAGCCGTTCGATATCGGCATCGGAATAGCGGCGGTATCCCGAAGGCGCTCGGTGCGGACTGATCAATCCCTCCGATTCCAAGAATCTGATCTTGGAAATTGAAATGTCGGGAAATTCGCTCTTCAGCAACCCCAGGACACTTCCGATACTGCGCGTCTCTGGTCTGGTCGACATGGGCGTGAGCTATTCCACGCCCTTTGGACTCCCGTAGAAGACCATCCGATACTTTCCGATTTGTACCTCATCGCCGGGTTTGAGTAGGCACTCGTCGACGAGGTCGCGGTTCACGTAGGTGCCGTTGAGGCTTCCCATGTCCTTGACGACGGTGCCCTGCGGCGTGCGCGTGAACGTGGCATGACGTCGCGAGACCGAAATGTCGTCCAAAAAGATGTCGGATTCATGGTGGCGTCCTGCGGTGACCAGATCGGTGTTCAGCAGGAATCGGCTGCCGGCGTTGCTGCCACGCTGCACGATAAGCAGCGATGACCCGGCCGGGAGCGCATTGACCGCGGCTTCGTCCTCGCCCGTCAACGACTCGAGGCCGTCCCGCGGCTCGTCGACGGGCGCGGGAATCGTCTTAGTGGTGTCGCCGGTCGGCACGCGCTCGGTTGAGGGCTCGCCCCGGATGGCACTACTTGTCAGGGCAGAACCACAGTTTGAGCAGAAGTTGCTCCCCTCGGGGTTGTCATGGCCACAGTTGGTGCAAAACGGCATATTCGTCGCTTCCAAGAGGATGTCTGCATATCAACCTTAACTTGCGACATGCTCCGCGTACGCGTCCGCATCAAGCAGTGAGTCGAGATCGGCCTCGTCGTCCAGCTCCATCTCGAGCAACCAACCGTCACCGTACGGGTCGGCATTGATGGTTTCCGGATTCGCCTCCAGCAACGGATTCACCGCGGACACCACGCCTGCGACCGGCGAGAAAATGTCGGAGACGCTCTTGGTCGATTCGAGCTCTCCACAGGCGTCACCTGCCTCGACCGTCTCCCCCACTGCCGGCAGGCTGACGAAGACGATGTCGCCAAGTTCATCCGCGGCGTAGGACGTGATGCCGATACGCACGATCGCAGCGTTCCCGGTTCTCACCCATTCGTGTTCGGTTGAGTACTTCAGGTCCTCGGGATAGTCCGACATCTCGGCTCCTTGATCATGATCGACCGACGGGAATGGTCAGCGAGGCGTCGGTACAGCTGATGCTGGCCGAGCGTAGTGATTCTCTTGCACGACGTGCAAGGAGTTCACTCCACCTGCAGT
>JBKPML010000114.1:0-11681 GCA_046732135.1 Actinomycetota bacterium
CTGGACATTCGTCGGCAGCGTCAGATGTGTATAAGAGACAGCTAGAAGCCCTGCGCTGCGCGAATACAGCTCGCGGGTTGCACGGCCGCCGAGCTCGTCGCCGAGCAGCACTTCAAGGTGGGTCTGCAGCACCTGGTGGTAGTGGTAGGTGAGCCCGGCATCGGTGCTGGTCGTGAAGAACTGGTCCCGCTCCAGCTCGGCCAGTACGGCCGCGCTGCCAGAGGTTTCGAGGAGATCGTCACAGAGGTCCCCGGTGAGTACTCCCAGCGTTGAAGTGATCAGCAGGAAACGTCGCCGCTCCCGGTCCAGGCCATCCAACACATTGCGGGCCAAGTACGAACGGATCAGCCGCAATCGACCGCTGAGCTCATCCACTGCCCGATCACGTTCGGCCCGGCCAAACTGGGCGGTCGCTAGGTGGAAAAGCTGCAGTCCAGCCGCCCATCCACCCGTACGCCGGGTCAGCGCTGCGGCAGCTTCGGGCGAAAGCGGAGCATCGTAGACAGCCCGGAACAGCTCCTCCACCTCCCAGGAGCGGAACCGGAGATCATCGCCGTCAAGCTGGGTGAGTTCCCCGGATACCAACAACCGGGAGGTATTGATACGCGGTGGTCGGCGGCTGCCCAAGGTGACCCTGACTGTTCGTGGCCGGAGCGTCAGGAAGTTCTCCAGCGCCCGTTCCGCACAGGTCCCGGCAATCTCCTGCAGATCGTCGATGATCAGGTGTACGGGTGCGATGACCGGATCGTCCAGCGCCTGTACCAACTGCGTTATCCTGCCCTCAGCTGCCGCTTCGACGACGCGGAGCTCGCCAAGTGCGGCTCCGATCGTGTGCCCAAGGTGACGGCTGAGGGCGATCTCTTCGTCGTCCTCGGTACCCACGCGGTACCAGGCAACCGCGGGCGAACTCTCCGCTAGGTGGCTGAGCAAGGTGGTCTTGCCGGATCCTGGCGGGCCGAGCACCAGCACCAGGGATGCTGGCTCCCCACCCACGCCGGACAATGCTGTGATGCGCCGCTCTAGCCGTTCCCGGACCAGGCCGCGCAGCATTGGGCGGCGCACCTTCTCCAGAAAGATAACGGGATCCATCGGATCCTTCTCTCGGCCAGTCGGCGAGTTTTGACTTTCCCCGAGGTAAGAGAAGTTGGCCCCGAACTGAGAAAGGACGCAGGAGCTATCCGGTATCGAGGTAGCCGGGGGCGCTCCTGGTCATGACAGAGCTGGGGGAGCCTGCAAACATCCTGGTACCGGCAAGGCGCTGCGCGATCACAGCGCAGGTCGGCGCTGTGAAGGGGAAGGCAGCAGCCAGAACCAGGATCATTTTGACTCCCGATGTTTCGGTGCCCGCTGCGTCGGCACGATTCGTTTTATCTTAAGGGCATTAACGCGCGATGTGAACTGAATTCTAGATAGCCCAAATTTGGAACTCATCGGTTGCCCAGGACCGAAAGCTTGAGCCTTCTCCACGTGACCATCGCGACTCGTACACTGCTCTACGGTGAAGATCTAACGTTCGCAATTCATAGCCGAGCGATACACAACATGATGTCGCCTGGTATTGAAATCAGCTCATCGTTGCACGCAGTATTCTTGCTATTCCTCCAAGTCACGGCCTGCTTCTCCGGACGTCGTCTGACGTAAACGTGGCGACAATGGCCGCGATGAGGTGGCCAGCCAGTCAGTGGATTGAGCGTCTGTCGATCACGGTCTGGTGAATTTCCCGACCAGCGTCGCGGTGGCCAGACTGTGAGCCTCCGCGGCCCGAGTGAATTGCTCCAAGGAGGCGTTTGGCCGAAGGTCGAGCGTCGCCGTGTCCAGTGCATAGAGGGTGAACTCATAATCGTGGGTCCCCGCAGGCGGGAACGGGCCGACGTACGGCTTGACCTCGGTGGCCTCCCTCAGACCGGATCCGTTCCCAGCCCCTCTCTCAAGGGAGGTGCGATGCGGATCGATGTCGGCAACCAGCCAGTGCACATAGTTCCTGGCAACCGGGTGCCTATCGACGAGGGCCAACGCGAACGACCGAGTTCCGTCCGGCGCACCCTCCCACGCAAGTGGCGGCGAGATGTTCTGCGACTTCTTGCCACACTCCTGAGCCATCTCTTGGCCGTGCTCGAATGCCTGCGACGTCAGCTTGAACACGTCTGCATTCTGCCGCTGCTCGGGCCACGGCGGCACCAATTCCCACCTACACTGACCGGCCTAGCTAATCCGTCTCGCCGTAGGGGGAAGTTGCCGTGCCTGGAAATCCGCCGTCCCTGGACACCGAGCGTGATCAACTTTTGGCCTATCTCGTCCAGCAACGTGAGGGCCTGAAGAACGCCGCGTACGGGCTGACCGAGGAGGAGGGGCGCTCCAAGCCAACGGTTAGTGCGCTCAGTGTGGCCGGGTTGATCAAGCACGCCGCCCATACCGAAAAGGGCTGGATTGAGACCATGCGAGGCAATCCGGGCTATGCCAATGAACGTGCCTACCTCGACAGCTTCACCCTCGGCGAAGACGAAAAGATCCAGTCCGTCATCGCTGATCTCAATCGGGTAGCCGCGGAGACCGAGGCTGCCGTGACCGACCTGGACGATCTCGACGTCAAGGTTCAACTGCCCGAGGCACCCTGGTATCCCAAGAGTCCGGATGGCTTCTCTGCCCGTTGGATCCTGCTCCACGTGCTGGAGGAGCTCGCCCGACACGCAGGCCACGCCGACATCATTCGCGAGCACATCGACGGCGCGACTATGTATGAGCTGATGGCGGCTGCCGAGGGTTGGCCGGAGACCAACTGGCTGAAGCCTTGGAGGCCAAAGGCTTGATCGACGTATCGGCTGAACGTCAAGATCGGCTGCCGTGCCGGGCGCAAAGGGCGACAATATGGCGGTACGACGCCCGCGCGACGAGGGGATGAGATGACCGCAGCGGTGGGCCCCTGGCGGGCCACCTATGCGCCAGGCGATTCGCTGGTTCTGGCCGGGCCAACATCCCTGGTCCTGCTGAAGGAACCGGACACGTCGCAGGAAAGGCTGATCAACGCCTTGTGGGAGCAGGTGATCCGGTCTGCGTCGATGACGGAGATGGCCGGCCGGCTCGCCGTATTCTCGATTGACAAGCTGCCCGGTTTTGCCGCCTTCTTCTGGACCGAGAGGGGGATGCGATCGCTTGTGCGCGGAGACATAAAAGTGACTGATCCCTCCAATGGGCGGGTGGTCGCAGAGGGGTCAGGGATCCAGACCTGGAGCGAGGTGGGCTTGGCCGAGCTCACCCGGATCAGCGTGACGACCAAGGACGCACCCCAGCTCGGTCCATCCCTTCCCTTGGTCGTCGGCGCGGCCAATGCATCATCGGTCGTCCTCGACGCGACACCGGAGGCGCGAGTCTCCTCACCGCAAGCCTCTGACCAGATGGACGTTGTGGCTCCGGTCAGTCTGACTATGAGGGACGCGACGGCCGACGAGCTCTGGGGCCGTGAAGACGAAGGTCCGGATACCGAGCCCATGTCCGCCGTGGAGGTCGAGCAGCAAGAGGCCAATCAACCGGCTGCTGCATCGGTCCCTGCGGACTCGCCCACTGAGGACGTGCTCGAATCCGACACAGCCCTTATGACCAGTCCGTACGGCGGCAAGCCGTTCGATCCCTTCGACCCGCAGCTGTTCGCCCCACAGCAGTCGCCAGCGGCGCAAGCCGCGATGCCGCCGCCTGTCGCCCCAGATGTCGAAACGCCGCCTCCATTGGCAGCCACCACGCCACTGCCCATCCCGGTCGCCGCGGCCGCTGAGCCGTTGCCTACTGACTCATTGATCATGGCGGCCGACTGCCCGTACGGGCACAGCAATCCGCCTGCTGCGTCCACCTGCCGGGTGTGCGGCGCCCAGATACCATCGCAGGGCCCAAGGTTGGTGCGACGGCCCGTGCTGTGTGTCCTTAGCGCCAATGACGGCACCACTGTGGAGGTCGATCGTGCGGTTCTTATCGGACGGGCGCCCGACGTCTCCCGATCGACCTTCAAAGCACCGCGCCTCATGACGTTGCAGAGTCCGGGGCATGACATCAGCCGGACACACCTTGAGGTGGCTCCTGAGGGGTGGCAGGTCGTGGCGACCGACCTCAACTCAACCAACGGGACGGTGCTGGTCCAGCCCGACGGCGAGGAGCGGGAGCAGCTGACGCCCGGTCAGCATGTGCCGGTACGGCCGGGCAGCGTTCTCGAGCTCGGCGACGGCGTGTCCATCACCATCGTTCTTCCCACCTAATATCGACGGGCGGCATCGTCCGCCACAATGGGATCCTCCCGTACGTCCCAGGAGACTGCATGGAATCGCCACAGCCGGCCCCGCCGGTCAATCGGACTGGCCTGCCACCAGGCGTCGAGGTCGGTGGGTTAGGCAAGCGGTTTGTGGCGCAACTGATCGATCGGCTCGTGCCAGCGCTCATTGCCGCGGCGACGGCTTACCTGGCGACAAGAGTGGGCGGCAGGAACGGACTGCTCACCTATATCGTCGGCAGTTTTCTAGTTCTGACCTGGTTGTTAGTGGTCTGGTGGGGCTTCGCCGTACGGGCGGCAGGTCCAGGTATGCGTCTGATGCACCAGCAGCTCGTGGGCTTCTACGACGGCCGGCCGATCGGCTGGATGCGGTACGCCCTTCGGACGCTGGTGTTCTGGGCGCTGAGTATCACCGGTATCGGCCTGGTGCTCATGTTGATCTTCCTATTGGTGCATCCGCGCAAGCAAGGTTGGCATGATTTGGCTGCGCAGGCGGTTGTGATCAAGCAGCGTGCGCTAGCGCCGCCGAAGTTGAAGAGCGTCGCCGAGGAACGGCGTGCGCCGGACGCGATCGCGGTGGCGCCGCAAGATCAGCTGACCGGGACATCGTCGCCATATGGCGGCCAGCCGTATCCCCCTGCACAACCTCTGACCCCGCCGGGTGTCGAGCCTTTGGTGACTGGTGGGCCATCCGGCCAGGGCGGGCAGCCGTTCGGCGATGCTTATGCCGCTGCCGGGTCGCAGCCGCAGACGAGCGATTATTCATCTGACGCCGCCGGGGCAGATCCCTATCAGGCGGCGCAGTCGGTCGACCGGCCGCCAAACGGGCCCGCAGTTGCAGCAGGAGCTGCAGCGGCTGCCGGCGCAATGGCCTCGGCGCCCCCGGGGAAGGCGCCGCCCGAGGCGGAGGCCGCAACCACGACTGCGAGAGTCCGTGCAGTCGCCCTGCCTGGCCCACGCGATGAGAATGCACAGACCGGATGGCTGGCGGTGCTGGACGACGGGCGGGAAATCCCCGTCAACGGCTTGGTGCTACTCGGCCGGAATCCGCAGGCTCAGCCCGGCGAGGAAGATGCCCAGTTGATCAAGATTGCCGACGAGACCAGGACCGTGTCGAAGTCCCATTTGGCGATCTCCACCGACGCGGATGGAGCTTTTGTAGTTGACCGCGGATCCACGAACGGTTCGACGGTGACCAACAGCAGCGGCGTGTCCACTCGATGCCAGGTGGGCGAGCGGGTCCGAGTGGCCGAAGGCTCGATCATCTCGATTGGCGATCACTGGCTCGAGATGAGACGCCGGCCCGAGTAAGGGAAACACCGGCTCACGGCTGGCGCTAACGTTGCCGCCATGTTGCTGTCGGACCGCGACATCCGAGCCGAGATTGACGCGGGACGGATCACACTCGAGCCCTTCGCGCCGGAGCTGATCCAGCCCTCGAGCATCGACGTTCGGCTTGACCGTTATTTCCGGGTTTTCGAGAACCACCGCTATCCGCACATCGACCCGGCTGCCGATCAATCGGAGCTGACTCGAGCCGTCGAGCCTTCGGGCGAGGAGCCGTTCATTCTCCATCCGGGCGAATTCGCTCTCGGGTCGATCTTCGAGGTAGTGACTCTGCCGGATGACATCGCCGCGCGCGTGGAAGGCAAGTCCTCACTTGGCCGGTTGGGCTTGCTCACTCATGCCACAGCCGGCTTCATTGATCCAGGGTTTTCCGGTCACGTCACCTTGGAGCTGTCCAACGTGGCAACGCTGCCAATCAAGCTGTGGCCGGGGATGAAGATCGGCCAACTGTGCTTCTTCCGACTGAGCTCGCCCGCCGAGTATCCGTACGGTTCGGAGAAGTACGGATCGCGCTATCAGGGCCAACGCGGCCCTACCCCCAGCAAGTCGCACCTCAACTTCCACCGCACGCCCATCTAGCTCCACCGCGGGCCCATCTAGCTCCACGCAGGCCCATCTAGCTCTGCCGCGCGCTCCCGTGGCGACCTTGACCCCCGTACACCTTGACCCCTGTATATGAGGGTCGAAGACGCGTACGTGGGTCAAAGTCGGGAATGTGGTAGACGGTGTGGACGGTATGAACCTGTGTGGGCGGTGTGGGCGGCCGGCGAGTTCCGGTCAGGCGCGGAAGACTCCGATGTCGCCGGAGGCCGTACGAGCGCGGACCGAGATGTAGGGCTCGCCAGGCTCCGGCTGATTGATCGCATCCAGGCCGATTCGCACCTCACCCGACCCCGAACCGAGGTCCAGCCAGGTGGCTAGTCGATCCGCCACTCCGACCGACACGGTGCCTGAGGCAGTCCGTGCGTCAACCGAGCCTGTGGTCGAGGAGATGACCAGCTCACCTGAACCTGAACTTGCCTGCACGTCCGCGCGATCCAGGGACTTGACGTCCATGTGGCCAGAGCCGGTCTTCAGAGAAATCGGACACGAGGCCGTGCCAACCGAGATGTGCCCGGAGCCCGTACGAAGCCGGGCGCCACTACCGCTGAGCTCGGCCACGTCGATGTTTCCCGACCCGGTGGAGCAGTCCAGATCAACGGCCCGGCTGATGCGGATCTCACCCGAGCCGCTGGTGATTTTGGAAGGCCCGACGTCAACGCTGAGCGCCACATCCGCGGCTCCCGTCTTGATCACGAAGGCCAGGCCAGGCGGTACCAGCAAATTCAGATGCGCGGCGATGGAGTGCCAGAAGCCTCGCGGCAGGCTGATTCGCAGGTCGCTCCCAGCCTGCCGGATCTGAGCGGCGGCCAGGAACGCCTCGTCGTCGGCATCGATCGATCCTTCCACCCGATCCGGATCGGCGCCGGCCGACACAGTGATCGACCCCTCACCGATGCTGTCAACGACCACTTGCCGGATCCCGGAATACTCCAATGTCCGTACGCTCATCGGGCCCATCCCTGAACGTTGCGGCCGGTACGGCCCTGGCGCTCGTTCACCGGCCCTGCACTGGTCTGTCCTGCCTCGCGCTGATGCGGCTGGGTCTTGCTCCCGAAGATGCCGCCCGGGCCGAACACCCCGCCCGGACCGAAAACACCGTGCGGGCCGAACGGACCCCCGGGCCCGAAGAACGATCCGACCGGAGGCGGCGGCGGTTGAGGCCACGTGGCCTCGGCACGGCGGTCTGCCAATGCGTCCATGACTGCCTGCACCAGCCAGGCATTGGTCGAGATGCCCTCCTTTGCGGCCTGGTCGTCGACCCGAGTCTTGACCGACGAGGGCAACCGAAGACTGATCCTCGCCAAAGGCTCATCCTCATCCGACTCTGGGTTGAAGTCGTCACCGATGGCCTCCGACTCGGGGAGCAGCACCGTCGGCTCAGCCGCCGACGTGGAGCTCGTGACCACGAACTCCGGATCCTCACCGCTCAGTCGGAGCTCCACCGATGAGGGAGCCAGCTCTGCGCTGATCACGCCAGCGGCATCCGACAACGCCTGGATCAGCGCAAGCCGAGTCGAGGACTCAACCGCAGTGCCGAGACGATGCGCCACCTGCTGAGTCGGCTCATCCGCCAGCGACGCCGCATTCGTTAGCCCAGTGCGAACGGTTTCGATATAGGGAGTGAGATTCATGACGCCATGATGACATCACAATGACGTCAAAACAAGACTACTTAGACATCATCCTTTTTTGGACCCGCGGTTAACCGACTCCAACAGCAGCTGAGCGACGTCCAACACCTCCATCGTTTCGGGTGCCATGCCATCCGCTTGCTGGGCAGTCAGCCCATCGGTCAGCATGACGCGGCAGAACGGACAGCTGGTGGCGATAGCACCGTTTCGAGCACTGGTGCTGGTCCACGACAAGGTGTCGATCGCCTCGGCCGTACGGTCTGCGTTGATCCGGGTGCCGATCGTCTCCTCCATCCACATCCGGGCACCGCCCGCACCGCAGCAAAATGATCGCTCTCGGTTGCGTGGCATCTCAGCGACCACGGCGCCCGGCAAGGACTGCAGCAGTTCTCGCGGAGCCTCATAGATCTCGTTGTGCCGGCCTAAGTAGCAGGGATCGTGATAGGTGATGTTGCGGCCGTTCACCGATCCGTCCTGAGGACTTCGTGGCCTGAGCCGCCCGTCACGCACGAGCCGGTTGAGCAGTTGGGTGTGGTGGATTACCTCGAGTTGCAGGCCGAGCTGCGGATACTCGTTCCTCAGTGTATTCAGGCAGTGGGCGCAGGTGGCGATGATCTTGGTCGCCTTGGCCTCCTTGAGTGTCTCAACGTTTTCCACCGCCAGCTGCTGGTAGACGAATTCGTTGCCTGCCCGCCGGGCGGGGTCCCCGGTACAGGTCTCCGCATTGCCGAGCACCGCGTAGGAGACACCCGCCCGATGCAGCAACTCGGCCACCGCCCGGGTGGTCTTCTTCGCGCGATCTTCGAATGCTCCGGCACAGCCGACCCAGAACAGGTACTCCACCTGACTGAGATCCTCGACATCCTCACCGACGACCGGCACGTCGAAGGGCAGTCCGTTGGCCCAATCCATCCGGCCGCGCGGACTCATGTTCCACGGATTTCCCTTGCTCTCCAGGCCCTTGAAGAGGCTGTTGAGCTCACGCGGGAACTCCGAATCCATCTGCACCGAATAGCGCCGAAGATCGAGTATGTGATCAACATGTTCGATATCGACCGGACATTGCTGGACGCAGGCGCCGCAGGTCGTACACGACCACAAGACATCGGGGTCGATCACCCCCGCATGGCCGTCGCCCGTCATGATCGGGCCGACCAGGGGCCGTTGCCCCTCGTCCTGGAGCGCGGTCGCCAGGCTGCCGCGCATTTCCTCGGCGGCTTGCAGATACGGGGCCTTCGCGTACGCATGCTCTCGCAGCTGCATTATCAGCAGCTTGGGGGACAACGGCTTGCCGGTGTTCCAGGCCGGGCACTGGGACTGGCATCGCCCGCACTCGGTGCAGGAGGTGAAATCCAGCAGGCCCTTCCAGGTGAAGTCCTCGATCTTGCCGACGCCGAGCGCGGCATCCTCGTCAAGTTCTTCGATGTTGGTGAGATCGAGCGGCTTGCCGTCAATCATGATCGGCTCCAATGCACCAAGGGCCGGCCGACCTGAGGACTCCCGCTTGAACCAGATATTCGGCCAGGCAGTGAAGCGATGCCAGGCAACACCCATAGTCGTATGCAGGCCGATCACGACAAACCAGGCCATAGAAATGGTGATCTTGATTGCCGAGATCACCACGATGGCGGTTTCCAGCATTGACACCGGGATGCCTGTCGGCAACAGAAACCACGTCAACGGAAAGTGCAGTCGAGAAGCTTGCCCACCGAGCAGCTGATACTCCAGCGCGCGGAGCAAGATCACGCAGATCGCAATGCCGAGGATAGTGAACTCAACGTAATAGCCCTGCCAGCCGCGCGATCCGAAGAATCGGGACGCGCGCTTCTGAAACCGGGCAAAGACGCGGACGGTGATCAAAAAGGAGATGCACCCTAACGCCGCCCACGCGATCATCTCGCTGGCCGCCTCGTAGACCAACCAGTGTCCGATCAGGGGCAATGCGAATGTCGGATCGAACAGCTGCCCGTACGCCGTGACAAGAGTGAAGAACAGAGCGCCGAAGGCGATGAAGACGAACCAGTGTGCAGCACCAATGGTGTTCCATTGCAGCATCCGAGTGTGGCCGAGCGTTTCAACCAGCATCTGCTTCCAACGCCGGCTCGGATGATCACGTCGTCCAGGCACGGGTCGGCCCAGTTTGACGACCTTGACGATCGAGCGCACCGCGCGAACGAACACCGCGATACCAACCAAAGAGATCGCTAAGGCGACCGCAATGGCGAGGACTTTCACGAAACCTATGCTGGCACGCCGGACACTATCCGGGCTTTTTCGGATGTGCCAGCTATGGTCGGAATGACCCGCACGGAGGCGGGTCGATGCTGGCACGTGCGGCGAGCGGCGCAGAAAGCACAGGTGTACGAGCGGGTGGGATTGACGTGATCCAGTTCGAGTCAGTCAGCAAGACATTCCGGGACGGTACGACCGCAGTGGCCGATCTCGATCTGACGGTGCCGTCGCGCAAGATCACGGTCATCGTCGGACCCTCCGGATGTGGCAAGACGACCACGCTGCGGATGGTCAATCGAATGCTGGAGCCGTCCAAGGGTCGCATCACCTGGGACGACACGCCGCTGAAATCCATCCGGAAGACGACCTTGCGCCGCCAGATGGGTTACGTCATCCAAAACGCCGGGCTGTTCCCACATCGCACGGTGTTGGAGAACATCGGGACTGTGCCGGGCCTGCTGCACTGGAACAAGCACAAGACCCACAAGCGGTCGTGGGAGCTGATGGTCAAGGTGGGCCTGGAAACCAGGCTGGCCCACCGCTATCCGAGCCAGCTGTCAGGAGGGCAACAACAACGCGTCGGGGTGGCCCGGGCGCTGGCCGCGGATCCGCTCGTGCTCCTCATGGACGAGCCGTTCTCCGCCGTCGATCCGGTGGTGCGCGGGGAGCTTCAGGACTTCTTCCTGGAGCTGCGGCTGGGGAAGACGACCATCTTCATAACTCATGACATAGACGAGGCCATCAAGCTCGGCGACCAGGTTGCCATCCTGCGAGCTGGCGGCCGACTTGCCCAGGTGGGGACGCCTCAACAGCTGCTGGACGAGCCAGCCGATGCATTTGTCGAGGGCTTCGTCGGGAAGGATCGCGGCTACCGCTCGCTGTCCTTCATTCCGGCCGCTGGATTGTCGCTGGGCGGTGTCCAAGTCGTGCGGGATCCCGCCACGGCGACCGAGGAGAACGCGCTCATCGTCGATGCCGAGGCGCGTCCTCTCGGCTGGGCCGATTCCAGCAGGGCTGGTGGCGTGCATCCGCTGGGCTCGACCTTCGACCCTGAGACCGACACTATGCGGGCGGCGCTCGATGCCGCGCTGACGTCGCCCTCAGGTATGGCTGTCGCGATCAACCGGGCCAGTGGCGGCCGCTTCGCAGGGGTTGTCCCTGCGCAGGAGATTCTGTCGCAGGTCCGCGAGTCCAAGACAATCCAGCCAGAGTCGATCTCCGTCTCCCAGGCACCTCCCGAGGTCGTGCAGGAAGCGACCGGGAAGGAGGCATCCGCTGAGGATCGGGCATCTGCTGGCGAGGAGGACGGCTCCGGCGAAATCGTCGAGGTCGACGACGACGCGTCTGCTGAGCTAGCACCGGCCGAGGCGAAGCCCGCCGCCGAAGAGGACGGCCTAGCACCCGAAGACGCCGGCGTCGCACCCGAGGAGGACGGCCTAGCACCCGAGGAGGCCGGCGTCGCACCTGAGGAGCCGGCTATCACTGATGGCGTGCCGGTGGACCTGGTGCCTGAGGCTGGTGCGACCAATGGACATAGCTGGCCGTGGGAGGAAGAGCGCGAGTCCGTGGCCGAGTCATCGGAGGCGCCGGTCAGGTGAATCTCGACTGGGATTGGC
>JBKPML010000115.1:0-41732 GCA_046732135.1 Actinomycetota bacterium
GTGGTTGGCCCAGGTCGATCCCGTCCAGCGCCGCCAGGCGCTGATCAGCTTTCTCGATGCAACCGAGCAGCTTCAACGTTTGCCCAGCCCCGTACCAGGTTTTGCCCGGCTGGTCGGTGATCAAGCGACCAGGCGATTCGGCTCGTTGGGTGAGCTCCTGCAGAACATGCTCGACGGGCCGGTTCAAAGGAGCCGAAGCCAGTTGGTGCGCGATCTGCCAGAGGTCGCACAAGTGTGGAGCCGTCTGCACTCGGACCTGGCGCAGCGGGCCGTCACCCCAGCTTTGGTCCATGGAGACGTCTGTCCGCCAAACACGTACCTCAGCCGCCGCGGCGATCAATGGGCGGTGACCGGCATCGGCGACTTCAGTCCTCACACGGTCAATGGAGACCCGATGATGGACGTGGCCGGCGCCGTTGCTTTCCTCGAACTGGAACCGTACTCGGAGGCGGCTTTGGATTCAGCGTGGCTCGAGACCGTGGCCGTGGAGCGGGGCGGACCGCAGATCACACATTGGATCGATGTCTACCGGAGGTTCTACGGCTTCTACTTTTCCGATTCCTTCGACTTCGATCCGGCGCTTTATGCCTGGTGCCTGCGCCAAATGCGCCGCTGAACCGCGATTTCGCCCACTCCCCGAAGCGGCTCGATGTCGCTAGGCTCCCGATATGGACAGCAAGAACACCCCTGACCAGACGCCAGCACTCGGTATCGACGTCGGTGGAAGCGGGATCAAAGGCGCCCCCGTTGATCTGAGCGTCGGCGAAATGATGACCGACCGGCTCCGGATACCCACCCCCACCAAGTCGACACCGAAGAATGTGGCGGCCGTCGTCGGGCAGGTCTTCGACAACTTCAAGGACACCATCGGAGATGGGCCCATCGGCGTCACGGTGCCAGCAGTGGTGACCCATGGCCGGACACGCACCGCCGCCAACATCGATAAGTCCTGGATCGACGCTGAAGCAGAGAAGATCTTCCAAGATCAACTCGGACGGGACATCTTGCTGGTGAACGACGCCGACGCCGCCGGCATAGCGGAAGTGCAGTACGGGGCCGCCAAAGGGCACCCCGGCCTGGTGATCCTGACCACGCTCGGCACCGGTATCGGTACCGCCATCGTCTATCGCGGAGTTCTGATTCCCAACTCCGAACTCGGCCACATGGAGGTGGACGGCGTAGACGCCGAAACCCGTGCCGCCTCGAGCGTCAAAGACAACGAGGGTCTGTCCTATGGCGAGTGGGCCAAGCGGCTGCAGCGTTACTACGAGCGGCTTGAGGCCCTGCTGTGGCCCGACCTCATCGTGGTCGGGGGCGGCGTAAGCAAGAACGCTGACAAGTTCATCCCGAAGCTCAAGCTCAAAACCGAGATGGTGCCCGCCAAGCTACGAAATAGCGCCGGGATCGTCGGCGCGGCCTGGCTCGCCGCCGACCGCCGGGTCAACCCCGACCCGATGAAATAACCCCACTAGGTGGCTCTCACTAGGGCTCACGACGGCCGACGGGGGCTGCCAGTTTCCCACGTTTACATGGGAAACAGTCACTTTACCTATGTAACTTCATGGGTAAAGTGCCAGTTTCCCGGGTAAAGCATGACGGCTGGGTCAGTGGATGCTCGGTTCCACCCAGCGATAGATCTGGCCGTCTCGCAGCTCGTACGAAGCCGGCTCGACTGGGGCGTCCCGCTCGGCCAGCATCTCCATGATCTTGGTCCGGCCACGCGACGTACGACCGTCCGGCTGGGTCCAGTGCAGGTAGGGATGCAGCAGGAGCCGTAGGCCCTCCCAGTCCTGATCGAGCATCGCCACGTGCGCCTGCCGTACGACGTCGTCCATGGAGCGAAGCATGGCAGAACCGGCACCGGGGAGCATGATCACAACCAACAACTGGGAGGGCGGCAGCCGCAACTGGTGGGATAATCGGCTCTCGTGTCTTCGCTCCCCGCAGTACTGAGCGACCGGTTGTTTGCCGTCACCGGCATCGATCCGGAGCTGCGGCCCGCCACCAAGCCGCAGTTCGGTCATTTTCAGACCAACGTCGCTCTCCGGCTAGCAAAGACCGAGGGCCAGTCCGCGCGAGATGTGGCGACCCGCATTGTCGCCCAGCTGGAGGTCGCCGACCTTTGCGAGCCACCCGAGATCGCCGGACCCGGATTCATCAACTTCCGGATGCTGACCGATGTGATCGCAAAGGCAGTCACTGATCAGCTCGCCGACCCGCAAGCAGGGCTGAACCACACGGAAAACCCACAGACCGTAGTGATTGACTACTCAGCGCCTAACGTCGCCAAGCAGATGCATGTTGGCCATCTGCGCTCCACCGTGATCGGGGACTGCCTGCACCGAGTCCTGGCGGCGGTTGGTCATCGGGTGATCGCGCAGAACCACATCGGTGACTGGGGGACTCAGTTCGGGATGCTCGTCGAGCAGATCCTCGACGAGGGCATCGATCCGTCCAGCTTGACTCTCGCCGAGGCCGACGCACTTTACGCCCGCGGCAGCGCTCACTTCCGCTCCGATCCGGAATTCGCCGAACGGGCCCGGCGCCGGGTGGTCGCACTGCAATCCGGCGATAAACAAACCAGAAGCATCTGGCAGGAGTTGATCAAGGTCTCGCTTGCCGGCTTCAACACCGCGTACGCCCGGCTGAGCGTGCTGCTCACCGACGATGATCTTGCCGGAGAGTCGACATATAACGATGATCTTCCTCAGCTAGTTGCCGATCTTGAGGCAAACGGCACTGCGGTGATCGATGATGGTGCACTGTGCGTCTTCGTGGATGGCTTCAGCGCCCCGATGATCGTACGCAAGAGCGATGGCGGATTCGGCTATGCGGCAACTGATCTTGCCGCGGTCCGCCGCCGGGTTAGTCAGCTGCACGCTGATCGGATCATCTACGTGGTGGACGCACGGCAATCTGATCATTTCGATCTAGTCTTCGCAGTGGCGCGAAAGGCCGGCTTCCTGCCCGACAACGTGACCACCGAGCACGTCGCGTTCGGCACCGTCCTCGGCCTCGACGGCAAGCCCTTCAAGACTCGTGAAGGTACGGCCGTCACCTTGAACTTCCTGCTCGATGCAGCCGAAGAAGAGGCCGCGCCCCCGGTCGCACTGGCAGCGATAAAGTACGCGGACCTGTCAACCGGTCTGAACAAGGACTACGTGTTCGACGTGCACCGCATGGTGCAGACAACGGGCAACACCGGCCCGTACCTGCAATATGCCCACGCACGCATGACGCAGGTACTGCGAAAGGCGGCGGCCGAGGGGCACAGCGAGCAGACCAAGGTCATGGTCCTCGAGGAGCCGCCCGAGCAAACGCTCGCACTGCTGCTGACCAGGTTTGGCGACGTCGTCGACGACGTATCCGAAAGCCTGCAGCCACATCGACTATGCGCTTACCTCTACGACTTGTCAGGTGCGCTGGCGATCTTCTATGAGCAATGCCCGGTTCTCAAAGCCGAGGACACCGTACGAGACTCACGTCTCGCGCTCTGCCTTGCGACGAAGAAAGTACTGGCCAGTGGCCTGAACCTCCTCGGCATCGAGCCTCTGGAACGAATGTGAGGCATCACTCGGTTTGTTACGGGCTTTGCGCGCCCAAGGCCTCGACGTAGAGCGAGTAGAGCGAGCGACTTGCCGCGATGAAGAGCCGGTTTTTCTTTGCCCCGCCAAAGCAGAGATTTGCAGCACCTTCGGGGAGGTGAATCCGACCAAGGAGCTTTCCGTCGGGCGCATAGCAATGAACTCCGTCGAAGCCCGGTCCGCCGCCGTGGGCGGCCGCCCAGAGGTTGCCCACGGTGTCGACGCGGATCCCGTCCGCACCACCCGGGCTCATGTCAACGAATCGGTGACCGTTGGCAACCGAATCACCGGTCACGTCGAAAACACGGATCTCGCCGATGTCGACGACGTAGATCAAGCTCTCATCCGGGCTGAAGCACAGGCCGTTTGGTCGGTCCATGTCACCGATCACCACTGTTGCATCACCCGACCTCGGGTCGACGCGGTAGACATTCCGCGGCAACTCCGACGGCGCCTTGTCCCCCTCGAAATTGCCGAGAATGCCATAGCCGGGATCGGTAAACCACACTGAATCGTCAGACTTCACTATGACGTCGTTCGGTGCATTGAGCGGCTTGCCGCCGAAGCGGTCGAGCAGGACAGTGACGGTGCCGTCGTGCTCAGTACGGGTGACCCGCCGCTTCAGGTGCTCGCAGGTGACCAGCCGACCTTGCCGGTCGCGGGTGTTGCCATTGCTATTGTCGGCGGGTTGCCGGAACACGCTGACCTCACCGGTCTCCTCAGCCCAGCGAAGCATCCGGTTGTTCGGGATGTCGGAGAAGATCAGATAGCGACCGTCGCCGAACCAAACCGGGCCCTCGAGCCAGCGGCCACCGGTCCACAGCCGTTCCACCACGCCTTGATGCACCCGAAGCGCTCCAAATCGTTCGTCGACCGTTTCCACCGCGGGATCAGGAAATCGAATGATCGTCCGGTCTTGCTGCCAAGCCGCTCCGGGCTCTATCGCGGCCATGTCCACACCTCGACTTCCTTGATCGACATCCTCGGCCGGCGGTGGGTCGGTCGCGGTGGGCAGTCTATCGAGCGGCAGATGCTGAGTTCTCCACTCATGATCACTACTCAGCCGAGCTTCGTTGATCAGGGTTCCGGTCTCGGCTGGCAGTGCGGGCACCAGAAGCTGATTCGCTCCTGGCCGGGCGGCCCAAACACCTCGCTGGAAATCGGCTTACCGCAGCGACGGCAGGGCTGACCCGCCCGGTCGTAGACGTAGGTGTTGCGTCCAGGCCGCAAGTCACCGGTTGTCGACTGTTGGGCTCGCCAGCGGTTCGCGAGCAGGAGTTGCTGAGCGCGTGAGATCAGCCGCGGTAAGTTCTTGATCTTTTCCACTCGAGCCCGCGGATGGAGCCCTTGCAGAAACAGAACCTCAGCTCGATATAGCGTCCCGATGCCGGCGAGGTTGCGCTGATCCAGCAGCGCCTCCCCGATCGCACGATCCGGTTCCGCCGAGATCCGGCGAACGGCCTCATCCAAATCCCAGTCGGCACCGAGCAGGTCTGGCCCGATATGTCCGACCACATCCCACTCCCTAGCGGTCGGAACAAGTTCCACGACGGGCAGGCGATAACCGACTGACACGTGTTCACGGGTGCTCAGAATCGCCCGAATCTCGTGGTCCGGCCCTCCGGACCAGCGACGGCCGGCAACAAAGATGCGCCAGGTGCCGTCCATCCGGAAATGCGTGTGCAACGTCATCTCGTTGTCGAACCGGAAGAGCTGGTGCTTTCCGCGCGATGCCACTTCCCGCACGCCCACACCGGTCAGGTCGGTCGCGGCCAATGACGGCACCCGAAACTCGCCGCGCGTCAGCTCGCGACCGGCCAACACCTCGTGCAGCCGACGACACGAACGCCAGACGGTGTCTCCTTCAGGCACGCAGCCATTCTCCGGCTCGGCCTGCCTACAGCCGAATGGCTCAACGTCAATCGCTCACCAAACGACCACCCACCGCCCTGATCATGACCGTCGCCCAGGTCCGGAACGGTTTCCAGCGCTCCGCAAATGCCACATAGTCCTGGTCGCCGATGTCCGGATCCAAGCCGTACAGCTTCACCGCGACAGATCGAGCCATGGTTTCGTCAACCGCGAGCACGTCAGCGTTCCCGCAGGCCCGGACCACGATCAAGGAGCTGTAGAACGGGCCGATCCCCGGCAGCTGCTGCAGTTCACGCATGGCCTCCTCCGGTGCCATCGCAGCCAGTCGCCCCGCGGAAAGGCGGCCGGCTTGGGCGGCATCGGCAACACCGTGCAGTCTGGGGATGCGGTCAGCCGGTAAGCCGGGGAAGGAGTCCAGTTCCAAGAATGCTGACGGCGTAGGCAACGCCAAAGTCTCCTTGCCGGCCAGTTCAAAGGCCGTTCCGTGTGCCTGCGACAACTTTGTCCGCAGAGTGATGCCCTGGCTTCGTGCGCGGCGCGCGCTGATGATCGACCAGACTGCCGCCTCATACGGGGAGTAGAACAGCGCCGGCCGGAACCCTGGTGCCGCCTGCTGCAGCCGTGACAGGACTGGATCCGACTGACACATCGCAACGAATGCAGCGCCATCGTGATCCACCGACAAGACTCGGGCGACCTGGTTGGCAACCGCCGCGACGGTTGCCTCGTCGAGCGTCGCGTCACCCGGCTTCGGCTGGAGGCCAAGCTGGAGCCGCTCGCCCTGCTGGCGAACCTCAACACCGACCTGCCGTTCATAGTCCCCATCCACGCAGAACGCCAGCCGCATGACGCCATCAAACGTTCGCTCGTCGCGGTGGCCGAAGCCCATGAGCGCGACTTCCCGAAGGTCGTACGGGCCGCGTGTGTCGAGGTAGCTCAGGATCGGAGCCGCGGCGGTTCTCGTCATAGGGTTCATCTTCGTTCGCCGCGCTGACATTGCGGGTTGTCCCTGCCTTCCCCATTCGAGATGTGACCATAACCGCGTGGACATGCTGCACTCATTTGCGGAGGCGACCCGGGTCGAGATGCTCGAGCCGCCCTCGGGCCCCGTACGGGTCATCGTCGACACCGACGCTGCGAACGAGATCGACGATCAATTCGCCTTGACATACGCCTTGCGTTCGACGGAACAGCTCGCGGTGGAAGCGATCTATGCTGCGCCTTTCCAGCGGCCGTTTCCGCTGTCGGGCCCGACCGAGCTCGATGTTCCTCCCGGGGAGGGGATGGCGCGGAGCTACGACGAGATCCGGCGCGTTCTAGAGGCGTTGGACGCCGGTGATCACCTCGATCGGGTTCATCGAGGCGCCGAGGCCTGGCTTTCTGATGCAGAGACCCCGGTGGTCAGTTCTGCCGCGGCAGATCTCATCGCTAGAGCACGCCAGGACTCCCCGACGAGCGGCCGGCTGTACGTTGCGGCGCTCGGTGCGCCGACCAACATCGCCTCGGCGCTCCTGGCGGCGCCAGACATCATTGACCGTCTCGTCATCGTCTGGCTCGGCGGGAACGGCAGCTGGTGGACTCCAGGAGCCGAGTACAACGCCGCCCAAGACCTCTGGGCCTCGCGAGTCCTGCTCGACTGTGGCGTGCCCCTGGTGCATGTGCCCTGTTACCAGGTCACGGAAAAGCTCTTGACCACCCGTGAGGAGATCGATCGCCGGGTCCGCAGCCACGGCGCCATTGGAAACTACCTCGCCGACATATACCTCGACTTTGATCACGTCAAGCGAATGAAGGAGCTGTGGGACCTCGGCCCCATCGCCTGGCTCGTTCGGCCGGACTGGTGCCCCTCGATCCTGACGGCCAGCCCCGTCCTGCATGACGACCTGAACTGGGGCAGCGACCCGGCGCGTCACCTGATCCGTGAAGTACGCGACGTGAACGCCGACGCCATTCTGAACGACTTCTTTGCGAAACTCCCGAACGCTTGAGCTGGGCGGCGCTGCCTGGGCCCGCCATCGCCCGCTAGCCTGGGCCGGTGCCGCGCCGGCTGATGGGAGCTTGGTTGGCCCTCGGTGCGGTCAGCGCGCTCGGCGGGGCCGCAGTCGGCGGATCCGTGCTGTTCGTTCGGACGACTGCTCGAAGCCATATTTTCGCCGTTTCGGACGTGCCGCCAGCACCCATTGCGCTGGTGCTTGGCGCTCAGGTCTATCCCGATGGACAGCCGTCGCCTTTTCTGGCGGCAAGGCTCGATCTCGCCAAGCGACTTTTCGAGCTCGGCAAGGTGCAAGCCATCCTCGTCTCCGGCGACGCCAGGGCAAAGGAGTACGACGAGCCGAAAGCCATGTGCTCCTATCTGGTACGCGCCGGCGTGCCGGCAAGCCGGGTAATGGTCGATGATGCCGGGATCGACACGTACAACTCGTGCCTGCAGGCCCAGCGGGTCTTTGGTATTGCCGCCATGATCGTTGTGACTCAGAGCTACCACCTGCCGAGGGCCGTGGCCACCGGCCGTCTCGTTGGAATCAATACGAACGGCGTCGGCGACGAGACAGTCCGGGGATCCCGTGCGTGGCGCAGCGGCGCCATTCGCGATCAGCTGGCGTGCGTCAAGACCGTTCTCGATCTTGCTCTCCGCCGCCCTCCCCTGTAACGGAAAGTAGTCAGGGCCGCCGGTGCTCTCGGTAGTAGGTGATCAAGGACTGGGTTGAGGAATCCTGTTTGGAGAGGGCTTCCTGGTCGCCGCCCACCGCCGGCGTTACCTGCAGGGCGAGCTGCTTACCGAGCTCGACGCCCCACTGGTCGAAGCTGTCGATGCCCCAGACCACGCCCTGGACGAACGTGATGTGCTCGTACAGGGCAATCAGTTGGCCGACGACTGATGGAGTCAGGGCCGGCGCCATGATCGAGGTCGTCGGCCGGTTCCCGGTGAAAATCCTGGCCGGCACGATCGCCTCAGACGTGCCCTCAGCCCGCACCTCGTCGGCCGTCTTGCCAAATGCGAGCGCCGCAGTCTGGGCGAAGAAGTTCGCCAGAAAAAGCTCGTGTACGTCGTTTTCGCCATCGACCAGCGGATGTGCCGGATTGGCGATCGCGATGAAGTCGCACGGGATCATCCGGGTGCCCTGATGGATCAGCTGATAGAACGCGTGCTGGCCATTGGTTCCCGGCTCGCCCCAGAAGACCTCTCCCGTGTCAGTTGTCACAGGGGAGCCGTCGTACCGTACGCCCTTGCCGTTGGACTCCATGGTTAGCTGCTGCAGGTATGCGGCGAAGCGATGCAGGAACTGGGCATAGGGCAGCACGGCGTGGGTCGCAGCACCGAAGAAGTTCACGTACCAGACATTGAGCAACCCCATCAGAACTGGCACGTTCCGATCGAATTCGGTGTCCTTGAAGTGGTTGTCGATCGCGTGAAAACCAGCGAGGAAGTCGGCGAAGTTCTCCGGCCCTATGGCAACCGCAACGGAGGTGCCAATCGCGGAATCCACCGAGTATCGGCCGCCCACCCAATCCCAGAACCCGAACGCGTTCTCGGGGTCGATGCCGAAGGCCGCCACCTTGTCCAGGGCCGTGGAGACGGCGACGAAATGCTTGGCAACGGCGTCATTCGCCGATGCGTCGCCCTCACGGATCGCACCTCGAGAACGCAGTTGATCAAGGAGCCAGGTGCGGGCCAGCCGCGCGTTGGTGAGAGTTTCCAAGGTGGTGAAGGTCTTCGACGCGACGATGAACAGCGTTGTCTCCGGGTCGAGGTCCTTGGTCTTCTCCGCCACGTCAGTCGGGTCGATGTTGGACACGAAGCGAGCGGTCAGCCCGTCCTGCACGTACGGCTGCAGCGCTTCGTAAACCATCACCGGACCTAGATCAGAACCGCCGATGCCGATGTTGACCACGGTCTCGATCCGCTTGCCGGTGACCCCGACCCACTCACCGCTGCGCACCTTGTTGGCGAAGGCGTAAACCTTGTCGAGCACCTTGTGCACCTCGGGCACGACATCAATACCGTCGACGACCAGGCTGGCGTCCTTGGGCAGCCTTAGGGCGGTGTGCTCGACTGCCCGATCCTCGGTGATATTGATGTGCGCGCCGGCAAACATCGCGTCTCTGCGCCCGGCAAGGCCAACGGCATCGGCCAGCTCCACCAGCGCGGCGAGGATGTCGGCGTTGATCAAGTTCTTCGACAGGTCGACGTACAGATCAGCTGCGGTGAAGGTCAGCGATTGGGCACGCGCCGGGTCGTCGGCGAACCAGGCACGCAGATCCGGCTCGAGCGAGTCGTGAAGCGCGGCCAGCTTCTTCCAGGCCTCGGTCGTCGTCGGATCTACTGGCTGGCTCATGTCTACCTCACTTCTCGGGCGGGCTCTTGCGGCAGCCTACTGAGGCGCCCGCTTGCGCCTCAATCACTCCGGACCTCGGGACCTTGACCGCCGTACGTCGACCTCGACCCTCGTATATGGGGGTCAAGGAGCGGATACGGGGGTCAAAGTTGCACGCGGGCGTAGATCCGGACCTCCGGACAACGCGGGCGTGGATCCGCTGCCCAGTTGAATGAATCCGTAATCATTGGCGCGTGGAGTTGATCGCGGAGGTCTGGCAGCGCGCGACGTCCGTACAGCCGCCACCACCGCCGTCGATGGTGGTCTTGGTTGCTGCCCTTGGATTTGTCTTGGTGGCCGTGCCGTCTATCTGGCCGTACACCCGCATGCTCGTCACCATCACCCACGAGGGCTCTCACGCCGCTGCCGCAGTGCTCACGGGTCGGCGACTCCGGGGCATCCGCCTGCACTCCGATACCTCGGGCCTCACCCTTTCCAGCGGACGACCCCGTGGAGCTGGCATGGTGATCATGCTGGTCGCTGGCTATCTTGGCCCAGCGATCGTCGGCCTCGGTGCCATCGTCCTGTTGGTCACCGGCCACAGCCTCGGCCTGCTCTGGCTGTTCGTGATCTTGCTCGCCCTGATGTTGCTGCAAATCCGCAACTTCCACGGTTTCCTGGTCGTGCTTTGCTGTGGCGCAGTGCTGGTCGCGGTCAGCTGGTACCTGCCTGCCACGGCGCAATCCGCTCTTGGCTATCTGCTGACCTGGATCCTGCTGATTGCCTCCCCCAAGCCGGTTATTGAGCTCATCGCCTCCCGCAGGCGCGGCCGAGCTCGACGTTCCGACGCCGATCAGCTCGCTGGACTGACCCGGCTTCCGGCATCGGCATGGGCGCTCATCTTCTTGATCATGAACTCCGCAGGCCTGGTCCTCGGTACCTGGCTGTTGCTCCCCGCGCTGGTCGAGGCCGTCTTCTCGACGGGCCATGCGCTACTGGCCGGCTGATCTGGGCCGACGGTTTCCCACGTTTACGTGGGAAACCGCACTTCACCCACGTAACTTCATAGGCAAAGTGCCAAATTCCCACGTAAACATGGGAAACCGAAACAAGCCGCTCAGGCAGCCTGGCCGTACCGGCGGTCGGAGAGTACGACGCCGGCCCGCTCGAGCTCGGCCTCGACCCTAAGGCGCTCGATGTCCCGCTCCATTCCGGCGGACTGGCTACGCAAGTCGTGTTCGATCTCCAACATCTCGCAAGCCTGGATCAGCACCTGGTCGTACGCCAGCCGGTTGCCCATTTGATGTGCTGCGGAGCGGTGTGAGTCGACGGTCAGCACGCCGCGTAGCCGGCGCAGGTTGGCGGCCACCTGCTCCAGCGGCACACCCTGCTGTTTGCGCATGGCCCGAAGATTGCGGCGACGTTCAGCAGACCGCCGGCGGGATTCTCGCCAACGGGAGATAGCGGCGTCCCATCGACCCGCCGCAAAGTCGTAAAGCAAGACCACCCCGATAGGCACGAGAACCATGATGGACACGGCAATTGCGCCGAGTACGACCTGGTAGACGTCCACCATGAACAAACACTAAGTCGGCCTCAAGTGCTCCACAAGCTGGGCCGCTAGCTGGTCTGCTATGCCGTGCCCGAGTAGCCGTAAACCGTTACGTGGACGTGATCATAGTGGTTTGCGGTGGGCGACCCGCGGTCCGACATCCATCGCCAACCCTCACTGGACCGCTGCACCGTCCAGATCCGCTGTGAGTAGATGACCTCACTGACCCCAAGAGGCCGCGCGTTCGCTCGGACCCAATTGGCAATGTCCCAGCCGACCGTCGAGTTGGAGATCATGCAATCAATCGCCCTACCTGACCCGTGGTAGCCAGAGTCACCGGCCCGATAGCCGTAGAAGGTTGTCACTTGCGGATATCTGGCGCAGACAGCTCGGTGGACTCTTATCGCGTCCGGCGTAAGGCCTGACTCCACTGCGGAGCCCGACGGGCACGGCGCGGAAGAGAAGCCGCCGGAGAAGCTTGACGTGGCAGAAGGCTCCGGCTTGGTGATCGACAGGTAATCGCTCCGCACCCAGCTGCGCTGCTGGCTGTACAAGATTGCAGTCCATCCCGGGACGCTTCCTGTCGTCAGAGACACCTTGCTGCCGACAGCCAGGATCGTGATGGAATCCGCGCTCATGCTCGGTGCGCGACGGACATTGAGACTGGTCGTCGTGAAGCGGGTTCCGATCACCTTGAGCGACGCAGTCTTTGACGCCGAGGTGCTTGGGGTCGGGGTGGTGAATGGCCGCAAGCTCGGCAGCTTTTCTTTCGGCGCTTTTGCCGAGGTCTTCAATTCAACCCATGTGGCGCGAGTAGGTTGCGTCTCATCATCATCCTCGCCAATCGTCGGGGATGAACTCGTGCGAGACGGAGTTGTCGTCGCGAGCTCCGCGGCGGTGGTGACAGCTGGTGCCGGTACGGCGGCGGTGTACTCCGCTCGCGGCCAGAAGGCCGCCGCGAGTCCGGAGCCAAGCAGACCGATTAGCGCAAAGGGCGCAGCAACCCGCGCGACTCGGACCACCAACCGTGGTCGCAACGCACGGCGCGGGCGTGGTCCGGCCAAATTTGCTCTCCCCCGAGTAGCGAGACCAAAACGTTATCTCCGCCCGGGAGTTTAGACAGCGTTCATCACGATTTCCCACCCGAGTGTCCGAACTATGGACCTGATGACATGCGGCACTGGTAAGCACTTCCCTCCAACCCTTCCGGCTGGCACCGCGTAGTTTGTCCGGAGGCCAGCGTAAGGAGACTGCGGTGACGATGTTCGACGCGATCGTGATCGGGGCGGGGCAACCCGGTCCGGGACTGGCCGGAGCGCTGGCCGGCGAGGGCAAGAAGGTCGCGTTGATCGAAATGGACCGGCCCGGCGGCACCTGCCTCAACCACGGCTGCAAACCCACGAAGGCCCTGCGGGCCAGCGCCGCCATGGCGCACCAAGTCCGCCGCGCGGGCGAGTACGGCGTCCGCACGGGCGAAGTTCGCGTCGATTTCGCTGCCGCGATGGATCGTGTCTGGTCGATCATCGATGGGTTGCGCCGCTCGCTCAACGACTGGGTGGACAGCGTTGACAACCTCGAGGTCATTCAAGGATTGGCCACCATGGTCAGCGACCCACAGGGTCGGGATCACCAAGTTTGGGTCGACGGACGACAACTGACAGCTCCTGAGGTCTACCTCAACCTCGGCGCTCGGGCATCGGTGCCACCATTGCCTGGCATGGATTCGGTCGACGCGATGACCGAAGTCGAGCTGCTTGGCATGCGCGAATTGCCTGACCACCTGGTGGTGATCGGTGGCGGCTACGTCGGATTGGAGTTCGGGCAGATGTTCTGCCGGTTCGGCTCCCAGGTAACGATCATCAACGCCGGACCCATCGCCAACAAAGAGGACGATGACGTTTCTCAGCTCGTCGCCGACATGCTGATCGACGAGGGTGTACGGATCATCGACGGCAATGCAGTCAAGATCGGTAAGCACCCCAGCGGCGTCGCAGTGGATCTGGCAGATGGAAGGCGCATCTCTGGTTCGCACTTGTTGGTGGCGACGGGAAGGCGTTCCAACTCTGATCTCCTCGGACCTGATCATGGGATCGAGACCGATGACCGTGATTTCTTCCGCATCGACACGCGGTTCCAGACCTCGGTGGCGGGCGTCTGGGCGCTTGGCGATGTGAACGGCCATGGTGCGTTCACCCATACCGCCTACCAGGACGGGCAGATTCTGCAAGATCCGTCCCGCAGCCTCGACGGCCGGATCACCATCTACTCCTTGTTCACAGATCCACCGCTCGGTCGGGTTGGGATGACCGTACGGGACGCGCGAGCATCTGGTCGCAAGGTGCTGCAGGCCGAAATACCGATGTCCGGAGTGAGCCGCGCAATCTTGGAAAGCGAAACCACGGGCCTGTTCCGGATCCTCGTCGACGCGGACACCGACGAGATTCTCGGCGCGGCCATTCTCGGCCTACATGCCGATGACCTGATCCAGATCCTTGGCCTGGCAATGCAGACTGGCGTGCACGCTCAGGAAATCCGCAAGGCGCTGCCAATCCACCCCACGATGGCTGAGTTCATCCCTTCACTTCTCGGCTCGCTTTCGCCGCTGGACTGAGCAGGCTGGAGTCCGGCGCTCGCGGGTTGCGTTTGTAGTCGGAGACGAACCGGCTACCGGCCTCCCAGAACCGCCATGCCCGGTCTGCCTCGAGTGAGACGCCGACCCGCGGACCGGACATGATCATTTCCACTTGCTCGCTGGGCGCTTCCAGGCGGACCGGCCCAGCACCGATCAGGTTGCATCCCTTGTGCTCAATGGTCAGACCCAGGGCGGCGCACAGCCGACCCGGCCCACGGGCAAGATCACGATCGCGGGCCCGGCCACGCCGGGAACGTGCCAGCTCGATCCCGTCGATCACTTCGCCGGCGCGCAGCAGGACCCCGGCGGCATGACCTTCGGGCCCGCAGATCACGTTGGCCGCCCAGTGCATGCCATAGCTGAAATAGATGTAGAGATGGCCGGGCGGGCCGAACATGATCGCGTTACGCTGCGTACGGCCGCGATAGGCGTGCGACGCAGGGTCAGTCGGACCGTCGTATGCCTCAACCTCGGTGAGCCGGACGGCTACCACGCCGTGCCGCAGCGTTGCTCCGAGCAGAGTGGGAGCAACCTCGGCAACCGGCCGCCCGAGATCCCAGGTCATGTTCGGAAGTTTGCCTCAGCCCGAGACAGGATCTCGACCGTACCGGCCGTTCCATCTACCCGTACCCGATCACCGGTTGCCAGCCGCATGGTCGCATTGCCACAGCCAACGACCGCGGGAATGCCCAGCTCGCGGGCAACGATGGCGGCATGGGACAACGGAGCACCGACATCGGTGATCACAGCAGCGGCGCGCGGAAACAGAGGCGTCCAGCCGACATTGGTGATTGCGGTGACCAGAACCTCACCGGGCTGAAGCGCCTCGTCGTCCACAGCCGACGAAAGCACCCGGACCAGCCCCTCGACAATCCCCGACGAGCCGGGGAAGCCGCGGACCGGCGTCGGGCGGTCTCCTGGCCTCCCGGCGATCCAGAGGTCGGTTCGACGGTTCAGGTCGGCTGCCCACCGAAACGGATCGAACTGTCCCCGGATCAGCGCTGGATAGCTCGGCAGCGCGCAATAGGCCCGGTATGCGGCCCCTCGTGCGGCGATCGTCGCCGAGCTGATCGTTTCCCCCTGCAGGACCCGGACGATCTCGTGCGCTTCCAGAAAGAAGATCTCGTCCCCGAGGCCTGTCAGATCTCCAGCCCGAAGCGCGTAGGCCCGCAGCACCCAGAGGTAGCGGATCACCTCAGTTCGGGCGTGCTCCCGATCGCGGCTGATTCGAGCCCAGCGAGCAACTTGCCAGTGCAAGAGACGCGCCTGCCGGGGATGACGACTCTCCAGGTCAGCCCAGGCGGCATCACGGGCTGCCTGCTGGCCGTCGAGTAGCTGGCGGTAACCGACCGTGGCACCAGCGGCCAGCTGGCGGTCGATCCACTCCGGGTCCTCCGCCGGCCGCGGCGTGGAAATCTCGAATTCATGAGGACCGCGGTGACCGTACCGGCGATTGAAGTCGGCTGGTTCGATCTCCCCCCTGGCCAGTTGATCAAGGCCGTCGAGCAATCCAAGGCTGGCAAGCTCCCCTGCTTTCGGCCCGAGCCCGGCTGTCAAGGCGTTCGCCGCGGCGTCACCGGCCAATCGCCGGAGTCGCTTCCGCGTGGTGACGAAGGAAGCTCCGCTCGACCGGGTAGCTGCCGACAGCATCCAGCTGACACGGTTGAACTCCGGATCTAGGACACCACTCCACAGCTGTGCGAGCTCGTCGGCCGAGGACACCGCCGCAATCTCGGCGCGACGTTGTTCGCAGCGTCGAGGATGATCCGCCAGGTAGGAAGCCAAGATCCTCTTGTCGCGACGGGCCTCACCGAGCACATGTATCGCCATCGGCACTGCGCCGCGCAGGACCGCCAGCCGGGACGCTTTTACGGCCGGGATCTCAAGATCATCGGGCAGGTGGCCGAAGACGTCTTCGCTGAGGTACCGGAAGCGTCGCTCCGAAACGCCGAAGGCGGCGGAGAGCGTCTTCATCACGCTGACATTCAGGTAGATGCGCCCGCCGATCCGGCCGTACCCAATGAATGGCGGAATGGATGCGGTAGCCATCGCGTCGTGGAGGAAGACCTGCACCATCGACCAGGTGGCCGGCGTCATCACGTCCGGAATTGCCTCGCCGACATTGGTATTGGTCCACAGGAAGTCCCCGTTGCGGCTGTCGTTCCAGGGATCGGCCGAGAGGTCGGGATTTCGCATGCCGAAACCCTTGTTACCACGGCCGAAGCTGTGCGCCTGCTGAGGTTCCCCGCCGGCGATCTTGGCTGAGCCTGGCGCAAAGGCACAATGTGTTCCGTGCCGGCAGCACGCATTCTGGTGATCGAGGACAGCGAGGCGATCCGGCTGCCGGTCTGCACTGCCCTGGGCGCCCAGGGATTCGAGGTGCGCAGCGCGCCTAACGGAAATGATCTTGAAGCTTCGCTCGGCAGCTTCTGCCCTGATCTGGTGATCTTGGATGTGATGCTTCCGGGGCGGGACGGCTTCGAACTGCTCGGTGCCGTACGACACGGCAGCCAAGCCGCGGTCCTGATGCTGACTGCCCGTGATTCGCTGGCCGACCGGGTGCACGGATTGCGGGAGGGCGCCGATGACTACGTGGTGAAGCCATTCGCCATGGCGGAACTTCTCGCGCGGATCCACGCCTTGCTGCGCAGGATCAGGCCGGGCGGCAGTGAGATCGCCATCGCGGACCTGGTGATCAATGACGACGCAACGAGGGTCGAACGGGCGGGGGCCGTACTGGATCTGACCGACACCGAGCGGCGCCTGCTCGGTTATCTCGCGGCACATCGGGAGCGGGTGGTGAGCAAGGCGCAGCTCCTGACCGCAATTTGGGGCTACGACGGTTTCGACGAGAACGTCGTCGAAGTCCACGTCTCATCCCTTCGCCGAAAGCTGGAAGCAGGCGGCCGATCACGGCTGGTTCACACGATTCGGGGTCGTGGCTATCTCCTCGGAGTTCGGTCGTGACCTCAGACGGCTCCCTGAACACCGTCTCCCTGCGGCTGCGAGTCACATTGGCCGTAGTGGTCGTGCTGAGCCTGATGATGATCTTGCTCGGCGTCGCGATCGACGGCATCTTCGCCGCCCAGTCCAACCGGAACCTCGACGCCCTGCTATCGAGCCGGGCGACGTTTGCCCGGCAACTTGCTCGCACCGGCGTCGGACCCCAAGCGCTGGTCAACCGGGTGGAGACCAACGGCGTCCGAGCTCACTTGGAACTCCGTAGCGGCCAACTCTTCGGTAGCGAGCCGCCTGCGGGCGACCGGATCCGGTCCACGACGGTGAACCTCAGGGCGCCCGGCCGGGTCGACGGCGCAGTGCTCACCCTGACCGTCGACACATCGCTTGTCACCGGTGCCCAACGAACCCTCCGCCGGGTGTTGATCTTCGCCAGCTTGGTGGTGCTCGGACTGAGCATCGCCTTGATCGCGGTTTCCGTCCAAGTTGCGATGCGCCCGCTCTCTGCTGTGGCGACGTTGGCGCAGGACATCGCAGCCGGCCACCGCGGTCGCCGACTTTCGCCGACCCGAACAGACACCGAGATCGGCCGTACGGCTTCGGCGTTCGACGACATGTTGGACGAGCTCGAGGGTGCTGAGCAGCGGGCTCGGAATGCCGAGGAGCAGACCCGGGCGTTTCTTGCCGATGCCGCCCACGAGCTCCGCACGCCTATCACCGGGGTACAGGCGGCGGCGGAAACCCTGCTACATCATGGCAACGAAATGGACTCTTCCCAGCGGCAACGGCTGGAAGTTCTGCTGATCGGCGAAGCGCAGCGGGCGGGCCGACTGGTCAATGATCTGCTCGCGGCCGCACGGTTGGACGCCGGCCTGGAGATCGACCGAGCGCCCGTGTCGCTGGGAGCGATCACGCATGCTGAGGTACAGCGGGCGCGCCTGCTGCAGCCAAGGGACGAGATCAAGATTTCCGGTCCGGACTTGATAATCCCTGCCGATGCCGCGAAGGTGGCCGCAATCGTACGCAATCTGGTCGACAATGCCCTCCGGGCGGCCGGTCAAGAAGGCACTGTCACACTCCATCTCGCCGCAGCGGAAGACGAGGCGATTCTGTACGTTGCCGACTCCGGGCCCGGCGTGCCGGTCGCCGATCGCGAGCGTATCTTCGAGCGGCTCGTGCGGCTGGACGAGGCCCGGGGGGCGGATTCGGGCGGATCCGGGCTCGGCCTGGCGATCGCTCGCGGCTATGCCCGAGCCCACGGAGGCGACGTGGCCTGCGTTGACCCGAATCCGGCGTTCTTGATCAACTCCAGCGACCGTCCCGGAGCCCTTTTCCGACTTTCGCTGCCCCTGCATCCGCCAGAGGCGTCCCACCGCGAGTCGACGCGTTGAGCGTGACGCACAACCAGCAGAGTTCGCGTCCTACGCCTCGTCGATGGGCGTCGCGTTCGTCCGCCTGCGCAGAATCGGCGGCAACGACGCCAGAACGATGATGAGCAACAACACCGCGCCGGAGGCGACATAAGCAGCGGTCCGGCCGACCACGACGTCGAAGATCAACAAAACTGTGCCGGCGCTCACCACTGCGACTCCGATCAATGCCAGTCGCAAGAGGATGTGGGCCGTCTGGACCGTGCGGAACTTGATGCGCCGCCGAAACAGCCCACGATGCAGATTGACCGGTGCTAGAGCCAGTGCCGTGGTCGTCACCGCCGCCAACACGAGGAAGAGATAAATGCCCCGCTGAAAGTCATCGAGCGTGTCGAACTTTGGCTGGAACGCGATGGCCAGCAAGAAACCAGTCAGAATCTGCGTCCCCGTCTGGGTAACTCGCAGCTCCTGGAGGATCTCGTTCCAGTTGCGGTCCATCCGCTCATTGAGTGTTTCGTCACGACCATCAGAGGGGTCGGCGTCTGAGCCGTCGTCCGGCTTCTCATCCGGCAATCGGCCCGGCTCGGATCGCGTTAGCTCGCCCACTCCTGCTCCCCCTCCGTCGGAACAGAGTAGAGGATTCGCCAGAAGCTCAAGCCCGCCCCAGCTCGATCCGATTGATCAAGCTCTCGAGGGCGTCCTCGAACTCATCGCCGTACATGTCCTGGGACAGCTGCGACTCCAAGCCGCGCAATATCGGGTAGTTGTCGAGGTCGTTGCTCTCGTAGAACTCAATGTCCTGATCGGCCGACGGTGTCGTTGGCTCGCTGTTGGCCGTTTCCAGCAGCAGATGTCCCAGCAGAAAGGTGGAAAACGCTCGATAAACCGTGACGCAGTGGTCGTTGGACATTCCGTGTCGGCGAAGACCTTCCAAAAAGCCCTCAACCCAGCGAAGGCTGCGCAGCGGCGGCCGCAGCCATGGCGCCGCCGGGGGCCTAGTGGCCACCAACGGGAAGACCTTCGGGTGGCTCAGCGCCAGATCCCGTACCCCGTGCGCCATCTTCTCCAGAAACTCTTGCCAGGAATCCGCATAGTCCCCAGTCATCGTCGATCGATACAACTCGTCCATCACCGCCTCGACGACGCCATCGAGCAGCTGCTCGCGCCCCGGAACATAGCGATACAGCGCCATCGCCTCAACACCAAGACGGGCGCCGAGGCGGCGCATTGTCAGCCGATCGCGCCCGAACTCATCTATAAAGTTGACGGCCTCTCGAACGATGAGGTCCTGACCGAGCGGGCGGCGGCTCCCCGCGCGGTCGACCACGGCCGCGCCATCGGGGCGAGCAAAGGATCCTCCCCTGTCTTCTGAAATGACAGCCACCCTCATTCGGCCTCGTGCTGGACCAACGTCTCTCGCCGGCCACTCGCCCCCGCCTGATGGCCGAGCTCCGAAGCATTTACAGCGTAAACCAAAACCTTTATACTCAGGCTTACGCCGTAAACGGACTGCTTCTGGAGTCATCATAGTTGAGTTGGCTTGAAGCGCTAGGGGGTCCTGAGTAGCCCGTCAACCACCGTTTGCGCCGGCATTTGCCGCGCAACTCGTACCAAAGGAGGACGAAGACATGGGTGGACTGGAAGGCAAGGGCGAAGAGCTCAAGGGCGAAATGAAGGAAAAGATCGGCGACGCCACGGACGACCGCAGCATGCAAGCGGAGGGCTACGCCGATCAGGCGTCCGGCAAAGCCAAGCAGGCGGTTGAAGACGCCAAGGATTCAATGCGCGATCTGAGCGATCGCGATGTCGACAACCGCGACCGGACGCCCTGACGCGCTGACGGCGACCACCCGCCCGCGCCCGGAATAGAATTCCCGGCGCCGCGGGGAGCCGTTGGCAATCGCAGCCAGATCGGCCCGCCTCTGTTTTCGGAGGCGGGCCGACGCATTCTCGGACACCACATAGAGTCGCTGCGCTATGGCTGTCCTGCTCGATGTCACCCCGCTTCGGGTCAGTTCTTCTTTCCGTCGGCTGTGGTGGGGGCTCGGCGTCTCGAACTTGGGCAGCCAGCTCACGATTGTCGCCGTTGGCTTGCAGGTGTACGCGATCTCCGGCTCAACGCTGTCGGTCGGCATCTTGGGAATCTGCGCCCTCGTCCCGCTGATCGCTCTCGGACTGTACGGGGGCGCGCTGCTCGACGCCTACGACCGGCGCACGGTGGCGCTGCTCTCCGCCCTCGCCCTATTCGCCGTGACCGCGGCTCTGGCCGCCCAGGCCTGGCTGCACGTCGACTCGGTGATCTTGCTCTACGTCCTGGTCGGTTTCCAGTCGGCGGCGTTCGCTATCAACAATCCGGCCCGGACGGCGATCATCCCTCGACTGCTGGAATCACGGCTGCTTCCGGCGGCCAATGTCCTGACCACCACAACCTGGAACATCGGATTGACCGTCGGCCCTCTCGTCGGCTCATTACTTGTGGCGGCATTCGACTTCTCCGCCGCCTACACAGTCGACATGATCATGTTCACCGCCGCAGTCTGGGCGCTATGGCGGCTCCCTCCATTGCCGCCGGAAGGTATGGCGGACCATCCAGACCGAAAACGAGGACTTGCCTCGGTTGTGGAGGGACTGCGCTATCTCGCCACCCGCAGCAACGTCCGGATGACCTTCGTCGTCGACTTGATAGCGATGATCTTTGCCATGCCACGAGTGCTGTTGCCCGCTGTAGGCGTGGTGTTTCTGGGTGGCGGCGCAACGACCACTGGCTTGCTGAACACCGCCTTCGCTGCTGGCGCCGTGCTGGCCGGATTCTTCTCCGGCGGGCTGGTCCGCGCTCGTTGGCAAGGGCGATTGATCTATCTGGCGATCGTGATCTACGGACTGTCGGTCGCGGCCTTTGGCGCCGTGTTGATCATTGTCGGAGCAACAAACCCTACGTCGATTGTCGTGGCCGGTCTCATTGCGGCGATGATCTTCCTCGCCATTGCCGGCGGCGCGGATTCGGTGAGCTCGGTCTTCCGGCAGACGATTCTGCAGACCGCGACGCCGGACTCGATGCGCGGCCGATTGCAGGGCGTCTTCATCGTGGTCGTCGCCGGTGGCCCGCGTTTGGGCGACCTCGTCCTCGGCGCCGAGGCCAGCTGGCTCAACGAAGGACTGGCCGCACTACTCGGCGGCCTGACCTGCGTGGGCTTGCTGACCGTCGTCACCCTGCGCCAACGACGGTTCATGGCGTACGATGCCCGCCACCCCGTTCCCTAACGATCGGGTCTGTCAGCGCCGAGCAAGATCCTTGAGGGCCAGCTCAAGTTGATCGAGGCCGGACTGGAGCTGCGCCTCAGCGATCACGATCGGCGGGGCCAGCCGGATCGTGGAGCCATGGGTGTCCTTGGCCAACACGCCGCGCCGGGCGAGTGCTAGGCAAAGATCACGGCCGGTGCCCAACGCTGGCTCTATGTCCACCCCGGCCCACAGTCCGCGGCAGCGCACTGCGACGACGCCGCGTCCGATGAGTTCCTGCAGCCGATCCTGTAACTGAATCCCCAGTCGAGCGGCGCGATCTTGGTAGTAGCCGGTTTCCAGCAGGTCGACTACTGCATGACCCACCGCACTGGCAAGCGGGTTGCCACCGAAGGTGCTCCCATGCTGACCAGGCCGCAGCACACCCAGGACGTTCTGATCAGCCACCACAGCTGAGACCGGGACAATGCCACCGCCGAGAGCCTTACCGAGAAGGTAGACGTCAGCTGTCACATTTTCGTGTTCGCATGCCAGGGTTCGGCCCGTCCGACCGAGACCTGACTGGATCTCGTCGACCATCAGCAGAACGCCGCGGCTGTGGGTGAGCTCGCGCAACCCGGGCAGGTAACCCGGCGGCGGAATCCGTACGCCAGCCTCCCCTTGAATGGGCTCGATCAAGACCGCCACGACGTCTTCAGTCATCGCCGTCCGCATGGCATCGAGATCCCCGTACGGGACGGTGAGAAAGCCCGGGGTGTACGGGCCATACCCCCCGCGGGCGTCGGGGTCGTCGGAGAAACTGATGATCGTGGTCGTGCGGCCGTGGAAATTGCCGGAGGCGACGATGATCTTGGCCTGCCCCGCTGGCACCCCTTTCACCTCGTAACCCCATTTACGGGCAACCTTGATCCCCGACTCAACGGCCTCTGCGCCGGTGTTCATGGGCAGCACCATGTCCTTGCCGACCAGCGCAGCCAGTGAGGCCGCGAAGGGACCGAGCTGATCGGAGTGGAATGCGCGCGAGGTGAGAGTGATCCTGTCGAGCTGCGCACGCGCTGCCGCGACGAGCACCGGATGTCCGTGGCCGAAGTTGGTCGCCGAATAGGCAGCCAGAAAGTCCAGGTATTCGTCGCCATGGGTATCCGTCACAACTGCGCCGGTACCTCGGGTGATCACTACGTCGAGCGGCGCGTAGTTGTGGGCGACGTGATCGTCTTCCATTGCGAGCACATCGACCGCTGTTGGGCCAGGAATGGTCGTGGTCATCCGCGGTTACCTCCTCCGCATCTAGGCTAGGCCACGCGTTTCACAAGAACGATATAGTTGACGCGATTGTGAGGTCACAATTTTGCGTCTTGATGGACTTGACCACAAACTTCTTGCGCTGCTCGTCGACGATGGCCGAGCCAGCTTCGCCGGGCTCGGGAAGCGGATCGGCCTATCGACAGCCGCCACGAAACGGCGGGTTGACAGGCTCCGGAGGGAAGGTGCCATCCGGCGTTTCACCGTTGATCTGGAGCCGACCGCGTTGGGTTGGAGTATCGAGGCGTTCGTGGAGCTGTACTGCGAAGGCCGTGTGCCACCCGATCGGATGCGAGAGATGGTCAGGACCATTCCCGAGGTGGTCGAGGCCTACACCGTGACGGGGGAATCTGACGGGATTCTCCGGGTGCGAGCCGCCGACACCAGCCACCTGGAGAAGGTTCTGGGCGTCATTCGGAACTATCCCGGCGTCAGCCGTACCCGGTCAGCGCTGGTGCTCTCCCGTTTGTGAAACAGGCTTCGCGAGCGTGGGTTGGTCGCTGGAAATCGCGAGCGAACAAAAAAGCGGACGGGTGCGTTACGTTTGCCGACGGCGCAGGCACGCTGCCCCGGCCCGTTCGGAAAGAACGTATCCATGACTCAGCCACCCGATAACCCGCCCGGGCGTCGAATCCGCCTCACGGACTTCGCCGCCGCAAAGCGCGATGGGCAGCGTTGGGCGATGCTCACCAGCTATGACCAGTACACCGCTCAGATTTTCGATGAGTCAGGAGTGTGGGCGCTTCTGGTCGGCGACTCTGCCGCCAACAATGTCCTCGGCTATGAGACCACCTTGCCAGTGACCATCGACGAGCTGCTGCCCCTGGTCCGCGCCGTCGTACGGTCGACTCGGCGCGCGTTCGTGATCGGTGACCTACCGTTTGGCTCCTACGAGGACGGGCCGTCGCAAGCCCTGCAGACGTCCATCCGGTTCATGAAGGAGGGCGGCTGCCACGCGGTCAAGTTCGAGGGCGGCGTTCGGGTCCAAGATCAAATTCAAAAGGTGACTGCAGCCGGTATCCCGGTCATGGGTCATATCGGCTTCACCCCGCAGAGCGAGCACCAGTTGGGTGGCTACCGGGTGCAGGGCCGAGGCGACAGCGCGTCGAAGCTCCTTGACGACGCACATGCGGCGGAAGATGCCGGCGCCTTCGCGGTGGTTTTGGAGATGGTGCCCGGCGATCTAGCCAAGCAGGTGACCGCGGAACTGGCCATTCCGACAGTCGGCATTGGCGCGGGGCCGGATTGCGACGCCCAGGTCCTCGTCTGGCAGGACATGGCCGGGCTGCGGCGAGGCAAGGTACAACGCTTCGTCAAACAGTATGCGAACCTCGCGAAGGTGATAGGTGATGCGGCCAGCGCGTACGTGAATGAAGTCCAAAGCGGCGCGTTCCCAAGCGCAGAGCACACCTTTCCCACGACGCCTGGAGGCGGTTCATGATCGTCGCGCAAAATATTGCGGAGCTGACCGCCCAGCTGGCGTCGATCAAGCCTGGGAAGCGAGTTGCGCTCGTCCCCACCATGGGCGCGCTGCATGCCGGCCATCGGTCCTTGATCACGTTGGCCCGATCGATGGCCGATGTCGTCGTCGTGAGCATCTTCGTCAACCCGTTGCAGTTCGGACCGAACGAGGATTACGGGCGCTATCCACGGCCGCTAGGCCAAGATCTGCAGATCTGTCGCGAGGATGGCGTCGGCCTGGTATTCGTGCCGTTCGCGGCGGATCTCTATCCGGCCGATCGCTCGGTGTCAGTCACAGCAGGACGACTCGGTGCCGAGTTTGAGGGCCGATCACGCCCCGGTCACTTCGACGGGGTGTTGACCGTCGTGGCCAAGCTGTTCAATCTGGTCCGTCCCGATGTCGCGGTCTTCGGCCAGAAAGACGCTCAACAGCTGGCCTGCATCCGCCGAATGGTGATTGATCTCAACGCAGGTGTCGAGATTGTGGGAGCGCCGATCGTACGGGAGGCCGATGGACTGGCGATCTCCAGCCGCAATGCCTATCTCTCACCCGATGAACGGATCCTCGCTCGTTCGCTCTCCGTGGCGCTCCGCACCGCTGCGGGTCAGCCCTCTGCTGGCACATGTCTGGCCACGGCCCGGGACATCCTTACCAAGGCCGAACGTGATCCAGCCTTCTCACTGGACTATGTCGCACTCGTCAATCCGGACACCTTCGTACCCGTGCTGGACGAGTTCGACGGCGAAGCGCTGATAATTGTCGCGGCGAGAATCGGGTCAACGAGGTTGATCGACAACACCACCGTTACGTTGACCGGCTCTACCAGGGCCACGTCGCTTGTCACAGCGACTTCTGCTGCCAGGTTCGAAAACCCTCCGAATTCGGATCTCAACCGTCCCGATACCGCAGGCGGCTAGCCAATGGACCTCGAGCAAGTCACCGACGAGCTCTATGGCATCTCCCCGGACGAGTTCGTCGAACGTCGCTCCGAGCGAGTCCGCGACGCGCGACAGGCGGGTGATCGCGCGTTGGCCAAGCAGATCGGTCAGCTCCGCCGGCCGACGCGGACCGCATGGATGGTGAATCTCCTGGCAAGGAGCAACGCGATTGAGGTCGCACAGCTTCTTGATCTTGGTCGCGCGCTACAAGATGCCCAGCAGCGCAGCGCCGGAGATGAGCTTCGCCAGCTGTCGAAACAGCGCCGTACCGCTGTCGATTCGCTCACTCGACTTGCGGTCGACCTGGCGGAGTCGGCCGGATATGCGCCGACGGAAGCGACTGTTCAGGAGGTCAGCCAGACCCTGCAGGCTGCCCTTGGCGACACCGAGGTCGCTGATTTGGCGCGAAAGGGCCGGCTCACCCAGGCTGCAACCTACGGCGGGTTCGGACCAACTGCTCAGACCTCGGATCTCTCCGCTGATCTGCTGACCGCACTTGCGGCGTCGGTCACCGACGCAAGGGACAAGGACCAAGATCAAGTAGCGCGGGTGGCCACCGACGGTGAGACGAAGGCTGACCGGTCTCGACGCGCGGCACAGCAGCAACTTGACGATGCAACCCGCGACTGGGAAGAGGCGATCAGCGCTGCCAGCGATGCGGCAGAGGTCGCCGACCAGGCCACGACCCGGGCCGAGGAACTCGCGGACAAGATCGACGAGCTGCGAACCGAGCTTCGGCAGGCCGAGAGCGAAGAACGCGATGCCAGAGCCGAGGCTCGTGACGCCCGCAAGCATGCTCAGCAGCTACGGCAGGCCGCAACGGCGGCAGAGCAGCGGAGAGCAGCACTACGCGAGAAGCTCGTTGACTAGCCGATCTCCATCGCAACCTGGAAATCTTGCGCTCGTTGAGTGCAATCCTGCTGACATCCGGCGCGTCGCTCCCTCGTTTGGCAATCGAGCGTTGGATTTCCAGCGATTTAGCGGTTGATGCGGAGGATGCGCCGTGCGCCAGGTTGTCTACTCGGTCGCAATGAGCCTCGACGGCTATATTTCCGGGCCTCGAGGTGAGGCTGACTGGATCGTCATCGATCCCGATATCGACTTCGGTGCGATGTTGGCGCGCTTCGATGTGATCCTGATGGGTCGGAAGACGTACGAGGCGACCCGGACGAACCAGGGCGGCTCGATGCCGGGCATAGATTCCTACGTCTTCTCACATACGCTACGGCAGGCCGATCACCGGGGCGTGATGGTCTCGGACGATCCCTCAGATACGGTCATTGCCCTGAGAGACCAGCCTGGCAAGGACATCTGGCTCTTCGGGGGCGGTGCCTTGTTCCGCAGCATGCTTGAGCTTGGGCTTGTCAACCGAATTGAGGTCGCGATCGTCCCCGTGATGCTCGGCGGCGGGGTGCCGCTGGTACCGGAGTCGCCGATCCGCGCTAACCTCCAGCTGATCAGGCACAGGATCTACACCAAGACCGGGACGGCGTTGCTCGAGTACGCAATCACGGCTGCCGGGCCCCGCGGACGACACCGTAGCTGATGATCACAATGCCCTCGTGATCCACCGCCTGGCACCACGGCAGGCCATGCAACATACGTGCAATATCGCGGCTCCGGAAAGCGGCCGAGCGAACCTCAGGCATTCCCCGGACCCAACGGGATGGCGCCGATGAGGACAAACCTTCGGTCCACTCGAGTCTCATCGGTGGTGGGAATGCTGAACGCCATGCGCAGCCAGGTTGCCTCAACGGCAAGCGCAACCCACAACACGGGCAACAGCTGAACGCCGACGCTCATCAGTTTGACTTGCATCTTGGTCCATGCGAGGCGCTGCCGAAAAGTTATCCACAGCCTTAGCCGCTAACGACTACTGGCCACCAGCGCTACTTCACCGTTACCGTGACGCACTCGCTAACCAGTTCAGATCCGTCGCTGCCGGCCAGCACCCACTCCACATCGAAGCTCGTGCCGGAGACGAAGGGGGTTCCTGTTGGCAATTGCAGGTCGAAGTGGGCCGCGCCCGCGCCACCCGCCGAGGTTTCTAATGCACCTGTGGGACGAGGGCCAAGGTCTCTCGTGCAATCCCCATCAGGGTTGAGATCCGGGTAGCGAGTGACCGTATACGTCGTGTCCGGGCTAGCGCCGTGGACATTGATCGTGACTGCAGCTGCGAACCTTCCGTGAAGCTTCGCATAGGGTGCGATTAACACCTGGCCTGATCCAGCACCCGTCAGGGACGCCTGGGCGCCCGTAGGCTCGGCCGCTGCGGCTGTTGGAAACGAGAGCAAGGCCATTCCTGTGATTGAGCCAACGAGCGCGGCAACCGATTTCTTATCGCGCAGGACCATGTTTTCCCCTTCTTCGGAGGTCGATGCCGCGCATATCCTGCCAGCGACAGAAATACATGTCCATGAAATCCAGACACTCGGGAATGTTTAGCCTGGATTCCGTCCCCCTCCGACCTCGGGATGCTGGGAGCTCGCTGGGGTGGAGCCGCCAGATCGGCCAGATATGTCCACTTGTGTCAAATTGACACGGGTGACTGTCATGCCTAGTCAGGCGGGTGTTTCCCTGGTCGCGCGCTCGAGTCCCCCTAGCCGGGCCGATCGAAGACGCAGAACTCGTTGCCTTCGGGATCTGCCAGTATGTCCCAGCCGATCTCTTGATCGCGTCTTCGCAGCAGCCTCGCGCCCATCGGTAACAGAGCGTCGGTCTCGCCAAAGACGTCCCAGTGGACGCGATTTTTCACCGTCTTGGGCTCTGGAACGGCACTGAAGACCACCTCCCATGGCAGGCCGGCAGCCGACTCGATCCAGCTGAACCCCTGCTGCGGGTCGGTCCTCGCAACGGATCCGAAGCGCGACGCCCACCACGCTGCGATCCGCTCTGGATCAGCGGCGTCGACCACGAGCTCATAGAGCCGGTAGCTCGGCAAGGTGTCGGGATCGCGCACGAACGCGCAGAATTCGCCGCCTTCAAGGTCGGCCATAACCGTCCAGTGATCTTGCTCGGAAACAACCCTGGCACCGCGTTCTAGGAGGCTCTCGATACTGCCGGTGTGCAAGTCGATATGCACCCGATTCTTGACCGATCGCGGTTCGGGTACCAGGTTCAGCCATACGGCGTGCTGAGCAACGCCGTCAGTCAGCAGCGCCGCTCGATCACGTAGTTCGGCGGTAAGACCCAGCACCGGAGCCCAGAACCCCGCCGCGGCACCTAGGTCATTGACGTCCAGGCAGAGGTCCTTGAACTCGACGCGCCCCTCTGCCGCCGCCGACATCCGCAGCCCAAGCCGTTAGCCGTCAGACGACGTTCGGAGGTCCGTCGTAGCGGCTCTCCTGAACGTGCTTTGTGCGGCCGCGCTGGTAATTGAAAATCAACGCGAGAACGAGGGTCAGCACGCCAGCCAGAATCAGGATGATTCCGAGCGTGTCATCCGACACAAACGGAATGTCCAGGTTCAGCGCAAACAACAGAATCGCCCCGATGACGATCAAGGCGATGCCAAGACCGATTCCCATTTCGAATCCCCCTTCGGGCCAGGATGGAAGGCCCGTCGGTCAGGATACGGGTTTGCCCAGATGTGGGGCAGATGGGGTCAGCTCGCCTTGCGCACCGACTTCGCCGTCTTTTTAGCGGGGGATTTCTTCGCCGCTGCCTTTTTTGCCGGTGCCTTCTTCGCCGCGGACTTCTTTGCGGCCTTTTTGGCTGGCGCCTTGCTGGCCGGCTTGGCTGCGCCGCCCGATGCAGTCTGCTTCTCCTGCTGGCCGGCACGGCTGGCGCGGTTACGTTCCACGCTTTGCCGCAGCGCCTCCATCAGGTCAATGACCTCGCCCTCGGGCTGCGCTTCGGGCTCTTCACCAAAGGTCGCCGCCGTGTCAAGCGCGTCGCCGTGTTTCAGCTTGGCGGCAATCAGCTGGCGAAGTTGCTCCTGGTAGTCATCGCTGAACTTGTCGGGCGAGAAATCGGTGGACATGTTGTCGACCAACGAAGCAGACATCTTCAGCTCCTGCGCTGAAACCCGTACGTCGCTGTCGAGGCTCTCGAAATCGGCCTCCCGGACCTCGTCATCCCAGAGTAGCGATTGCAACATCAACACCTTGTCCCGCGACCGAAGGGCACCGAGCCGGGTCTTCTGCCGCAGGGAGAACTGCACGATGGCCGTCCGGTCAGTCTCCTCGAGCGTCCGCCGCAACAAGGCATACGCCTTGACCGCGGTTTTCTCCGGCTCCAGGAAGTAGCTGCGATCGAACATGATCGGGTCGATCTGCTCCGACGGAACGAACTCGACAACCTCAATCTCACGGCTGCGCTCCTCCGGTAGCGACTTGAGATCATCCTCGGTGAGCACAACGGTCTTCGATCCTTCGGCGAAGGCCTTGTCGATGTGCTCGTACTCGACGACCTTGCCGCAGACCTCGCAACGGCGTTGATAGCGAATCCGCCCGCCGTCCTTGTCATGAACCTGGTGCAGCTCGACATCGTGATCTTCGGTCGCGCCGTAGAGCCGAACCGGGACGTTGACCAGCCCAAAGGTGATCGCGCCCTTCCAGATCGCCCGCATGCTGCGACGGTACAACGTTGATCGTGAGGTCGCACTACCAGCGCCCTTGGATACTGGTCTCATGGCGGCAGCATCAGATCAAACCGTCACCGTGGACGGTCGTCCGATCAAGCTGACCAACCTCGACAAGATTCTTTATCCCGAAACCAAGACCACCAAGGCAGACGTGATCGGCTACTACGCTCAGGTGGCCTCCGTGATGCTGCCCCACCTGCAGGAACGGCCAGCAACCCGGAAGCGCTGGCCAGACGGCGTTGGCAGCGGCGAGGCGAAGCCAACGGTCTTCTTCGCCAAGGATCTTCCCAAAGGGACGCCGGACTGGGTGCAGCGCTACAAGATCGCCCATAGAGATCATGACAACGACTATCCGGTTATCAACGATCTGGCGACGCTCACCTGGTTGGCTCAGCTCGCGGCCCTGGAGATCCACGTGCCGCAGTGGAAGTTCGCCCCCAACGGAGAGCCGCGCAATCCCGACCGGCTGGTACTTGATCTTGATCCAGGTCCGGGTGTGAGTCTGGCCGAGTGTGCGGAGATAGCCCTGCTGGTCCGAGACATTCTGAGCGATATCGGGCACGAACCGGTGCCGGTGACCAGCGGGAGCAAAGGCATTCACCTCTACGCGCACCTTGACGGTTCGCTGTCGACGCATCAGGCAACCGAGCTCGCGCGGGAACTGGCGATGGCAATGGAGTCTGATCATCGGGACCGGGTGATCAGCTCGATGAGGCGATCGGAACGGGAAGGCAAGGTCTTCATCGACTGGAGCCAAAACAATGGCGCCAAAACCACCATCTCGCCCTATTCGCTCCGCGGGCGGCAGCATCCGACCGTTGCTGCGCCAAGGACCTGGGAGGAGCTCGCCTCGCCTGATCTTCGCCAGCTGGACTACGGCGAGATGGCAGATCGCATTGCCGAGCTGGGCGATCTCATCGGATCCCTGGCTGATGGTGCCAGGGCGGAAACCGACAAGCTGGCCAAGTACCGCAGCATGCGGGATGCCGGCAAGACCCCCGAGCCGGTGCCCAGCGCAGCCCCCAACCATGATCGCTCGGGGCAGTCATTCGTGATCCAGGAGCACCACGCGCGCCGCCTGCACTATGACCTTCGGCTCGAGCGCGACGGGGTGCTGGTCAGCTGGGCCGTGCCCAAAGCGCCGCCGACCGATCCCAAGATCAACCACCTGGCGGTTCAGACCGAAGATCATCCGATGGAGTATCTGACCTTCGCCGGTGACATTCCGAAGGGCGAGTACGGCGGCGGAAAGGTCCTGATCTGGGATACCGGAACCTACCGGCTGCACAAGTGGGTTGAAGGCAAGGAGGTTATCTTCACTCTTTTCGGCCAACCTGACGGCGGCTTGGGCGGCGTCCGCAAGTTCGCCCTTATTCATACCGGCGGCAGCGACCAGGCCGATAAGAACTGGCTGATCCACTTGATGAAGACCGACCCAGAAGACTTGGCGGGTGCTGAATCCGACGCGTTCCCGAGCGTCGGTAGATCGCCCGAGCGAACAGAATTGGCCGCATTCCCTGAGCATGTGGAGCCCATGCTTGCCACGCTCACCGATGTCGAACACTTCGGCGATGACACCGATTGGGCCTTCGAGATGAAGTGGGACGGAGTCCGTGCGATCGCCTATCTCGCGGATGGCCACGTGCAGCTCTTCAGCCGTAAGGGTCGAAACGACACGGCCGCTTATTTCGATGTTGTCGACGACCTCGCCCAGCTCGATGTCCAGAGCGCGATCTTGGATGGTGAGGTCGTGGTTCTCGACCAGGCGGGTCGGCCACAGTTCGGCTTGCTGCAACATCGGATCAACCTCACCAGGACTGCCGATATCGAACGAATGGCAAAGGTCTATCCCGCGCAGCTGATGCTGTTCGACATTCTGGAGCTCAACAGCCAGTCGCTTATCAAGAAGACCTACCTGCAGCGTCGCGCCGTCCTGGAAGAGCTTGTGCAACCGCACCCTGGTTCTCGGATCCAAGTGCCGCCGATCTTCGAGGGTGATCTCAAGGCCGCCATCGAGACCAGCAGGCAGCTGGAGCTTGAGGGGGTTGTGGCGAAGCGCCGGAAATCCACTTACCAGCCCGGACAGCGGTCCAAGAACTGGCTCAAGATCAAATTGCACAAGACTCAGGAAGTTGTGGTCGGCGGCTGGCGGCCGGGCCAGGGGCGACGCGCAGGTGGAGTCGGCGCGTTGCTGATTGGGATTCCGACATCGGATGGGCTTCACTATCTCGGCCGGGTCGGCTCGGGTTTCAACGATCATCAGCTTGACGAGATCGAAGCTCTGCTGAAGCCCCTAACCAGCAAGACAAGTCCCTTCATGGACGTGCCGCGGGAGGACTCCCGCGATGCCCATTGGGTGAGCCCGACCCTTGTTGGCGAAGTCACCTACGGTGAGCTAACCGAGCCGGGTCGGCTCCGCCACCCGGTGTGGAAGGGCATCCGCGCTGACAAGTCCGCCGATGAGGTCGCGTGGGAGGCGCCCAGGTAGCTAGCCCCGGATCAGCCGTCCTGATCAAGACCTGCCAAGATCAGCCCACGGTGAGCAGCGAGTCGCTCTGCCTCGGCCTCGATCCTGGCCCGGACTGACTTGGTGATCTTGCTCCACAGATCAAGGCGAAGGGTGAACGCACCGCTCGCCGCCTTCGGCCGCCAGGTGCCAATGATCTCGTCGCCGGACAAGATTGCACCCGGCCGACCAAGCACCGGCCACAGCAGCTTGTGTCGAGCCTTGTCCGGAACGATCACATGGCGGTCCCTGCCCTGCAGATAGAGGTCGTAACCACCGAGGAGCCGGACAAGATCGTTTCCGTGTTCGCCGCCTTCGCTTCCTTCCAACATCCAACCCGGCTTGCCGTCGACTGTGACCTCGACGGCGTCCGTGGGCCAATGAGCTTTGACCTCGGCCACAGGCGCATCGAGGAAAGCTGCGACATCGTTCGGCGTCGCAGGACCTAAGAAACGGAGGTAGTTCCGGATCGGGTGGAAGCGTTCTGGTGCCGACAAAGGGTCTTCAGCAGGACCCGGCTCACGCTTAGGCCACCGCGGAATCCTATGCAGAACGGGCGGCGAAGTCCCCGGCTCAAGTTCAAGGCCGGCGTAGAGCGCACCGAGACGAAACGGCTGCTCCCAGGAGTGAGTGGCTCCGCACGGCACGCAGTAACGAACATAGGGCGCGGACAACTTTTTGGTCAGTGCAGTCGAGACCTCGCCTTTGGACATTGGCTTTGTGACCACAACCCGCAACTGAGTCGCAACTTCGGTTAGCCCATCGAGAGCGCCGATACCAGCCTCCTTCAGCGGCTTGTCGGCACCGATCACCCGCTTGGCGGCATCTTTATCGGAGAACGGTGACGTCGCGACAAGGACGTCCGGCAGATCCTGCCGGCGATAAAAGTGGGGTGCTCCGCGAAGCGTCCAGGCAAGAGCCACATTCGGTGCCGATTCCAGATCGCTCGAGCTCGCGAGCGGCACTCCTCGATTTGCCAGCGCCCAGCTGGCACCATCTCGACCGGTGTCTTGCACGCCGAAGTCGAAGATGTCAGCATCAGTCACGGCTCGTGATGCCGTCGGCCGATCCAGCTGCTGAGCGCGAATTCGAAAGGCCAATACCTCGCCGCGCTTCATGCCACCGCCCCCTCCATCACACATCGGCACGTTACGTGATGCCGAGGACAGGAATCTGCTGAACAGTGGCCATCAGGCATGGCACGATCGCCCCAGAGCCCATCGGACAGGAGTGTGGCGGATGACGACAGTGCTGGTGCTGAACGGTCCCAACCTCAACTTGCTGGGTGATCGTGAACCGGAAATATACGGATCAGAAACGCTGGCCGACGTCGCCGACACCTGCCGTACGACGGCAGCCGAGCTGGGCTGGGAACTGGACTTTCGGCAGTCCAACCATGAGGGCGAACTCGTCGAATGGGTCCACCAGGCTGGCCGCGCGCAACAGGACGGCCGTCTGGTGGGCTCGGTGATCAATGCCGGCGCCTACACGCACACGAGCATCGCGTTGCATGACGCAATCGTGGGCTCCGGGCTACGGGTGATCGAGCTGCACATCTCCAACGTTTATGCGCGGGAGCCGTTTCGTCAGCACTCATACCTGGCACCGGTCGCCGTTGCTATCGTGGTCGGCTTCGGTGTGGCAGGCTACCCGCTCGCTTTGCACGGCTTGCATTCGTTGACGACGAAAGCGGCTCCAGGCGAGGCTGCTGGAAGCTACTAGTCCGTCGGCTGAAGGCGGCGAGTCCACCGCTCCTCGATATGCCCGAAGCGCCAGATGACCAGCGCCAGCAGCCACATGCCAAAGAACCCCACGGCAACGACCAGCCCGACCGCGGAGAGATCAAGGCTGGCCAAATAGGCGGCCGGCCCGCTCGACAAACCCAGGCTGTTGACAATGATCGACACCAGCTGCACGGTGCCGATGATCAGGGCAACCGCGACCGACACTCCGGTGACGGTGACGTTGTAGAAGATCTTCCGGGCGGGTCGAGAAAACGCCCATTCGTACGCGAAATTCATGAGACAGCCGTCTATGGTGTCCAGCAGGCTCATGCCGGCGGCGAAGAGGATCGGCAGCGTCAGCACGGCGTACCAGGGCACGCTGAAAGCAGCCGCGCCACCGGCAAGCACCAGGAGGCTAACCTCGGTCGCGGTGTCGAAGCCAAGCCCGAAGGCGCACCCGACCAGATACATGTGCCACGGCTTGCGTACCGTCTTGGTCGCCCCAGCCAGAATGCGACTCAGCACGCCACGCTTCGCCAGCTGCGCATCCAGGGCCGCTTCGCTGAACTCGCCATCGCGGAGCCGTCGGACTGCCTTCACGATGCCGATCAAGATCAACAGATTGACAATGCCGATGAGATAGAGGAACGCCCCCGAGACGGCGGCACCGATCACTTCGGTGGCGCCCTGCAGTGCAGAGGAGTCGCTCGACACCCCGGCGAGCGCCCGCACACCCAAGGCCAGAAGCGCAACCAGGCCGAGCACGATCGATGAGTGTCCAAGGGAAAACCAGAAGCCAACTGAAAGCGGCCGCCGCCCGGCCGACATGAGTTTGCGAGTGGTGTTATCGATAGCGGCGATGTGGTCCGCATCGAACGCATGCCGCATACCAAGCGCGTACGCGGTCAGGCCGAGCCCGATACCGAACACCTGGCCCGAACCGATCTGGAACGAGTGCGGCGCCACAATGCCCGCCAGCAGTCCCCAACCGACCAGGTGCAGCGCGACGATGAGCGCCGCCATACCCAGCACCGAACGCCGCTCGCCCGGCGCGAGGGCGGAAGCGATCCGAGTCCGCCAGCTCACATCGGGCCTAGTCAGCCAGCTTGAAGAGCAGATTCGTCTGCCACTTGTTCATATCCGGCTGGCTCATGGGATCGTTGAGGTACTCCTCCACACGAGCTGCCCAAAGCTCTCCGTTGGCTAACTCAGACTTGTCCCAGCGAAGACCCTTCGCGTCCGCCCACTCGAGCAATTCACGTGTCGCATCCACCAGTGTGTCCGGATGGCCGACGTGTTGAGCCATCACGTAGCTGCCACCGGGCAGCCGATGCCCCTGAACTCGGTCATCACCAGAAACCTCCTCCGCCGTCGGGACGCCCACCTCCACTTCGAGTTCGCCCTCCATGTCGATCCGGTTGTACTTCCAGAACGGGGGTCCGTCAGGCTGAATGCCGCGCTCCGCCAGCCAGCCGAAGACCTCGCCAGTCTGCGTCGGTAGCTGCTCACCCAGATGTCCCATCGCTACGACATTGGTTATCGAGACATAGGGCTGCGCGTCGCGCGATATCAGTTCAGGTTTGATGGCCACGTCCTGTCCTCCTGCCAGGGGTCAAGGGGTCAAGACTTACTCTTCCACGCGAGGTCAGCGCACGTCCGCGCGGAGCAGCGTTTGGCCTGCCGAATCCCGAATCTCAACCGACTCAATTCTCGATACCTGAAGCGGCGAGTGGGCCTCCGGCCGCATCACGCGGTTCGGCTTCGCCGGCCACGTTTTTGCCTCCACGGCTGAGCCGGACCGGTCGACGATCCAGATCCCGTACGTGTCGTAGGCCTCCTTAGGGTGAGCGCCATTTGCTCCGTACTGGCATTCCACCTTGAAGTCGGTTCCTTCGGATTGCGGGACGACCTCGACAGTCGCGGTGATGGTGCTTGGCTGTACGTGCGAGAAGGCAAGCAGGAAGGGCGACCTTGGCTGGCCGAGCGGTAGCAGTCCGGTGTTCCAGGCGATCCCACCGACAATCAACACCAATGCCGCAGCAGCCGCGACCAGGCCAGTCACCAGACGCCGGCGCCGTTTCCGTTGCTCGGCGATGCTTTCGGGCAGCAGATTCTTTGGTGGCGCGTCTTCCTCAGCAGCTTGGGACGCTTGCTCGGCTAGCAGTGCGGCGTCGTCCGGCGACACCTGGGCGAGCAGACCCGGCATTCCGGCAAGCTCAGATACTGCAGCCTGGCAGGCAGCGCACCCAGCCAAATGCTCCTCAAACTCGCGCCGCTCCGCTGGAGACAACGCGCCAAGCACGTACGCCGCGTCGAGGAGTGCGTACCGGTCGATGGTATTCACGGCCGAGTTACTCCTTTCTCCTGCAAGATCAACTTCAGCGTCCGCAGCCCGTAGTGAAGTCGCGACTTGACGGTGCCCTCGGGGATCCGATACCGAGTCGCGATATCGGCGACCGAGCGGCCTTCGAAGTACGCGGCGCTGATCACTGACCGGTGTTCCGCTGAGAGTGAGCCGAGCGCATCGGCTATGAGCCACCGATCCAACACCACGCTGGTGGCATCGCCCTGGTCACCCTCCGGCGGGTCGGCCGTGTGCAGCTCATGACGTGACGCCGCGCTTCGCCAACGATCGATGATGACGTTGCGCGTCGCAGTGAACAACCAGGCCCGCGCCGCAGCATCCTCGCGATCGACAAGCCCCGGGTCCTTCCAGGCCTTCAGCAAAACTTCCTGAACCGCGTCCTCGGCTGCCTGCCGATCGTGGGTCAGCCGTAGGGCGAATCGCCACAACTCAGCTGCATGGCGGTCATGCAGCGCCTGCAGCGCAGCCTCCTTCTGCGCGCCGCTCACACTGTCCCCTTGTGTCCTCCGCAGCCATTGGTCTCCGGCCATGTGGCTCCCTTTTTGAGACGAGACTGCCCAGGTCGTGGTTCAGTTCGCATTCTCACTGCACGATATGCCGGTATGCCGAGCAGTCCATCGACCCTGAGCTCGCTCCACCAGATCAACCGGACGCTGCTGTGATCGAGAATTCGTCGTGCCGCGCTCCGTCCTTGCCCTCGATAAAGGCGGCCTGCAAGGCCACCCGAGTCAGCGTGACATCCAACACGCCATAGGTGACGTTGTAGTTCGCGCCCGAGAACGTGGTGATGTAACCCGCTTCCGGATCGGACTTGGAGACGTTGTACTGATCTCTCCCGCCGGTGCCCACGACCACCTCGACAGAGCCGGCACCTCGGATTAGGCGAGAGTCGGAGTCCGCGACGCAACGGCGGTTGTACGAACCGGCCGGGAGCGTCCTGCACCGTGGGCTCAGCGCCAGCTGCTTGCTGCGCTGGTAGGTGTGATCATGGCCGCTCAAGATCAGATCGACTCGCTTGGACAGCAGCAGATTGAACAATTCGGAGCCCGCTTCGCAGATGTATCGCCCAACCGAGATGCATGGCTTGTGCATGCCGACCACAACCCAGGGAATCGCCTTGGCTCGAGCCGAGTCGATGGCCGCAGCCGTCCAGTTATACCGGGCCGAGCCGGCCTCGTAGTCGTACCCGCCTTCTGGGAAAGTCAGTCCGGGAGAGATCAAGATGAACCGGACAAGCGGATCGTCAGCCGGGACATCGACGTAATACTGCCGACCGTACGTGCCGACCAGACCCGGCAGCTCGTTCGGCAGGCACGCCGCGAAGGCGTCAATGATGCCATTGCGACCGTCGCTCTCATGATTGCCGGCCAGCACCTCGAATGGATATCCGGCGCCGAGCCGGGAGGTCACGTAATCGCACCAGTTGGACTCTTCGCCGGGTTTGCCGTAACCGAGATCGCCCAACGCAAGCGTCAGATTGCTGTCCAAGTCGTCGATGGTGTTCAGCACGTCAGTCGTGTTGGTGGTGCGGCCGAAGTCACCAGCAGCCGTGAAGTGCACGCGCAACGGCGTTGCTTGAGGTGCCGGTGGCGGGATGCCGCATCCCACGAGAAGCAACGCGACAAGGGCGATCACCAGCCGCGCGAGACCCTTCACATCCCGAAGGCTAGAAGGTGGAGCAAATATCACGAAGCAGGCGCGTGCACCGGATGATCGCTAGGACATAGCACGAGCAAGGCTTTCCCCTCATGCGGCCCCAGGGAGACCTGGAAACTATGCAGATCATCCACCACACCGGCCTTGACGTCAGTGAACATGTCGATCACCGAGCTGCCCGGCACGAGGTGGTCGGAGCGGACCGTACCCGAGATCGGCTCCGCGCCAAAGTTGAGCACAGTGACCTGCTCTGCATTACTCAGCTGGTGGACCATGACCAGCATCGCTTTATGCGACACCGACGGCACGTCGAGCTGGACGGCCGTCGCGATGTGGTAACGCTTGCGAACCGCGAGGATGTCCCGCAGCCGGGACGCGAACGAGGCATTGTCGGCTAGCTGGGCCGGAAGTGGCCCGTACAAACAGATTCCGCGCGGCATCTTGGAATGCGATCCGCTCGCGTCGGGCCGGTAGTCCATCAAGTCATAGGCAGAACGATGGATCCACCGGGTGTCGCCATCGGTCAGCAGCTGCGCAACCTGCTTGCGATCCAGGGTCAGCGCACCGCACAGATCCCAGCCGGAAAGCGCGAAAACCCCAGGCTGCAGGGCGTTGAACATAGCCAGCAGCAGGTGCGCCTGCTTGATCGACTCGATCTGATCGGAACTCAGCTTGTTGATCTTGGTGTACCCGAGCGACGCAGCGATGATGGTGGCGGTGGTCGAGGCGATGCCGTTCGTCGTGAAGGTTGCGTTGTACGATCCGGCATCACCGGTCAGCGCCTTGATCAAATCGCCGCGGATGGTGACCGCTAATTGGTCACCGGTTACCCGACCACCACGGAAGTCGAACAAATCGGCCGCATGCAGCGTCGCAAAGTGCACCAGCTCATAGGTCATCTCGTCGTGGTTCTGCAGCGCGTGCACTAAGGAGGCCGGTTCGACGCTCGCCTGCTGGGCGAGCGTGAGAGTGAGCCGCAGGAACTCGGTATCGGCAGTTGCCATCGCGTGGTGGTAGGCCGGCCGGTTGACGAAGTCGTACGAGAGGTCAGCGCCCCGCTCGGAGGTGTTCTTGATGTCGTCGATTGTCAAGTTCAGCTCCTGGAAGGTGAACCCCCCAACCTTCCGGACCATGCTGGCGATCAGCTGGTTGGCGGCCTCGGACAGCGGGTGGCCCTCCGACCAAGCGGGCGCCCCTTCAGCGCTCTTCTCAACGCCCAGGAAGCCGTTGGCATCCAGTCGAAGGGCACCGCTACCGAGATCACCAAGGGAGTGCAACGCATCCCCCATGACCAGCCGCATGCCGGCCAGCGTCGGATCCAGCCAGTTGATCGACGGCTGGCCCTCCTTGAAGTAATGCAGGTAAACCCAGCGCCGCTCGACCCCATCGGGCCCGACAACCGACGCAGTCGCGCTCCAGTTGGTGTCCTTGATTCCGGGATCCTGGAAGATCACCCGCTGCATCTTGCCGACGATGTAGCCGGCCTTCGCCAACAGATCTTCGGCCTCGTAGTCCAGGTTGATCGAGTCTCGGCCACGTGGCACCTTCGGGAGTAGATGCCAATCCTCCGGCGGAATCTCCACCATGTGGTAAATGCCGGGGTAGTCACCGACCTTCATTTCGGCCAGCCGGAAGTCCGCGCCCTTCCCGGTGTGACCGGGGACGATGTCGTCGATCACAGTGCCATCGTGGGCCGCCGCCACCTCACACATCGAGCGGAACTCATCCTCAGTGCCGAAGGCCTCGTCGATATGGGTGCTGATCCGGTCGAAATGGCCGTCTACGCTGGGCGTCGAATCCCATCCGTTGATACCGCCTGCCTTCTTGACCGGCCCGGTGTGCAGGCCATCGATGCCGATCTGCTGAAACGCCGTCCACAGGTCGGGATCACCGAGAGTGCCTAGGAATGACGTACCCGGCTTGGTGATCATGGAAATCGGGTAAGCCGTGAACCAGACCGAAGCCTTTTCGATCGCGGCTCGCGGATCCGGGTTCGCGAACGGGTTCTGCCACATGCTGCCCTGACCCGAGAACTGCTTGGTGAAGACCGTCGCGTCGGCCAGCATCGAGTGTTCGGTCAACCATTCGACGTAGGCGGGATTGTCCCCATTGGCTTTACCGGACCTCTCCGTCCGCGGCCGCCAAGGCAGGAAACGTAGCCTGGCACGGGGCCGAAGCCGTGCGGGGCGAGCGGGATAGAACTGCTCGTCATAGGTAATCTCGCTGGGCTCGTGAGCCTCAACAAACTGCGAGAGATCTTCGGTTTTGTCGCTCACTGAACTCCTGATCTGGACCCGACCGCGTGAACGGACATCGGCAGATTATCGAACCGCTTGTGCTTTCGCGCCCCCTGGCGCAAGACGCCTCAGAAGGTTGCTTGGGATATCGAAAATGGGGCGGCCGAAGCCGTGAGCTCGGCGTATATGTCTTCGAGCCAACCTCCTGGCGCGCCCATCCCGTCGATAGCGTCGACCTGCTCCGCAATCCGTTCTGACCGCCATTCATAGGCAAGCAGATCCAGCGCCATAGAGAGCAACAGTGCATGGTGGTGCAAGATCGAATCCAGCAGAGCGCGCAGCCGTTCCGCCTCTGGATCGGGATACCGCTTGGGCAGCAGGTCGCGCATGGCGAAGAACCGGCGAACCAGGGGTCCGGCGCGTGGGGCCAAGACGCCCATGTGCTGACGGGTACGGACACCGGCGAGAACCGCATCAGCCTCGTCCTGCAAGATCAGCGCCTCGGAGGTCACTCGCAGGAGGGTGCGCCGGGCCTCCTCGGCGGTCGGTTCGGCAGGTATGGGCAGTGCTGGTTCGGAAACCGGAACCCGCTCGACCTGACGCCGGAAGAACGCCATATGGCAGCCTACGTCGCCGGGTCATCGGCGGCACCCGAGGCGGCTTGGCTTGCCTGGCGAGAGATTTGTTACCGGCAAGTAGGATACCGTCGTTACCGACAGGTAACTTGGGGTCATCAGACGTTGAGGTGCGTGGTGAGCCACTACAAATCCAACCTTCGGGATATCTTCTTCAACCTGTTCGAGGTGCTCGACAGAGATGAAGTGCTCGGCAGAGGTCCGTACGCAGACTTCGATCACGACACCGCCGTGGCGGTCCTCAACGAGATCGACCACCTCGCCCGGACCAAGCTCGCCGCATCGTTCGCCGAGGGAGATCGCAATCCGCCGGTCTTTGACCCGGTCAGGCATTCAGTAACCCTTCCCGAGGCAGTCAAGAAGTCGTATCAAGCCTTGATTGACTCGGCGTACTGGCAGCTGGAGCTGCCGATCGAGCTTGGGGGCCAACCAGCGCCCCCATCAATCCAGTGGGCGATCAATGAACTGAACGCGGGTGCGAACCCCGCCGTGTACATGTATGCCACCGGGACCAAGTTCGCCTATGTTCTGTGGGCCAATGGAACCGAACGCGACAAGAAGATTGCTCAGATCATGGTCGATCGAGGCTGGGCCGCGACCATGGTCCTCACCGAGCCGGACGCCGGCTCGGACGTCGGGGCAGGCCGGACGCGGGCAATCCCGCAGCCGGATGGCTCTTGGCATGTCGAGGGAGTCAAGCGGTTCATCACCTCGGCCGAACACGATCTGACCGAGAACATCGTGCACCTCGTGCTCGCGCGTCCGTACAGGGTGCCCGGGGTCGGGGGCCCCGGCACC